>REEU01000087.1 GCA_007694905.1 Gammaproteobacteria bacterium | reverse complement strand
AAACACACGATGCGACGGCTCGGCGCGGCGGAACGTCCAGTCGCAAGAAGCAGATACAGGATGACCTGACCTAAGCGGCGGCATGCACAAATAGCGGACGGCGCAGACTCTGGCCTGGATGTGGGCCTCGTCGCCGTGCCAAGCTCAGAGCGGCCGATCAGTCTATCGGCCAGTTTCACCGAAGCAGCCATTCAGATCCAGCGCAGCGTACTGCCGCAGCAGCCTCATTGCGGACGGTCATGCAGGACGCGGCATGTGCCGGGTGATCGACGTGCAGGGCGATAAGCCGCCTGACGACGGTGTGGCATTGCACCCGCAAGATTTTATGAAAGCGGCCGGTCGCCGCACCGACCTCGACCTACGTTTATGTTTAGAAAACAGCGCTCGCAATTTAGTTACCGCCAGACAACTCCAACCGTCGAATACAGCATATATATGACAGTTAAATTGACTAGATCAGCGTCGCTTTCGGCGACGATAAATCGAGTTTTAAATTAGAAAACGTGGGGTACTGTCGTTTTCATCAAGCACCCAAACCGTGATGGAGTGTGCTTCGCGTTACGAACCAACTCCTAAACCAATGATTCCTACCCCCAGATAGACCCGTGCGGCGCCCAGTTCGCTGTCAGGGATGCGATCTATCTCGGGATAAAATAATTTAGTTCCCTGCGCCGCAAACGCGGCGCAGGGCTGTCGGCAGTAAACCAGCTCAGTTCGGCATGATGCGATAGATATCGCCCTCATCAATCGCGGCATACAGCGCGCCATCCGGCCCAAGAACCAATGCGCGGAAGCGACCTTGCCCCATGGGAAGCGGCATCTCGGTCACATCATTGACTGATTGCCCATCGTCGGCGATGTCAATCAGATCGATCCGTTGCCCGACTGGGGTTCCGCCAAAGCCAATACCCATAAAGCCGACAGCCATGTGGCCTTCCCAGCCCCCCCAATGGTCCCCGATAAGGAACACATTTGCGGTCATGCCTTGCGACAACCCGTTATTGGTCCAGGCTGGTGGCATCGCGTCAGGGAAGCTGTCGAAATCCGTCATAGGCATGTAGGCTGCGCGCTCGGCCGGTTCCATGGCTTCCATTTGCACCGGCTCATAGCCGCAATAGCCATCTGGGCAGTCGCCCCGGCCGGCACGATTGGGCCGCGGATCCCAGCCGCCGTTGCCGCCGGGCACCAGCGCCGTGATTTCGTCCGAGTGCCAGGGCCCATGTTCGGCAGCGATTGGCTGACCGGTTTGAGGATGAAACGCGATGCCCTGAACATTGCGATGCCCATAGGTATAGATGCGCGCGTCAAAACCTTCGGGGGCGTTATTGCCCTCGGCGGCGTTGCCATCGCGGTCGATACGGACCACCTTGCCGCCCAGCAGGGTCGGGCTTTGTGGCACTTCGGCACCGTGGATATCGCCGGTCGTCAGATACAGGTATCCGTCCGGGCCAAAGCGCACGCGTCCGCCGTTATGCGCACCTGGGCCACCAAATGGCTGATCAGACGCTTCGGGCTTGTAGGGGACATCCTCGATCAGGTCCGTGCGATCGGATACGTCGCTCAGATCGTTACTGACGACGAAGCGCATAAGGCGGTTCGTGCCCGGTGCCTGCATGCTCGAGGTCGAGTAGACATAGATGAATCGATTGTCATCAAATTCAGGGTCAAGCGCGATGCCCATCATCCCGGCCTGTCCCTCGCAAAACAGGTCATCTGCAGTGGACGCATACCCATCGCTTCCGGTCATCCCCAGAAGCGCGTTCGTCTCGCCCGAAGGCAACAAGACCGACAGTCCAAGGCATTTTTCTGTGTAGAACATGGTGCCGTCAGGCAAGAATGCCATGTCCCACGGGTTGTCCAGGTCGGTCAGGACTGTCTCATAGTCCAGATCCGGGGCGCTTTGTGCAAGAGCGGCAGTCCCGGTCACGCCCAAAGACGTGATCGAGAGGATAGCGGCACATGTTGGCGCGGTGAAGTGAAATCGTTTCATAAGGTTCCTCCCATGATTCTGTGCAGGCCCTCCCAAGCGTGCACCAGCACAGTTTATGCTAAAGGGGAGTAAACCGGTGAATCATTTCTGTCATCTCAATGAAAAAAACAGCATGTAAACAATTCTCTGTCTATCAGGCACTAGGCCTGTGCTCGGCTTAAACGCGTTTTTCTGAACGGTCGATCAAGCCGAGGATCTAATTGAAGGTATCGGCGATGTAGGTTGTCAGGAGTTCGATCTCTTCGTCTGTGAGATTTTCTGCAACTGGAAACATCAGCATCGAATTGGGACCGATCGCTTCACCCGCGCGGTATTTTGTAAGCTTTTCCGCAAGCATGGGCGCGCTTATGTTTCGGAGTGTCGGGAAGCTGGCCATGCCGCGCGCCGTCCGTCCGTGGCATTGCGCGCACTCGGCGGAAAACATCTCGGCTGCATCCGTAGCTTCAGCTGTAACCGCTGTAGTCCCTGTGCCTGCAAGCACCGCTGCCGTCAGGCAGATATTTCGCAACAACATCATGCTCTACTTCCCACCGATATTCCCCAAGTCGCATGCCGTTCGACGTCAAGATCGCCTGATTTTCCCAGTTGATCAAGCGTTTTCCGCACCGCGTGTTGCAGGAGGTCGCGAAAGCGCCCAGAGTTGAGCGGATCGGGCCGGGAGCCCGCAGCATCCTGACCCAGCGCCCCCGTTTTCAGCGCTTGAGACAGACCTGTCGAGCCGGTTCGTTTAGTTACGGCCTGGTTTGCGTTCACGCGCACAGCGGTGGTGCTCGCAATCGGCGGATGGCGGTGAGGATGGCGCGAACCATCGGGCCGGTGACGGCAACCTCGGCCAGTTGGAAGGTGATAGCGCGGGCGTGGCGCACGACGCGGCCTCGGCGTGGCTCAAATTGAGGTAGGCTGTTTTGGTGTAGAAAGTAGGCACCTTGAAGGCTCAAGGCAAAGCCGCAACAGCCCGGCCCCGCTCGCGGGGCTTGCCCATGCTCAAGCCACCAAGAACGGACATTCGGCCACGCTGAGATGCTGCAAGTGCAGTCGGCCGGTCGAGCCTCATTGCGGACCATCAGGCAGGGTGCAGTACGTGTCGGATGATCGACGTGGAGGGCGGTTTGCTGCCTGTGAGATTGCGGCATTGCATGTGCAGCATTTTGAGCAAGCGGCCGGTCGCCCTGCCAGTACCGAGCGGCAGCAGTCCGCGCGGTATACGTACGCTAGAGATTGCGAAGCCAAGGCTGGAGTTTCTTGCACCTGTCCCCTTTGCCGACGGTGTGGCGATGGTTCGGCATTATTGGAAGCGGTAACTCAGGTTTGTCATAATGGTTCACCTTGACCATCGTTTCACTGGTAGTCCTTCAGCGTTCGAGCAATTTGGGGGTCACAATCGGTGAGTCGCTCTTGGCTCGGCCGGATTTCAACCTATTCCGATGAGTAAATGGGCTTGTATTGGCATTCAGCATCAACAATGGTTGTCACCAGTTCCATGCGCTATCCTCATTCTTGACGCAGCTCTTGCGTGATGATGGCGCACCATCATTGGTTTCGCATTATGACCCTGACCCTCTCGGCGCTTGCTTCTGTCAAGCTGTTCGCGATTCTCGCGGTTCTGTTTCAACTGCTGGGGTTGATGACGCGCAACGAACTTCGTTTGCGGTTGCTATTGTTGCTGGGCACATTTTTCTACATCGCGTATTATGTGCTGGTCGGCCCGGCCCCGCTATGGGAGGCGGTGTTTGCCAGTACCTTGCTTGCGCTCGCTAACTTATACGCCTTGACCTTCGTTCTGCTGGATCGCTCCACCCTGTGGATGGGCGCGCAACAGCGCGCACTGTTCCGACATTTCCCAACCTTGAACCCAGGGCAGTTCAGACGGATCATGCAGCACGCCAGTTGGCACGTCCTCGACGACGACAGGACGATCTGCGAGCAAGGAGAGGTGCCGGACGGCCTTGTCCTGCTTCTGGATGGCGAGGGTGTCTTGCAGCGCAACGAAAAGACATCAAAACTCACACCGGTGCGTTTCATTGGTGAGATGTCCTTCCTGCGGGGTGCGGACAGCGGCGCGAATGCGACGGTTATCCTGCGCGCCGGAAGTCGCTACGTCATGTGGAACCGGGCACAGCTTCGTCGAAAGATGGAGAGTGACAGAGCTCTTGGAAACGCCTTGCTGGCAATGTTCAACCTAGAGCTTCTTGAAAAGCTGGAACGAAGCTGGCCTGAGTGATACCGCCACACCCTTGGTTGCAGACATACTGGCAGCAGTGTCGAAAGGGGTTCGTTGCCAGATCGAGCAGTACCAAGACACTCGAACCCTGCGTCATTAGCCCTTTTATCTCTGGGGGTCACAGTACTGCCAAATCCTTCAACACGGCGCGCGATGCGCGGAATGTCAGCACCGTGATTGTCAGGGTCGGATTGGCGGTGGTGATGGTGGGAAATGTGCCGCTGCCGAGAAGATAAAGGTTCTGGTGCTCCCAGCAGCGCGAATCCGCGTCCACGACGCAACTGCGCAAATCTTTGCCCATGTGATAGCTTCCCGCGATATGGTCTGCGCCATCCAGATTTACCGTGTAATTCTGAGCATCCAGCGTGAACCCGATCCCCGGATATCCATTGCCATTGATGAAATGAGAGTAGTTCATCCCTTGTTCGAGAGAAAACGGGTTTGCACCGATTTTCTTGAAAATAAGATCGGCCGCTTGCTGCGCGGCTATGATCCCGCGTAGCGTGTATTCGCTGCCGGTGACGGAATAGGTGATCTCAGGGCGCGGCAGTCCCAGCGCACCTATATGGCAATCTGAAAGCGTGATTCTGTTGCACTCCTGCGGTTCTTGTTCGACCAGATAGCACAGGCGTATCATCCGCGTGTTCAACGTGTTGACCTGTTCGATCAGCGCCTTTCCGGACAGCTTCTTTCGCTGCATGGGATTCAGTTTCGATTTGTTGTCGCCAAAGATAAAGTCTCTGGTCGAGGTCATGGGGTCGTCATAGGGCCATTCCCATTTGATGCTTCCGGCACTGTCGCTTCCTGTTGGTGCCGGAAGAAACTGAACGTGGCTGCCCGATTCAAGGATCGCGGAACGGCAGCCACGTCATATTTGTCCAGCTGTCCGTCCGGAGCGCGGGACAGGCCGACGGGCCGCACTGTGATTTTTTTCAGAAACTGTGGGACTCGGACAATGTTTGCGACTACGCTCATTCCTATTGAAGCGCGGGGATTTCGTTTTGAAGCTTAAGGATCATCACAACAACGACGTTCATTGGAAGGCATTCAAGCAGAACGAAACCGGTCTTCCCTCGTACAAGGCAGAGCGGTTCGCAAAGCTCCTGCAACGCGTGAGCGGGCGCGTGCAAGTCGCTGGCGCGCCTGGATATAACGACGATCGCATGGTCTTCATGCACACCTATCAGCAGTATCCCGAAGTCATCGTCTATTGCGAATGCGAAACCGATGTCGTCGCGGCGCTTAAGTTCGCGCGCAAGTGCAGGATGCAGGTCACGGCCCGGTCGGGCGGACATTGCACCGCCGGGTATTCCGTCAACGATCAGGTGGTCATCGACACGTCGGGCCTCGATCACGTCCTCGTCGATGCGGACGGGCCCTCGGCGCGCTGCGGGCCGGGCGTGACCTTCCGCAAGCTCAATCGGATGCTGGAGTATCACAAGCTGCACCTGCCCGGTGGCGGCTGCGAGACGGTGAATGTCGCGGGCTACATGATGGGCGGGGGCTACGGCTTTACCTCGCGGCTGTTCGGGATGAATTGCGACCGTGTCACCGGGGTCCGCATGGCGCTTGCGGATGGCAGGATCGTGACTGCGGATGCCGAAACCAACACCGACCTCTTCTGGGCCGTGCGGGGCGGGACCGGCAACCAGTTCGGCATCCTGCTCGAGATCACCTACGACCCGGTTCCGCTGGATCGCAAGTTCTTCGGCTTCGGCCTGCGCTGGGACATGCGGCACAGGCATAAGGCGGATATCGAGCGGGTGTGCCGCGTGCTGGCGCTTCTGCAAGCGGAATACTCCAATTCCGGACCTGACAGGATGGGGCATCAGGCCTTGCTGATGTATCTGCCGGATGCCAGCCATCCGGACGGGCAAATCCCCTGCCTGTCCCTGCGCGGCCTTTATGACGGCACCGAGGCCGAGGCGAAACCGGCGCTGGACCCGGTGCTGAACACGCTCGAAGACCCGCGCAGGGATGTCGAGATCTGGACCCACAAGCATCGGTACACAAGGCTCAACGAGATGCTGCTCCAGACGGTGAACCCGCCCGGTCTGGACATGCCGAACGTGTCGATGAACACCAAGCCATTGGTCGAAGGCTGGCTCATCAACGAACACCATTCCGCCGAGCGCTGGCGCGATGTGGTAGAGCATTTCCTGAACGCGCCGGACAAGACCTGCTTCATCGCGCTGGAATTCTACGGCGGCGCGATTGCCGAGCGCGCTCCGACGGACATGGCTTTTGTCCATCGCGACCCGTCGGTCGACCTGTTCAGCTGGGCCTTCTGGACCTTCGACAGCCACAGGCAGGCCAGCATCGATTGGCTCGACGGGCTTGGGGTCATTGCAAAAGGCATGGGCAGTGGGCGGCGTTACCAGAACTATCCGCGACGCGGCACCGAGGATTTCCTGACCGCCTATTTCGGGCAGAACCTGCCGCGCCTGCAACAGATCAAGAAACGCTACGACCCCCACAACATGTTCTGGTTCGAGCAGAGCCTCGGGCCGAAACCCGTGCCGCATGCCGAAAGCGGCCATGACGACCCTGAAGCCCGGAACGCGGAGCCTGCCTGATGCCCGACAACACCCACAAGACATGCAGTCACGCCGACCCGGAAACCTGCGCCCCCTGGTGCGGGCGCGACCCGAAACGGGGGCGCATGCTGGGCATATATTTTGATCCGCCCATGGCCATCGCCCGTGTCGGCGGCTCGAAAGAGCCGATGCCCGCCTATCGCTGGATGCTGGACGAGAACCCGGCGCGCGGCATGCAGACGATGATCAAGCCCGCGCCGAGCCTGATCGAGACCTCGGTCAAGGGCAACGGGCATCACCCCTACACCCTGAAGGTAGAGACCCCGGATCAGATCACGTTCAAGGACCGCCACGGCAAGATCAAGCCCGTTGCCCCGTTCTTCGAGCTTTGGGCGCGGCTGCAGGACCCGGATGGCAGCATCGTCAAGGTGCCCGTCACCGAGGCCTTCCTTCAGGCGCGCGGCACTAGGTTGAAGCACCTGCGCTTCACAGTGGAAGCGGCCAACCGCAAGGCCGAGGCCCGCACAAAACTCGCCTCCTGCGCCGCCATCGCGCGCGTCGTGTTTTCCGCCGACAGCTACAAGACGCACCACCTCGACGCGATCAGCCCGCATACCGAAGGCCAGGTTCCTCTGGTGCGCGAGGACGCGCCGCTTCCGCTGGGCAAGGTGCGGACCTATGTGGCGAACCAGGCCGACCCCAGTTGCAAGACCCGGCTGGACCAAGTCCGCCTTCGCTTTGTCCCGGGCAAGGGGGACGCCTATGGCCCACCCGAAGCCGCCAGGGCACCGGCCTCGCCGCTGCCGCCCGGCGCCTTCGGCCCGGCGATCACGGAATACGGGCGCATCCACAAGATGACCCGCAAGGAGAACCGCATCCTGAGTTCCGACACCCCGTGGTCGGGCTACAATTTCCGCACCGGCAATACGCCAAAATGGCCCACGCCGATGGACAGCTATGACGGCGCGCGGGTCGGGTCGGGCAATGGCTGGGGGCTGATCGACGACACTTGCGACCTTGTCATGACGGCAGAGCTGGCGGTGGACGGCATGGCGCACATGGCGCAGGCACGCACCATGGCCGGGCCGCCGGATTTCGCACCGGACAAGCGTCCGATGTATTCGATCCGCGACGAGCTTGAAGACCGCGACCTGCCCCCCTCAAGGCTTGACCCCGACACGACGCCGGTCGAGATCCTCGATCTCTTCCGGCGCATCTTCGAGACCGCGAGCCTCGTGAACCTCGACCAGCGGCGCTCGTGGGCGCTGGACGGCAATTCGCAGCTTCTGGCCGAGCCGGACGGGACCGATCCGGATTGGGACGCAGGCATCACGCCGCGGCTGGGTCCGAAATCCATGCGGGCGGATGATGCCCCTTATGCCAGCCTCGTGCCGGAATACACGCCGGGGCAGGGCGACACGATCGAGCCGCGCTCGGGTGCGCATGACCGGCTGCCTTATACGCAGGTCGTGCAGCAGGTCCACGCCCGCATGTGCGACAGCCCGATCCTGCGCGCGTTCCTTGTCCGTGACCCCGACCGCGTGCGGCGGATCATCAGGCCGCCTTTCGCGCATGTCGCCGAATTGCCGAAGATTCCCGGCGTTCAGCCCGATCCGCGCGTTGGTTTCCAGGGCGACGGGCTGGAGGACATCACCTTTCGTGATCCGCGTGCGATCCGGGCGCAGACCTACGACATGCGGATGCCACCCTACATGCGTCATTCCATGGGGGTGCCACTGTCGATCACCCGGCGGCAATACGATCAGCTGATGGCGTATCTCGACAAGCTCGAAGGCGAGTGGAGGCACACGGTTCAACCCGAACTTCATGTCGACACGGCGGAGGTGTCATCATGAAGGATCACACAGGCGCAGCGCCGAAGCCTTTGAACAAGGCCGCGAAAGCCGAAGATCCCGTCTATGCCGAGCCGATCCTCGGCAACCCGGTGTCGACGCTGATGGAATCCGGGGTCGGCAATTGCTTTCCGGGGCTGGAATTCGACCTCCGCCAGCTTGACGTGCGGTTCTTTCCGGGGCTGGTGTTCGAATTTCCGGGCGTCACGCCCGCGGGCCCCGACGGCAGGCAGGGCGCGCGGCTGGTCTATGCGGACCCGGCGGGTGATCCGATCATCGCGGATCACTTCACCGCCGACGGCCCGGAATGGATCACCGCCCTGAAACGGCAATTCGCCGGGCCGGAAGGATCGGCGCTGGGTGACGGCACATGGTATCTGCATTTCGTCGAACAGGGCGGCAAGCGGATCATGCTGTATGACTACGCGCTATATCAGAACACCGCCGCGCTGACCCCTTACGAAGGCGAGACCGTCTGGTGGATCATCCGTCTGATCGAAGCCGAAAAGCCGCTGACGATCGGCCTCACGCAACGCGCCGCCGACGGGTCGCCCACGGGTGTTCCCGTCGTGCTGACCGGCCGGCGCCGCCAGTTTCTGACCGGCGAGGGCATGATCGACCCGGTCTATCATCCCGGTGAGCTGACCTCGTCCATGTGCAGCCCCTGGACGCATGATTTCCGCGATTGCGCCTGCCATTACTGGGCGTCGAACCACCCCGATGTCGTGCTGGGAGAGGTGGATGACCCGCAGCAGATGTTGGCCAACCGGACGGACAAGAACGATTCGGCACAGGCCGTCACCTTCATCGACTGGATGCGCCGCCGTCACGAGCCGCTCAAGGATGTCTCGGCGCTGACCACGCTGCCCCGGGCGCGGCCGGATCGCTACGACCCCTACGAGATCAACCTGCATTGGGAACAACTGGACTTTGTCCTTCAGGGGCAGGAGGTCGAGGCGACACCTGTCGTGCCGCTTATGCAGAAGCCGACCAAGTACAAGACGCTGGAAGAAATGGTCGCGGAGCTGAGCGAACAGCTTGCCGGGATGGAACTGACCCTCGCGCTGGAATACCTCTACGCCTATTTCAGCCTGCGCGAACCGGAGGATGTAACCGCCGAGCAGGAAAAGGCCTGGCCCGGCTTGCGCGAAGACCTGCGCGCTGCGCGCCAGTTGATCCTGTCCGTGGCGCTCAGTGAAATGACCCACCTGCGCTGGGTCAATCAGGTGCTCTGGCTGGTCCACAAGGCCTATCCCGACCGGCTGGGCGCGTACAAACCGTGCCTTGATGCCGCCAAGACCCTGACCATTCCCAAGGACAAGGTGTCGGGGCGAAGCTGTACCGACGCGTATGATTTCATCGAACCGGGACTCGAAGACGCCATCAAGGCGGCCGAGGCTCATAGGAACAACTCCGACGAAGTGGTGCGAGCCCGCAGCTTGCGAAGGGCCAGGCAATGCGTGTTGGCCGAGTTCGTCGAGGTGGAGCGACCGGACGGCATTCTCGACACCGAATATGTCAATCTGGTTGGGCTGTTGCGGGATTCGAAGGAACCCTATCCCGAGGGGCTGTTTCAGCTTGCCGTGCGGATCGACAGCGACGGGATGCAGCACTACCAGAAGTTCCGCGACGTGAAGCGGTTCCTGGAACCCTATGCCAAGCAGGAGGCCCTGTATCTGCGACCGATCTCTGTCGGTGATCCGGATGACGCAAGGGTCAAGCCCGCAGTGGACAAGATCAGGCTGGCCCTGGCAGCCCTGGGAGAAGCCTACCAGATCGAAGCCGAACTGGGCGACATGCCCACCGCCAATGCCCGGATCATGGAGGCGCGCGAGGCCATGCATGACCTCAACACCATCGCGCTGGAGCTTGCCCGCCAGGATATCGGCGTTCCATTCTTCGCGGCCTTCCCGTGACGGTGGTGGATGCTGTCCCCGATCTGCGCCCGAGTGCGATGGGGCATGTCGCGGGCGACGTGCTGTTGATGGCAGAGAGTGCCGCGGTTTTCGGCTTGTCCGAAGAGGATGCCCGACATATGCGCGACGCCTTGCAGGCCGGGGATGCCGCCGCGCGGCAGGAACTGGGGCGGCTCGGGCTGGATGCGCCGGTGCCGGTGCCTCCACCCTCTGTCCGGGTGCATCCGGTCCGCGCATTGGCGCTGACCGTGTCGCAAACCTGCAACCTTGCCTGTGGCTATTGCTACGCGGCGGGCGGCAGTTTCGGCGGTGCGGAGACGCGCATGGGTTGGGACGTGGCCAGACGCGCCATCGACCGGTTGATCGCGGGAACCATTCCCGGCGGCGGGGTCAAGATCGCTTTCATGGGTGGAGAGCCGATGGTCGCGCGCGACCTGATCCGCCGATCGGTTGCCTATGCAAACGAACGCGGGGCGGCGCGGGCGGTTCAGGTGGGCTATTCCCTGACGACCAACGGCACGCTGATCACGGCCGAGGATGCCGATTTCTTTGCGCGGCACCGGTTCGCCGTGACAGTCAGCCTCGATGGCGGGCGCGAGGTCAATGACCGGCTGCGCCCCGACAAGGCCGGCAAGGGCAGTTTTGACCGGGTCGCGCGGCGCATGGCGCCCTTGCTGGAGCGGCACGACCGCATCCAGCTTGGCGCGCGGGTCACGGTCACACCAGTCAATCTGGACATCAGGCGCGTGGTCGAGGATATCGGCGCATTGGGTTTTCACACGGTCGGTGTGGCCCCGATGATCGCTTCGCCCACGGGGCAGGGCGCGCTGGCGGGGCCGCAATTCGCGCAACTGCTCGACGCCATGACGGACTGCGGCGATGCGTGGTTCGAGGCGGTCGCGACCGGTGGCCATCATCCGTTCGCCAACCTCGCGACCGTTCTGGGCGAATTGCATCGTGGCCAACCCCGCAACCACGGCTGTGGCGCCGCGCGCGATTACCTCGCCGTCGATGCCGAGGGTGATTATTCCGCCTGTCACCGTTTCGTCAAGGATCCGCTTGGCGCGATGGGGACCCGCGATTCCGGCCCGGACGATGCGCGGCGCGCGGCGTTTCTGGACGACCGGACAGTCGAGCGGCAGACGCCCTGCCAAAGCTGCTGGGCGCGGCGCCTCTGCGGCGGTGGGTGCCATCAGGAGGTGCTGCACGCCGGACGCCCCGCCTGCGACTTCGTGCGGGGCTGGCTGGATTACGGGTTGCGGCGCTATAGCCGGATGATGGCGCTGCGCCCGGATTGGTTCGATGACATGGCATGAGGCGGATGTGGCCGTGCTTGGCGCGGGTCCGGCCGGATGTGTCGCGGCCCGGCAGCTTGGTAAGGCCGGTCTGGACGTGATCCTCGTCGACGCGGGTGCGGGCATGGCGGGCCATCAGATCGAAAGCTTTCCCGCCTCCGGCGCGCCCCTTGCCGAGGATATCGGGCTGCTGTCGATCCTTTGCGCGGTCAGTGATGGCCCGGCGGCGGTGATGCGGATGACCTGGCGCGATACGCCCGAGCGGCGCGTGTTCGAGGGCGACGGGCCTTTGCTGCTGCAACGGGCGGAGCTGCACCGCGCGCTCCGTGAGGAAGCGGCTCGGCATGTGCGCGTCCTGCCGAGCCGCGTACGCAAAGTT
This sequence comes from Gammaproteobacteria bacterium, assembly GCA_007694905.1. Classification (GTDB taxonomy): domain Bacteria; phylum Pseudomonadota; class Gammaproteobacteria; order Pseudomonadales; family Azotimanducaceae; genus SLTB01. The sequence goes on along the minus strand of REEU01000087.1, from coordinate 8,629 downwards.
TCGGACAGTGGGCATGGCGCGCAGGTGGTCACCGATGCCGGAACGATCCGCTGCCGGATGGCCATCGACGCGCGCGGGCGTCATGCCCTCAAGCGCCCAGCCTCGGACCTTGTCGCGCTGCCCTTCCGCCTGCGGGGCGATGTGCCCGACCACACGATGTGGCTCGACGCGCTGCCTTGCGGGTGGCTCTGGGCCGCCAGCCTGACCGGCGATCGGTTGCATGGCACGTTGTTTCAGCAGTCCGCCGCGCTGGCGGGGTCGACCGCGCGGACCCGGCTCGGTCATGCGCACGACCAGCTTGCCGGGCAGGTGGACTTCCGGGGAATGACGCAGCTTTCCGTCGGAAGTCCGGTTGCTGCGGGGCTGTCCGTCGTGACTGATCCGGTCCTGTCGGCGCGGCATGTCCTGATCGGCGATGCGGCCCTTGCGCGGGACCCCATTGCCTCGCACGGGTTGGTGCATGCCATGCGGAGCGGGGTTCAGGCCGCCATTGCCGTCGGCACGATCCTCGATCCCGCAGTCGACAGCGAAGCCGCTTATGCTTTCCTGCGCCACAAACACGCCGAGGCCGCGACAACTGCGAAGCAGGCGACGGCACAAGCCTACCGCGAGCAATCCCGCTTTGCGGGTTCGATCTGGGCAGGGTTTGGTGCATCGACCGAAAGCCGCGCGGCGCCACAGGTCGGCAATGGCCCGCTGACACTGGCGGTGCCGCTGTCGCGGGCACCGGTGCTCGACCCCCACCGCGTCCGGTGGGGGTCGGCCATTGAACTGCCCTTGGTGCAGGATTTCTTCACCCGGCAGGGCGGCGTGACCGCGCTTGATATCGCGGCGGCGTGCCGTCCTGCGGCCACGATGCAGGAGATTGCCGCGCGGTTGGGGCGTGTGCACCCGGACCGGTTGGTGCGCGAGGTTCTGCAACACCTCGTGACGTGCGGCGCCTTCGTTCAGGCTGTACCGGCACCGTCCAGAAGCGCGCGCGCGCGCCTGACGTCCCAGCCGTCATCCAGCGAAACCATCCGCGACAGCGCATGCTGAACGGCGCGCATGGTCTCGGGTCCGGGATCGGCCTTGGCGGCGTCGCAAGATATCCGCAATGCGATGGTGAAAGCCTGCGTGCGCATGGCGTATTCCAGCGCTTCACGGCGCAGACCCAAGGCCGTCGCATCGTCGTTTCGCGCCGCAGCCACGCGGGCCTGCATCCGTAAAAGCTCGGATGAGGTCCAGGTCTCGCCTGTCCTGGCCGCGGTTTTCATTCCGTCGAGCAATTCGGCTTCGGCCGCATCGACATTCCCGGCACGCAAATGCACGTCGGCCAGAACCCCCGCGAGCAAGGGCCCGTAGTTGAAGGGGTTTGCCGCGCGAAAGTCCTCGACCCGCTGTTTCAGATCGGCCATTTCGGCCAACGCAGGGGGCATTGGCCGCAAACACAAGGTTGCCGCAAACGGAAACAGCCGTGCTGCCGCACGCATCACGCTGATCCCCTGTTTCTCGGACACACGAAACCCTTCGGCTGCAACGGTGTCGAGGTCCGATCCATCCCTTGCCAAGGCACCCAACATGACACGGAATGAAATCGCTTGTGCAAGGGAATGGGCGTGGTCGATTTCCCGTGAATGCTCGACTGCGAAGGCAGACACTTGCCAAGCACGTTGCAGGTCCCCACTGATCCAGAGCGACAAGGAGAACATCGCTGCGGTGACCTCGGCGTGGTCATAGCCATGAGCATGCGTGAGCGGCAGATGTGTCTCGACATCATATTGCTCAAGCGCGGCCTCGAGCCATTTCCTGCCGGTGGCGTGATCTCCCCTGTGCATCGCAACCGCCCCGGTAGCGCGGGAACCGATCATGACGAATGTCTTGTTTTGGCGACGTTCCGCAGCCTCCAGAAGCGCCTTCGCGTGCTTTTCTGCCTTGGGATACTCCGCCCGCACCAAGGCGTGCGAATAAAGACCGTTGAGCGCCAGCAACTCGGCCTTTCCGTCGCCGATGGTCCGGGCGAGGTCTGCGGCCTGCTGGCCCAGCTCGCCGCTTCGATCCGTCGCGATGCCGAACCTGGAGCGTTCGACCGAGGCCAGCCCGGTGACGGCACGCAGCCGGCGTTCCGCCACGTCCCGGCTGGCAGGAAGGCGTCTCAGCGCGGCCTCTGCGATCTCGAGGAAATGCCCCGCCTCGACCAGGGCAGAGCGTTTGAGAAACGTCTCGCCCGTGGTCAATGCGTAATCCGATGTGTTCGCCCAGTCCCGTGCCGCCTGTGCGTGCTTGGCAAGGATTTCGGGCTGGACCTGACTGTCATCCTGCAACGCGCGAAACGCCGCCGCGTGCAGTTTCCTGCGCACCGGTCCGTCGATCTGCTCATAGATCACATCCCTGTAGGCCTTGTGACGGATGCTGACCAGATCCGACCCCATGACGCGTCGCCGTTCGATCATCCCCGCGCTTTCGAGGGCGTCCAGAGTCGTTGCGCCTGCCTCTTCATCAAGGGGAAACGCGTCGTTCAGGACATGCAGATGGGTAGGTTCCCCGAACACCGCGAGCGCTTCCATCAGGTCCCGGCCGGACAGAATGGAATCCAGCCGCTTCGACACTGCTTCGTAGATCGTATGCGGGACAAGTACCGCATCGGCCACTTCCGGAGATTCGTGCCTGGCCTGCGCCTGTCCCAGCGCGCCGATCATCAAGGGATTGCCGTCGGCATGATAAAGGATGTTCTGACGAACCGCCTCGGGGACGGGCACACCGGCCAGATCGAGATCAAGGACCGTTTCGGCATCAGGCCTGCTCAGGGCCTGCAAGACAAGCCTTTCCTGTGCCGGTGTGGTGCCCCAGTAGTCCGGACCATCGTCGCGGGAAAGTGCGATCATCAGGATCGGCACGCGCTTGTCACGGGCCTTCCCGGCGGCAAAGGCCATCAAGGCGCGGGTCGTATCGTCCGCCCATTGAGCGTTTTCGAAAACCACGATCCCGGGCACGTCCCCGGCCCCGATCAGCCATGTGCCCAGAAGATCGAGAATCGCGTCGCGATCCTTTGTCGAGGCCGCTGCCGCTTCCGCGGGATTGTCGACAAGGTGAAGAAACCGCGCCGCGAGGTCGGCAAGGGCCGGGGTCGGCGCATTCAACAGGCTGGACAGTGTTCGTCCCTCCTGCCCATCGAGTTGTTCCAGCAGGGCATCGGCAACCGGGCCCAAGGGCGACTGCGCGGCCATGCCACTGCATCTCAGGTGCACCTGTCTGGCCGGGGGCGGCACGAGGGACGCAAGAAAGCCTTGAACCAATGTCGATTTGCCCAGACCAGCATCGCCCGAAACGGTCAAGGTCACGGTGGCGCCGTTGCGCGCCCGAGTCCACATGTCCGACAGGGTCGCAAGCTCTGCGTCACGCCCGACCAACTGCGACGGCATGACCGGTCTCTGCCGTGACGTTTGCAGACCGAGAAGGTGATACACGTCGAGAGCATCGGACAAGCCTTTCAGGCTGTGTCGTTCCGCATCGGCATAGGCGACCGAACCATGGGTCAGGTCACGGGTTCTGTCATCGACCGCACAGGACAGCGGTTTCGCGACCGTCTGAAGACGCGCGGCGCGGTTGACCACGGGACCGACGAGGTGGATCTGGTCGCCGGACCCGTCGCCAGACCGGAAGCCCACAGCCGCCTGACCCGATGCAACGCCGATGCGGGTTGCGATGTGAAGCGGATCGATCCCGTCGATGCAGACCGGAGCCTCCGCGAGCCGGTTTTGCAGGTCATTCGCGGCGATGACACAGCGTTCCGCGAACTCTTCGATGACCTTCGGATACCCAAACAGCATGACGAGACCATCGCCCTGCGCGCCCGCAAGATGGCCCTCGTGCCGCAAGGCCACCTTGGCCGCAATGTCGTGGTAGTGCTGCAGAACGACCTGCATGTCCTCGATCCCCAGCCGTTCGCCAAGCTCGGTAGACCCGACCATGTCGCAGAACATCACGCTGAGCCGACGCAACTGGACCGGGTTGTTGGTCGTCGGTTCCGACCCAGCATGATCCTTCAGCGCCTTGAGGCCGGAAAGCAGTTTCCTACGTTGACCGAGGCTCAGGCCAAGTTCCCTCAGATCGCCGTCGTTCAGCAGGGGCAGGACCGTCATGTCAATATCTTCCGATGCAAGCCGATCAAGCAAATGCAGCAGATCGGCCTGTGCCAGGAATTCAGACAAATCCATCGAGGCGATAGTCATTCAGTTAGGTCATATCCGCGTCAGGACAGGACCGCAAACCGCGCCTCCCGACGAGAAAACCTCATAGCAACAGGATTTCGGGTTGTAAACTCCGTGATCCGGCTAGGCTCCGGCATTGGCTGCGCGTCCACTGAGCTGCACATTCGCGGCCACCAGCTTGATCCCGGTATCCTTGCGGATGGCCTGTACGATCTCGATGCGCAGCTCCGGGCTCCGGGCGCACAGCTTGACCAACGCCGCAGAGGAAATCCGGAAAACGCGGGTAGGGCTGGTCACGGTGACGGTTGCCGAGGCTGCCCCGCCATTGAAGCAGGTCAACTCGCCGATGAATGAATCCGAGCGGAGCGTTCCGACAGAATGCCCGCTGACACGGACCTCGGCTTCGCCCAGCAGAATATAGACAAGCCAATCGGGCTGTTGAGTGATAGCGTAGGCTGCTGTCGCGTTGCCGTTAAATCTGAGATATAGAATCAAATGAAATCAACGACCTTCCTTTGCCCTTAAATGTGATATTTTGCCCTTAATTGCGATTTCGTTGCCCATAACTCTGAGACAGCGTTCAAGCGGAACCAGTTCAGTTATACCTAATGAAATCCAATTGTTAGCTTAGTTGTCTCATATTTATGGGCAAGAATTTGGGAGCAAGAAGACCGCCAAAGCGTTCTGTCTCATCGTTAAGGGCAACGCGACAGCTGCGGTGATGGCCCCGACACCACCACCGATAATGGCAATTTTTTTTGGTGAAACCGTCATTCGGAAAGTCCTCTCACATCACTTGGTTCTTACAACTTTTCGGAGACCATTGCGGGGCCGGTCCGGGCGCATCTTCCCTCACATGTAACGGTTGACCCAAGGACCGGGGCTTTCTTGGAAACGTCCTCCATCTCACCTGTCAATGTGCAACGAGGTATATGTGTTGCAACACGGCACCCCAGGTCTCCTGCCGACACCGCTGCAAAGCGCCTCCAAGGCCAGAATGCTGAGCCTTGTCACGTCCTCCAGCGCTTAAGTTGGCCTAAAAAAGATGCAAGCACTCGCATATGGTATAGCTATTCATGCTACAATTTTCGTGAGAGTATTCCTAGCCAGCTTAACTACAATTTAACCTACGTCAAGCCGTGAGCTCGGGGAAGCCAATCTGGCATGAAATTATCGGGCAGATTGGCGACCTTAGATTATAAGTGCTGCAAGCATGGCCACATAGGTTAGCTGATGCGCCGCCTGATCAAGACCCAAATAGTGCCAATAGGCGCTGTCACGCTCGTCAATTCCGCGTTGGGATACAACCCGCGCTTTGATCCAGTCAATATGATAGTGCAGCACCATTTCGAAAATCAAGATTACCGTGAAAAGCACAGGCGCAAAGGGTGCCACTAGCAATAGGACCGGCAGGCTGAGCAGGCCGTGCAATCCCGCATGTATCAGCCCACCAGGATGACCGTAGCGGCCCTTTGTCTGGACAATCCAAATCGTCTGCCAGTGAAAATCGGCGAGGTAATGCTTCAGCTGAAACAGGACCAGCGCCAGTAGAACATCAACCGGGGTCATTGCGTCGTTGCCTGCGCAGACAAACTCGCATTAGCACGCATTAGCTTGCGGCCAGTATCACGGCTCATGCCGTTTTGTAGAAGGATGCGGAAATCAGGATCACGCGAGATCAGCTTCCGAAGCGAGTCACCAGAGATCACAAACAGCCGCGTTCGGATTTTAGTGTGGACTGTAGCGGAAGCCTCTCCGCAAGAGAGCACATTCATTTCTCCCACCAGCCCTGAGGTAATGGCACCGATTATCTGTCCGCCTGATGTCACGTGAGCCTCTCCATCGGAAATGAAGTAAAGGTTGCGAACCGGCTCACCCTCTTCGGTCAGCAATGCTCCTTCCTCGGCATTGATCCAGTTTCCCCGGTTCAGAAAGCGGCGTGCAATTGGCCGGGGCATGTCGGGAAATACTTGCCGCAACATGGCTTGCTCCTCGGTTGAAAACTGCATGCGATTGTTCATCCACGCCAGACGCGCAATGCCCATCAGGCTGATCACGATCCAGGATATCTGAATAAGCGCCGAAGGAAGGTTGAACGCAACTATCAAGCTGATCAGAACCAGACTTGAGGCGCACAGATTCAAGATTGCATAGGTGTAGCTATTGCCGCGCAGAATACCTGCCTGAAGCAGCGTATAGGAACCCAAATATAACGCAACACCTGCCAGACCTACGGCGTTAAGTACCTGATCTGTAGAAAAAGGTTCCATTTTTGCTCCATATGATTTCTGAATCAATAGAACATGGAACTACCGCGCCCAACAAGCGGTGTGAGTGAACAGCACACATACATCGGCAAGTTTGCTGCATCTGACGCCAGCGTCAAGCGCGGCGTTTGCATGGCTGCGCAATAAAGATTAGAGCAAATGCAATCAATAGAACCGGTGCCGAGATCATACTTTATAGGCGGGGATTTCAGGTCGAGAGGTCAAGGGGTTGTCACCAACCCGACGGCCCGAAGTTCTGCATGATCGGGATACCACATCGGAACTTGCGGCAGCGTAGCAAGCTGCAAGACAAACTTCTCGTCAATAGACTGTGCGCGGTAAATCGCAAGATCGCGCTTCATTTCAACCTCTGGGTCGATCATACCGAACTGTTGCCCGCGCACCAGTGCATAGCCGTGCAGCCCGATCTGCCCTTCGGATGACAGCGAACGCGCGGTTCCACCAGCAAAGATCAGCGCACAGGCTGATGCGCAATACCCATAGACATGCGTCGCTATCTCATTCGAACGTAAAACGGTGACTACGCCACGCGCTTCGGCAATGTAGCCGCCCCTGCTCTCCAGTGTCATCCTTTTAATCTGTGGGTTTTCTGCGACCAGTTTGCGGAACGCTTCGGTCAGGCCGAAGTCTACCCGACCGCTGAATTCGAAAGCCTGCCCATCATCGCTCAGGGTCAGCTCGAATTGCGGCGGGGACGGGGGCGGGAATTTATAGGTTTCTGGCATCGCCCCAGTGCGCATTATACCAATGCCTACCATTGACAGACCGGTGATCGAAACCGCCAACAACGCGCGCAATACATAGATGTCTAAGGGGCGATCTTTCATCACGCGACCATGCGCTGGATCGGCGCGTTTCTGCTCCGCGATACATATAGGTGCTGCGCAGTACGGGTCTGCGCTTCGACCTCGATATTCTGCATTATACCGCGGTAGGTCATGTCGTAATCTTTTCCTGTTTTGGGTTCACACGCTTCACCGGATGAGAGCGATTACATGACACTAGCCGAACTGACAGACAGCCGCTGTGAACAGGATCACACGGCAATGCACCATATGCTGCGCAACAGATAGCCTCAATCTTGGCCAATTGCCGCCTCTGCAACCGAGTTCGCCAGCGGTGCCGTCATTTCTTTGGATGCCCGATCTGGTATGGCGCGCTTTGAGATGGTCCACCCAAGCGCCGTCTGGAACTAACGCCGCGCCGCCAGCCCGGTCGACATGCGCACCCGCGCCTTGAGCGCGGCCAGATCAGTGAGCGTGACGTAGCCGTCTTTTTGGCGTACCAGCCCATCATGGACCAACGCAGCAAGGCGCTTGTTGACGGCTTCGCGGGTTGCGCCCAGCATTTGAGCAAGCTCGGTTTGCGAAAAACGGCGGGTGAAGTGCGCCGTCTTTCCGTCGGTCTCAGCATATGCAAGTGCCAGTTCATACAGCTTCTGCGCCAGCCGCGCATCAAGACTTAAAAAGGCATAGCCGCTCAACTCGCGAGTGTTGCGGCGCAGGATTTCACATAATTGCTCGATCAGGTGCCGCGCCAGCCGTGGGTTTTGTTCCAAGGCTGCCTCCATCGCCGAGACTGGGGTCAGCAGGCAAATCGTATCCTCAATAGCTGTGGCGCTCGCGCTACGCGGCAACCTGTCCAGCAAAGCGATTTCGCCAAACGGATCGCCCGGCTCCATCAGTGCCAAGGTCAGTTCACGGCCCTCGGTATCGGCGACCCAAATACGCACGAGTCCTGAGCGCATAATGTAAAGGCCGTTGCTTTCATCGCCTGCAGAGAATAGCGCACTGCCTGCGGGCAGCCGCACGACATGGCTCGCCTCACCAAGCAACTCGACACTCTGCGCGTCAGCGTCGGTGAAAAGATAACAGCTCCGTAGCGCTTCCACCCGACCCAACAGCACGCCGCCCTCCTGAAGCATGTCCAACGGTTGCATGCGAATGTTGTCGCAGTCAAGCAGGGAGCAGGTAGCAACCTCACCTTTACCCTCTGTCCGGCGCATCAGTTCAATGTCTATGGTGATGAGGAAACTTGGCCGGCCATTAATAGGTGCGCCCACAGTGGAGCACAATCTGTGTGGCCAGCCTGAATGACCGCTCTGGCGACGCTACACTTCGGCGTCGTTGCTTTCGTGACCGACGGCTCTGG
>REEU01000161.1 GCA_007694905.1 Gammaproteobacteria bacterium | reverse complement strand
GCGGGCGGATAGGAAATTGGTGGCGTCGTTTAGCTTCTACGGCGCAGACTCCTAGGCCAACTGACGCCAAGCGAGTACGTACGCGGTACAGATGTCGAAGCGCCGTGGACGGCCCAGTGGCGTCACCCAGCGGTTGAAGAATTGGATGTGGTCGCAGCCGAGACGCAGGCCCTACTCGCGGCAGATGTCGATCAGCTCGATATCGCCGCGATCGAGCGCCTTCCGGTGGGCACGGAAGCGTGCCTCCGTGACGGGATCGCGCCAATCCAGCATGTCACCATCCTCGGTGCAGGCCAGCAGCAGGCCGGCCTCCTCGAAGGTCTCGCGCATGGCAGCGATCCAGTGGCCACGCCACTCGTTGCCCAGGGCTGCCACCTGCCGCTGCTGCGCGCCGGTGGGGCCACGACGCCTGGGGTCCAGGGCGTGCAGGTTGTCGTCGCCTTCCACCTTGCCGCCAGGAAACACGTACATGCCGCCGCCGAAGGCAGCCTGACTGGTCCGTCGCAGCAAGAGGATCTCGATGTCTATGCTGCCCGCATCGCGGGCGATAATGACCGTCGCCGCGGGGCGGATGGGTGGACCAGCCGCGCTGACATGCTGCGCTGACCTCCCTGTGAAGGCGGGCGGACTATGCCCGAACCCTGGGCAGGGCCGGTAAGCTGCGTGCCCGACGCGACGCTGCAATTCGGGGCATCGACGGCGCCATCGAACCGGCGGACGGTCGAACGCCGTCGCCTTCAAGCTTCCTTGACCAGACTCTCGATGCGCAGCCCGAAGCTGGCGATGCCTGGAAACGACAGCTCCTTGCTCGCCAGCAGATGGATGCGTCCGACGCCGAGACTGGACAGCACGGCGCTGCCGAGTCCCACGCGGCGCCAGACGCTGCCCCCCGATTCAGAGCCTTCGCTTCCGGGTGGATCCGGCGGCAGGTAGACGAGGATGCCCGCAGGTGCTTCCGCCAGCAGCTCCAGGGTGCGATGCACGGGGTTGCCCGGCATCAGTGCTGAGCTGAACAGATCCCGCCCGGCATCGCCCTTGATGACACGCACCAGGGTCGGTGTCTCGGGAAGGATGACGCCGCTCACCAGAGCCAGAATCGGCCGCTCGTCGAAGCGGGCCTGAAACACGTGCGTGGTCAGGGACTGGCCGCCGAGTTCCACCCGTTCCCGGGCCAACTCCGTGACCAGCACATCATGCCGGGCCCGATAGCGGATCAGCGCCTCGATGCTGATCACCGGCAGGCCGTGCTGTGCGCCAAACGCCAGCAGATCCGGCAGCCGCTGCATGCGGCCATCGTCGTGGACCAGCTCGCAGATGGCACCGGCCGGCCGCAATCCCGCCAGGCGCGCCAGATCCACGGCCGCCTCGGTGTGCCCGGATCGCACCAGCACGCCGCCGGGCTCATAGCGCAGCGGAATCACGTGTCCCGGTCGGACGAAGTCCTCGGCCACTGCGTTCGGGTCAGCCAGCGCATTCAGGGTCGCGGCCCGTTCCGCCGCGGCGATCCCGGTGGTCATCCCGGCCCGAACATCCACCGAGATGGCGTAGGCACAACGGTGCGCTTCCTGGTTGGCCGCAACCATCAACGGCAGCTCGAGCCGGTCGAGCCGCTCCGGTTCGCAGGGTGCGCAGATCAGCCCGCTGGTATGCCGGACCATGAAGGCGATCGCCTCCGGCGTGGCCTTCTCCGCAGCGATGATCAGGTCGCCCTCGTTCTCACGGTCCTCGTCGTCCACCACGATCACGAACCCACCGGCGGCGGTCTGCCGGATCGCGTCTTCCACGCTCGCGAGCCCCATGTCGCTTCTCCTTTGATCGGCATGGCTTGCGAGGATGGTAGGCGGCGCACTATTGTTTGAATATAGATAAATATACACATCCATTGTTCGTATTCGAACAATCAGGCAGCCATGTTCCAGTGGGATCAGGTCCGCTATTTCGTCGCGGTGGCGCGCTGCGGCTCAGTGAGCCGCGCGGCCGTGGATCTCGGCGTCAGTCACGCGACGGTCCTGCGGCAGGTCGCCAGACTGGAGCACAGCCTGGCCACGCGCCTGTTCGAGCACCGTCAGACCGGATATCGCATCACCCGCGAAGGCCAGGAACTGCTGCGGCTGGCAGAAGAGATGGCGGCCAATGCCGACGCTCTGCTGCGGCGCGCTGCAGGCAAGGACAGCGCACTCGCCGGCGACCTGCGCCTCCGGCTGCCGGACGCGAGCATCTGCGATCTGCTGCCGCTGCTGAAAGGCTTCGGAGACACCCATCCGGGCATCCGCCCGCTGCTCAGCGATCCGGCGTCTGCCGATGTCGACATCGACTTGAGGATGACCGATGCGCCACCGGAGGACCTGGTGGGACGCCAGCTCGCCAAGCTGAGCTTCACCTTCCAGGGCACCGCTAAGGCCAGCAAGGCCAAGCGGCCGCGCTGGATCGTCTGGCGTGACGCGGCGGAACCGGAGGCGACGCTGGCATGGCAGGCGGAGGCTCTGGCCGCGATCACCCGGGAACCCGACATTGCCCTGGAAGTGGCCAGTCACGCCGAAGCCGTTGCCGCCGCCCGCGCCGGCTTCGGCATGGCCCTGCTGGCAGCGGCGTGGAGCCCGGACCTCGCCCCCTTACCGGACGCGCCAACGATCCCAGCGCGCAGCCTGTGGCTGCTGACGCACCCGGACCTGCGCCGCTCCGGTCGCGTCCGGGCCTTCATGGCCTACGCTGCCGCATACTTCCTGCCCGCGTCCGTCGCAGATCCCTGACCCGAATCACGCTTATGGAACACGCCATATCCCATTAATCGTGCTTGGATTTTGCAGGTCCGTCCGTGCGGTCAGCGAGGTTGCGGCGCGTACACACGTGATCCGCATGGGGCTCGCCTACAGGAACACCAAGCGCGCCGGCCAGCTGTTCTTTCTGCGACAGCGTGAACGAATCTTGCGTGGCGAATCCCTGCGACGAAATCGGACTGCGCTCAGCACGTCTTGGCGAGGCGGCCGCCACGCGGAGGCACGCTACTCCTTCTCACCCAAGGCACCGTGGCCGAGGCGCTCGCGCCTGACGTCTTCCGACAGCTGCTGGTCTGCACGTTGATCGAGCTGTCGAGGCCGGGTCTGTTCGTTCATCTGGTGAATGCTCGAAGCGGCCTTGAGGTCGGCCTCGGATTGCACGCCAGCCATAACCTGACGTTCGCGCAGATAGCGACGCATGTCCGCGATCAACTCTTCCGTCAAGGCATCGTCCCGCTCCATGGCAAGGACATAGCGGGGCTGTTCGAGATTCATCGCGCCACTGACCGCGATGATGCTCGAGTGGATCTGGCTCACCACCAGCCACGGCGTCAGGCTCGAGCGGACAAAAACATTCTCCGAGCGGGTGGAGTCGTGGATGCTCATGCCGGTGGCAAGCCGGGACTCACTGTAGGTGCCGCTGGCGCGAAACGCGATCAGACGCGACTCGAACTGGAACTCCCCCAGATAGAGGTTTGCCACGTAGGCGAGAGAACCCCCAAGCAGCCACAGCACCACCGGACCGAGCAGCGCGGCGCTGACCGTCTCCACGGAGGGCTGGGCCAGATTCTGGACCGCGACGAACAGCCAGACCGAGGATCCGAGCAGCAGCGCCTGGCCAAGCACGACACCAGGCAGGACCAGGGGATCGCGGCGGCGTTCGATGGGGGCAGGCTGGATCTCGTGCAGGATCTCACCGCTGAAGTCGCCTTTGTTGTCGCTGCCCTGGCCATGCAGGCTCGGCGGTTCGTTGATGTACTCCCGGTTCGGAATCTCCATGTAGCGGTGGTTCGCCAGGGTCATCTCGATGGCGCGGAAGATGTCCATAGGATGGACGCTCTCCTGCCAGTGATCGCGGTACTCCGAAACTTCCGTCGGCACCATCCCGCGGGGCGCACGGCGCTGCGCCATCACCAGGGCATAGATGAATGCGACGAGTAGGGAACCGGCGAAGACGGCCAGCCAGGGATAGGGATCGAGCGGCAGGGGCGGCAGGCCCGTGGTCTCCTGATACTCGACCAGCTGCGTGGTCAGCAGCACGGGGGCGACTATCCACAACGCGAGCTTCACGAACTGGCGGAAGGGGCGCTCCTGAAACGACGTCGTGCTGCTGTGGGTGCGCGGTGCGCGCAGATCCGAGTTGCGCCACAGCGGACTGGGCTGGTAGCGCAGCCACACGACGAAGACGAGGGTGAGCGCTGCCAGTCCGAGATAGCTCGCCACCACGGAATCGGTGACCACGTTCCATTCGGTGGTGCGCGCATAGAGCAGCGTCAGGCCCAGGAGGACCAGCACTGCGACGCTGAACCAAGTGGCCATGAACAGCTTCAAGGTGATCCAGCGCATGGGCCACGGCAGAAAGATCAACGAGAAGCTGAGGCCATTGAGCATGCGCGCCAGCCAGCCACGCGGCTCTTTGAAGGTGAGGTTCTTGCGTCCAACGAGCATTTCACTCAGGACCTTCGGCGGATCGTAAATGCCCTCGTGTTGGAAGGCGCCTTCGTGCCCCGGGGTGATACTCGGTGCATTGGAGGATGAGCGCGACAGGTTGGCGGGCACGCCCCTGCCGACGTAGAAGCGCGCCACCTTGAACAGCCCGAGGCCGATGGCATAGAGGCTGATGGCAAGCAGCAGCACACCGGCGCCAAAGCGCAGATCGTCGGCGCCGTAGAGAATCAGGTAGCCGCCGAGAACCGCGACCACGACGCCGCGGAGGAAGTAGAGCAGCCCCTCGAGCCGGAAGGGATTGCGCAGCTCGATGGACTGCGAACCATATTCGAATGCCACAGCTCCCCACCTCCCTGGTGGCATCGGAGCGCTTCAATCGAAGCCGATCCGATCCGTGGACGCATCCCTGACAGCCGTGGAAAAAATGAAGCGGGCGGTCGTCAGGATCCCTCGCCCGGCACCCTGGCCCAAACGGGGTGCCTGCAGCGCCTCGACTCCAGCGGGCAGAAGCGCTTCTGGACGACAGCCGATACGGAAACCCTAACCGATTTTGGCTGACGTCAACAGCATCGGAGAAGGTCGAAACACCCCATCAGTCGAGACCGAGGCGGCGGAACTGTTCCGGGGGCGCTTCGATTTCCGTTAGCGCCGTATGCAGCAGCTCCAGCATATTGCGCTCGTCGCTGCCGCCGAGTCGGTTCTCCTGTTCGCCGGGATCCACATCGAGGTCGTAGAGACAGTGGGCATCCGAGGGTTGCTGATGACACCAGTACGGCAGCCGGTCGCCGGGGGCAAAGGGCTGCCGCAACACCGGGATCTGGGACCCCGGCATGAAATCGATCACCGCGCGCCGATCGGGCTTCGGCAGCTTCAATCGCGGCATACCGTGCACCGGCATGGTGGACCAGCGATTCGACCACAGGGACAGCGGCAGGTTGTCAGCGCTTACCGGTGCGCGGGCGTACTTGCGGCGGCCGTCGAGGACGTGCACCCAGCGCCCGTAGACACCGGCTAAGGCCCAGTCGCGAATCTGCGTCGCTCGACCGTCCAGCAGCGGCAAAAGGGAGTGGCCGTGGGTGCGGCAGCGTGGCGTGAGTCCGAACAGGTCGTAGAGCGTCGCATTCAGATCCACGTTGGTGGTCAGGGCACTGCGGGCGCCGGGTTCGACGCCGGGCAGGTGGACGAACAGCGGCGTGTGCCCCAAAGGCTCGTAGAGGGGCACGCCAGGTTTACCGAAGATGTCCCGCTCGCCCAGATAGTGACCGTGGTCGGTGCACACCATGATGGCGGTGTCCCGCCACAGGTCCATGGCATCCACAGTATCGAGCAGCCGCCCGAACCAGTGGTCGATCATGGACAGTTTGGAGCCGTAGTTCGCCCGCACGTGCCACGCCTCGGCCTCGGTCAGCACGCCGGATGCCACCGTGTCCGTGCTGTAGGGCGGCCAGATCTTCAGCGGCCCCTTCCAGTCCGGGTCGTAGCGGTTGGCCCAGGGCGCCGGCGTGTCGAAGGGCTCGTGAGGATCGAACTCGTCCACGAAAAGCAGAAACGGCTCGTCCCGATTCGCCTCCTGTTCGAGCCAGCGGCGGGCCGCGTTCATGGTCCGCGGACCGGGAAAGTCCAGCTCCTCCCGGAACCACGTTCGCGCGTCGTTGTAGTGCTGCCCATGGCCCAGGTCTGCCGGCAGGGCGGGCGTACCCAGCCAGCTCGGGTCCGGGCGCGTCCGCCAGGGATCATTTTCATGCCCGCGGACATAGTCCCAGCCCCGGAACTCGGTGTGATAGTTCTCCCCGCCGGTCTCGAACAGGTGTGGGTGATCGGTGACCAGCATGGTGGTGACGCCCTTCTCCCGCAGCGGCTGCGTGATGGGCTCCTCCCAGAGCTCGATGGAACCCCAGGGCTTCCAGAGGAAATCCATCGCGCCCACCAGAATGTCGTGGCGCGCAGGCATGCAGGGCAGCGAACCCGAATAGTGGTTGTCGAAGCGCACTGATCGGGCAGCGAAGCGGTCTAAGTTGGGCGTGGCAAATTCGCGCCCACCGTAGGCACCCAGCATATGCCGGTTGAGACTGTCGAGCAGGACGACTATGGCGTTGGTCACGATGGCTCCTGATCATCCGGAAGCACTCGCTGCAGCCTACATGATTGGCATCGAACAGTGCCGCTGACTTTCAACGCCTGCTTCGACCGCACGCCTGTCCAAGCACGCATTCGTCACCACAGAACAACGGTCGCCTCGAACAGCGAACGCCCTGCTACTATCTGCGCTTCATCCAAACGGGGAGCGCGGGCCATGAAGCAGATCGACATCGAGACTTCCAAGGGGCGGGTTCAGGGTCGGCTGGACCAAGCCTTCGAGGGCGTGCTCGACGCCTTTGTCACCAACTTCGAGCAGCGCAACGAGCTCGGCGCATCCGTCGCCCTGCGCGTCGGCGGTGAACTCCGGGTCGATCTCTGGGGTGGCCGGGTCAACGAAGTGGACGCCACACCGTGGACGGAAGACACCGTCTCCCTGGTGTTCTCGATCACCAAGGCCGCGACGGCCTTCTGCGCCCACCTGCTTGCGGAACGCGGCCAGCTCGATCTGCATGCACCGGTCACCGACTACTGGCCCGGGTTCGGCCAACCGGGAAAAGAAGGCGCAACCGTGGCGATGCTGCTGAACCACTCCGTGGGGCTCCCTGCCTTCCGGGAACCGATCAAGCCCGGCGGTTACTACGACTGGGACTACATGGTCGGCCGACTGGAGGCCGAGGAACCGTTCTGGGAGCCCGGAACCCGCAACGGTTACCACATGATCAGCTTCGGCTGGACCGTCGGCGAGATCGTGCGCCGGGTGTCGGGGCGATCACTCGGAACATTTTTCGCGGAGGAGGTGGCCGGCCCGCTGGGCCTCGACTTCTGGATCGGCCTGCCCGAGGTGATCGAGCCCCGGGTGTCCAGGCTCATCCCTTGGGCACCTGGTCCGGAGGGGCCGTTCACCGACTTCACCCAGGCGCTGATGGCCGACCCCGACTCCATCTCGTCCTTGGCCCTGCTCAACTCCGGCGGCTACGCGCCTGACTCCAGGGAAGCCCATGCCGCCGAGATCGGTGGTGGCGGCGGCATCAGCAACGCCCGTGGCGTCTCCGGCATGTTCGAACCGCTGGCGCTCGGCGGCACGGCCGGCGGGCACCATTTCTTCAGCAACGATGCCATCACCCGCATGAGCCAGGTCTCCATGGCCACCGGAAAGGATGCGACCCTGCTGATCCCGAGCCGGTTCGCTCTGGGATTCATGAAATCCATGGACAACCGTCACCGGCCCCACGGCAACATCGAGAGCGTCATCATCGGTGAGCGCGCATTCGGCCACGTCGGCGCCGGCGGCAGCCTCGGATTCGCCGATCCCGACTGCGAACTGGCCTTCGGCTACAGCATGAACCGCATGGGTGCAGGCCTGCTGCTGAACGAACGCGGGCAGTCACTGGTGGATGCCGCCTACTCGGCGCTGGGCTACCGCAGCAACACAGGCGGTGTCTGGAGCCGATGACAGCACGGCGCGCGGGCTCCTTCGCTACCCGGGCGCTTTTCCACTCAGACGATCTTCCACGCTGGTGATCTTGTCCTGCAGTGTCTGGACCCGGTCCGTCCGGGTGCCGACCTTCAGCGACGTGAAGATGCGTACCGCCCCCATGTCATGGACTTTCTCATGGCAGCGCTTGAGCGCCGCGAACACCTCGTCCCACTCACCTTCCACGTTGGTGCCGTAGGCATGCATCTGCGGCTCGAGCCCGGCCTCCGCCAGCACCGTCTGGCAGGCCGCCACGTAGGCCGAGACGGACGTGCCGACACCGATGGGCACGAGACAGATCTCCAGACTCACTTTCATAATGGGCCTCCTTGAAGCGGCATGTGATCAGCGACAACCACGGTCGCCTGTTCGTCCATTTCCGCTTCCGCACGCTCTGAACGCGGCTGCCACTCAGCTGCCGGGATCCACCTCCGCCTGCCAACGGGCCCGCCCGGCTTCGCTGCGACCAAGGTAGTCGCGGGCATGGGCCAGGACCTTCGGCGCCAGCAGCACGGTGGATACGATCGTCGGAATCGCCATCAGCCCATACATGCCCGTGATCAGGCCGACGACCGCATCGATGGACAGAACCGAGCCGATAACCACCAGAAGCACATAGAACCAGCGGTAATAATGCTGCTTTTGTGCACCGATGAGGAAGCCGAGACACTTCGCTCCGTAATACCAGAACGTGAACATGGTGCTGACGCTGAAGAACACCACGAGCAGCACCAGCAGCCAGGGCCCGAAGGGGCCGAGGACGCTCTCGAACGCCTGTGAAGTCATGGTCACACCGCTTTCGGTACCCGTCTCCCAGACGCCTGTCACCAGAATCACCAGCGCGGTCGCCGTACAGACGATCAACGTGTCCACCACGGGGCCGATCATCGCGACCAGCCCCTCGCGTACCGGCACCTGGGTGCGGGCTGCGCCGTGGGCCAGGGATTCGTTGCCGATGCCGGCTTCGTTCGAGAATGCACCCTGGCGGACACCGATGAGCAGCGCCCCGAGGAAGCCGCCGGCAACCGCCTGCCCCGTGAACGCATCGGTGAAGATGAGGGCAAACGCGGCCGGAATGGCCCCAGCGTTCAGAATCAGAATCCAGATCGAGGCCGCGAGGTACACCAGCACCATGAACGGGACAATTCGGGCGGCGGTGTACCCGACCCGGCTGATGCCGCCGAAGATCACCACACCGACGATGAGAGCCACGAGGACACCAAAGCCGAGATCGAATCCGAAGTGGGCGTCTGCCGCAGCCCAACCCTGGGGAATGGCGATCACGTCGCGCACGATCTGCGTGAGCTGATTGACCTGGAACACGGGCAGCGTGCCGAACATGGCCGCCACGGCGAAGAACACCGCCAGCGGGTACCACCGCTTCGGCAGGCCTTCGCGAATCACGTACATGGGGCCACCCTGCAGGACGCCCATGGAGTCCCGCCCCCGGTACATGATGGCCAGCGAACAGGTGAAAAACTTAAGCGTGACGCCGAGCAGGCCGGTCAGCCACATCCAGAAGATGGCGCCGGGACCGCCGACGAAGATCGCCACCGCGACGCCTGCAATATTGCCCAGGCCCAGCGTTCCGGACAGTGCTGCCGACAGCGCCTGGAAGTGGGTGATATCTCCAGGGTCATCATGACGATCCCAGCGCCCGGTCAGAAGCTGGAAGGAGTGATGAAAGTGGCGATAGGCCAGACCCCGGGAATAGATCAACAGCCAAATGCCACCGCCGAGCAGCAGCCACAGGACCAGATAACCCCATACGAAGTTCGAGAAGGCGGAAAAGAGCGTATCGATCCAGGCCAATGCACATCCCCTTGGCATGACGGACGTAGGCTACAGCTTGCCCCAGCCCGGCGCGGGATGCGATGCGGCAGGTCAGCCCTGCGGCTCGATACTCTGCGGATCCACTTCGGCGTCGTAGTCGATGCCGGGCACGCCGAAGCCGAAGATGCGCAGAAAATCGTAGCGAAAACCGGCGAAGTCCGTCAGTTCGTCGAGATTGTGCGTGGTCACCTGCGGCCAGCGCCGCTTGACCTCATCCTGGACCGCGTCGGACAGCTCAAGATCATCGACCCGGATACGACCCTGCTCATCGAGCCGCAGTTTACCGGGGCCATAGAGCTGGGTTTCGAACAGCCGCTGCACGTGCTCCATGCAGGTTTCGTGATTGCCCTGATCCTTCATGACCTTGAACAGTAGCGAGGCGTACAGCGGTACCACCGGAATGGCAGCGCTGGACTGGGTCGTCACGCACTTGAGCACGGCCACCTTGGCATCGCCGCCCACATCACTCAGGCGCGACCCGATGGCCTCAGCCGCGCGATCGAGGTCTTCTTTCGCTTTACCGAGCGTGGCGTGCCAGTAGATGGGCCAGGTGAGTTCGCTGCCGATGTACGTGTAGGAAACGGTCTGGCAGTTGGGCGCCAGAACGCCTGCGTCAGCGAGCGCGTCCATCCAGCGTTCCCAGTCCTCACCGCCCATGACCTTCACCGTGGCCGCCGTCTCCTCATCGTTGGCGGGCTCCAGGTCCACTTCGTGCACTTCGGCCTTGTCCACGTTCAGCGTCTTGACGTGGAAGGTCTTGCCGAGCGGCTTGATGGCGCTTCGATAAAGCTCACCGCTGTCCGGATCCTTGCGCACCGGCGACGCCAGACTGTAGACAACCAGGTCGATGGGACCCATCTCACGCTTGATGATGTCGATGGTCTCGGCCTTCATCGCATCGGAGAACGCGTCCCCGTCCAGCGTCTTCGACCACAGCCCCGCTTCCGCCGCGAGCTTGTCGAACGCGCGATTGTTGTACCAGCCCGCCGACGCCGTACGGGTCTCGGTCGGCGGTTTCTCGAACGACAGTCCCAGCGTTGCCGCGCCGGAGCCGAAAGCTGCGCTGATCCGGGATGGCAGGCCGTAGCCACCGGATGCACCGATGACGAGGATGTTCTTCGGTCCGTTATCGAGCGGCGGTCGCTCACGAACGTAACGCACCTGCTCGGCCACGTTGGCCGCGCAACCGACTGGATGGGCCGTGGTGCAGATGAATCCCCGTACGCGTGGTTTGACGATCATCGATTTCCCCCAAAAAAACACAGACCGCCCATCGGACGGCGATTGTAACCGGAGCTGCAGATTCAGCCGAACAAGCTGTCGGTGGCGGCGCGACGCAGGATGGCCTCGACATCGATGACTCTCGGCCCGGTACGCTCCACGTGCAGCCGCGCACGCTGGCGCGGTCCAAGCTTGATCTCTCGATCGCCGTCCAGAGCAATGACTCCCGGACCCTCGAACAGCAGGGTCACCGCTGCCGCGACCCGATGCGCCTCTGCCACCCGCACCTCCCGATAGAGTCCTGGCGCGATCGGCACCTGCAGACGGCGATCGCGACCGCTGCGATTGCAGGTGACCAGCAAGCCCCCTTCCTCCTCGGAGCTGACCGGCGCCATGAGCCCTCCCACCGGCGACATTCCAACCGCAGCCGGTGACGCTACGGTCAGCAGGATGCGATCGATCTTCATCGGATCCACGGGCAACAGGTTGCCGCGAAAATCGTCACGCAACAGCACCGCATCCACCAGCGCCAAGGTTGCCGCACCCTCGTAAGGACGCACGCGGATCACTTTCACCCGGCGGGAGTGGGCGTGCAGCGGAACGCGACCCGATGCGACCAGCCCCGCCGCCGCACCCGCCAGGGTCGGCTCCACCATGCGCGGAAACACATTGTTCGTCCCGGTCGATACCGGCACCAACGCCGCATCCGGCCAAGTTTGGGCGACGATCCGGTTGGTGCCGTCGCCACCGAGGACCACCAGCGCCGTGACACCGAGCTCACGCATGGCCGATACAGCTGCAACAGTGTCCTCGGGACCATTGTGATAGCGGCTGCGGGACTCCCCGACGATACGGACTTCGGCGCCCAGCTCCATGGACTCCACAGCGCCAGTGGCGATCCGAAACGGTTCCGCCTGGACCACGACTGACTCGATGCCCGCAGCGTCGGCCCCGGCGACAATGCGCGCCACCATGTCCCGCTTCGCCTGGTGGGTGATCTCGGATGCCCGCGATGCCAGCCGGCGCACGTCTCGGCCAGCCATGGGATTCGCGATGATGCCAATGCGTCCGCGACGGTACGTCAGAGTCACCCGCAGCGTCCGCTTGCTGGCAACGGAGTCCGCCCGCTATGGTGCCCACGGGCATGCGGGGGCATGCCACTGCGGAGGCATGGCATGACCCAAGGCGGTAATGGGGCAACGACGGACACGGCGGCTCCCGGACGACTCGGGCGAATCCTGAACGCTATCGAGGTCGCGGGCAACCGATTGCCCCACCCGGCCCTGCTGTTTGCCTGGATGGCCCTCGGGGTGCTGGTGATCTCGGCGATCTGCGCGCTGTTCGGGGTCGGCGCGGTGCATCCGGTGACCCAGGAGCGCATCGACACCGTCAATCTGCTCTCCGGCGAGGGACTGCGCAGGATTCTGGCAGGCACCGTCACCAACTTCACAGGTTTCGCACCGCTCGGCACGGTCCTCGTGGCCATGCTCGGCATCGGCATCGCCGAGCGCTCCGGCCTCCTCGGCGTGCTGTTGCGCAGACTGGTTCTGGCGGCGCCGGTCAGCCTGCTCACGTTCTTCGTCGTCCTGGCCGGCGTCCTGTCCTCCCTGGCCGCCGACTCCGGCTACGTGGTCCTGATTCCGCTCGCAGCCCTGGTGTTCATCGCCGCCGGCCGCCATCCCATTGCCGGGATCGCCGCCGCCTTCGCAGGTGTCTCCGCCGGCTTCTCCGCCAACCTGCTGATCGGGCCCCTCGATGCGCTGCTTGCCGGTCTGTCCACCGAAGCCGTGCGCTTCGTGGACGCCGACTACGAAGTCACGGCGGCCGGCAACTGGTGGTTCATCATCGCGTCCACCTTCATGATCGCCATCGTGGTGACCCTGGTGACCGAGTTCATCACCGAGCGCCGACTGGCCCCGGCCGACCTTCCCGAGGACGCGCCGAACCCTCAGGATCACGACGGTGATCCGATTGCCGAGCGGCGCGGACTGATCGGTGCCGGCGTCGTCACGCTCGTACTGCTCGCGCTGATCCTGCTCGGGGTGGTGCCCGCTGACGGCGTCCTCCGTGACCCGGAAACCGGCAGCATCATGCGCTCGCCCTTCATCAGCGGCATCGTCGTCGTCATTGCGCTGTGGGCAGCGTTGTGCGGCGTCGCTTACGGCCGGCTGGCAGGCACCTTCGCCGACGGGGGCGACGTCATCCGCAGCATGGAGAGGACCATGGAGACCATGGCGGTCTACCTGGTGCTCATGTTCTTCGCCTCCCAGTTCGTGGCCTGGTTCGGCTGGACGAATCTCGGCCTCATCACCGCCATCGGCGGGTCCCAGTTCCTCGCCACCATCGATCCAGGCACCCTGCCCCTACTGCTGATCTTTGTGATCCTCGCTGCCTTCATCAATCTTCTGATCGGCAGCGCCACCGCCAAGTGGGCCATCATGGGGCCGGTGTTCGTGCCCATGCTCTACCTGCTCGGCATCTCCCCCGAGGCCACCCAGATGGCCTACCGCATCGGCGACTCCGTCACCAACATCATCACCCCGCTGATGCCCTACTTCGCGCTGGTCCTGGCCTTCGCCCAGCAGTACGACAAACGCGCGGGGCTCGGCACGCTGATCGCGACCATGATCCCGTACTCCATCGCGCTGCTGCTGGCCTGGTCCGGATTGCTGACCGTCTGGGTGATGTTCGACATTCCCCTCGGACCCGGCGCGTCGATCAATTTGTAAAACCGCGCCTGTCGCACGGCGGAGGCAGGAGGTCGGACTATGTCCCCCAGACGCCCGTGCTATTTGCGGCGGAAACCGAGTTCGAGCTGGTCGAACATGCCTTCGAGCAGGAGTGCCGCCCGTCGTCGTTTGCTGCGCATGGACCATTCAACACCGTAGGCGATACCGAACAGTCCGCCAATCATCGCGGGAACCAGCAGCAACAGCCACAGAGGCTGGGAGAAGTAAGCCTGAAAGCTGAAAATCACCAAGGGCAACAGGCACATGCTCCAGTTCGTCAGGTGTTCTTTTCGCGCCTCAGCCAGGTCGGCAGTCAGGGTCACGAGACTTTCGTCAGGACCGGTCGGCGCGGCCACCACGCTGACGGACTTCAGCTGGGTCAGCTCGTAACCCCGCCCCTCGCTATCCATTGCGCGCTCAATGCTGCTGGCAATGCCCTTGTTGGGCTCCCACACCGACTCGGTGGCGCGGCGCCGGATCGGGCGCATGCTTTCCTGCTGCTCGAACCGGTACTCGAATGCACGATGCACATCGGCAGCATCACCGTGGATGACACGACGGACGCGGGTGAAAGGCGGCCCGAGCAGGCGTGTGAGCAGAGGATGTTCGTCCGGCGGCGGCGGCACCAGTGCATCGGCACGGTACTCCGTGAGCGCCCGGCGGATGTGCTCGGCGGACAGACCGACCTCTTCGCCGATGCTGACCAGTTCCTGCTCCGAGATTCGCCGTTGCTCGCCGTCACCGGCGGCGTACTGCAGCGCGCTGGCCCGGGCGATGATGCGCTCGAGCTGCTCGACGGGAATGTGGGTTCCCGTTTCCGGATGCAGTGACTTGATCTTATCGGCGTCATCAGCAGCCGCTATCTCGAGCTGCCATCCTCAGAGCAACGCCCACGTCAGCCCGGCCAGGTAGGACAGGTGCGTCAGGATCACCAGGAACAGGAATGCGTCCATCGCCCGCGTTCCAGGTTCTGCGCGGAGGTGAACGGCTGCAGCCAGTAGCAGTGACGCGGCCGGTACCGCCAGAACCCACCGCGCTGCGGTGTCACCTATGAGCAGCAGCTCCGCCGCGTAGAACCCGTGCAGCGCCAGCGCACCGGCCGCCAGAACGAGGATGAACCTCCGCGCCGGCCCGAGCCCGTGCACCACCACCAGGGTGCGCTTCTCGGCGCGTGCATCGGAGCTCTGGTCCGGCAGGGCCGTGGCAATGGCGGTGGCCAGATTCAACGGCAGCAGCACCGCGAACACTTCCCAGGGAAAGCCGCGCAGGTCGCCGGCCTGGGCTGAAAAGGCGAGCAACGGCAGCACCATTCCCAGGCCAAGGGTCTGCAGCCATTCGCCACCCCCACGGTAAGACAGCTTCAGCGGCGGGAAGCTGTAAGCCCAGAGCAGGGCGATGCCTACAAGCCCCAGCGGCAGTGGCAACCAGTGCCCGGCCAGGACGCCGATCATCAGGGTGCTCGCGACGGCCAAGCCAGCCATGGCCCATGCCGCACGCAGCAGAGTGGCAGAGGCGAGCGCGCCTTCCACCAGAACGCGGGAGCCTCCCGAGTACAGAGTCGGAGTCGCGTTGTCGCGATCGGTGGCTTCGTCGGCCACGTCGTTGGCGTAGACGATGTAGAGCTGATCGAAGAGCCCGAACAGCTGCACCAGCACGAACACCACCCAGCTCCACTGTCCGGTGAAGTACCAGGCCAGCACCTGTCCAAGCAGAAGCGGCAGGAACAGGTAAGCCTGGGACGGCAGCCTCGAGGCCTGCAGCCAGGCGCGCAGCATCTGTCTCATGCGCCCTGTTCGGGCCCGGGGGGAATGCCGAGCGCCTTCGCACGCTCCTCACGCCGCACAGCGAAGGGCAGGTCGTAGCGCGGGCGCGCCTCGATACGCCAGGTGTGGATGGGGACGAGATCCTGCGCCGCGAGATCCTCAAGCAGGCTGCGCTCATGCGGGGGCGTGCGCGAGAAGGGAAACGGGTTGCGGAATTCGCCAGGTTTCAGGACCGGGAAGCGCGGGTCGCCGGCTTCGATGGCCGCGGTGATCTCCACGCCGCGGCGTTCAACGTGAGCCATGAACGCCGCCGAGAACGGGCCGATGCCGACGCGCTGCTCAGGCCGGCGCCCGGTCCAGCGTGCCCAATCGAAGCCATACGTGAAGTCGTGCAGGTAGCGGAACGCGATCAGCGAGTGGCGTCCGAACAGAACCTGCAGTCGAGCCACGGACGACCCGAGCTCCAGCAGCTCGTCAGTCGTAGCTGCCTCCTCGAGCAGGGCTGCGAAGAGAAAGTCGAGATCCCAGAAAATGTTGCCGGGAAAGTGCTCGATGAGCGCACGGACGACGGTTCGGGAGGCATCGATGAACGCGACCTGCCACGCCGGATCATGATCAGCGAGCAGGCATTCGGCGATGGCTTCCAACGAGTTCGCGCGGTCGCGGGAAGGCGCCAGGGATGCCGGCGCGCCAACGCAGGCCTCGATTTCACGATCCAACTCGCGCATGGCTGCGAACATGTCTGTGGTGACGCTTGCCGTCACAGGAGCCCCCGGAACGACGCGACCAGGAGCGCTGCCGCCACAAGCAATGCACCCAGCCAGATCCCCCGGTGGAGAAGTCGCTTGTAGACGCCCTGGGCGGCAAACGCCCCGGTCGTCGCCTGTGAACTGACTCGAAGCATCACGCCGCCATGGACCAGGACGATCAATACAGCCGGCACCATAGCCCAGAGCGGAAGCGCAGGCACCCAGCTGCCCGCGAGCAGCCATAGCAACGCAGCAAGCAAGACCACGACTTCTAAGGTACGACGCGTGGCAGCGTTGCCCACGGCCGTGGCCAGCGTCCGCTTGCCGCCGGCGCGATCGCTTTCCTCGTCAGAAAGCCCGCTCGCCAACGCGCTGGCCAGTGACAGCGCCACGAACCCCGGGAACAGCCACCACTCCGGTGCCCAAAACACGCCGGATTGCGCGTAGGCATGGAAGCACGGCAGCAGGAGACCGACTCCCAGCGCCTCGAGCAATTCACCACCGCCGCGATAATTGAGTGCTACCGGAGGCAGGCTGTAGGCGACGAAGACCAGCGCACACAGGGCACCGAGTGGACCGAGCCAGGGTCGCTCCATGAGTCCTCCCAGGAGGAAGGCCACCAGCACGGACGCGAGTCCTGCGGCTGCCCCCGCCACCAGGAGCTGACGCGCAGGAAGAATGCCGTCGGGGATGGTCTTCGGCGAACAGCTATGGGGAAACATGCGGCGCTTGAGGGTGTCCACCTCACGGTCACCCCAGTCGTTCAACAACACGATGAACGTCCCGTTCAACAGGGTGAACAGGAGACCGAGCAGCAGCGCGGGGATCGAAAGCCCACCCGCGACGACGATGCCAACCGCCTGACCGAGGATGGTCGGCACGAGCAGCTTCGGCCAGCTCGCGGGCTTGATCGCGTAGCGCCAGCGCTGCGAGGTGGTGAAGTCAGCGGTGGAACTCATCCGCCATCCATGCTCGAAAATTGGGCTTGCGCACCCCTCGTTTGCCCCTCGAAGGCGCTGCACCTACGCTGATGAGTACGTCGCACTCGCCTGCAAGGAGCACGGTCATGAACCATGCGCATAAAAATACGATCCGCGAAGCGGTCGGTGTGTTCGCCGATCCCAAGTCCCTGGAAACGGCGGCGGAAAGGCTGGCGCAGGCCGGCTTCAGCGACGATCGCTTCACCCTTCTCACGACCGACAGTAGCGTCAAGGAACATCTCGACCATCTTTTCGAGTCGACCGGCGACGAATCCAGTCCCACTTTCAGCCCCCGCAAGGAAGGCGACGATGCCACCCACGGGATCGGTCGTGGTCTGGCCTTCACCGGCCAGACGGTCGCCGCGGGTGCGGTGGTTGCAACGGCTGCGGCCCTCGGCGGGCCCGTGATCATCGGACTGGCAGGCGCGGCGGCGGTCGGCGCCGCGGGCGCGGCGATGATCGCCATCATCAGCCAGGAAGATGCGGACGATCTGCAGGAGCATCTCGATCAGGGCCATCTGCTGCTGTGCGCCCGCATCGAGGACGAGGCTGACGAACAGGCGGCGAAGGCAGCACTTGCGGACAACAGCCTGGACGTACGCATCCTGGAGTTCTCCGCCGCCGACGAGTGAGCGGTTCAGTGCCTGGAACGATCCGCGTTCGCGTTGGTGCGCGGGTCGTAGCCGTCCTCCCGCCTACTCAGCCTTTGGCGCCATCGAAGAAATCCGTGAAGCCTGCAGGCGCATAGGGGCCGATGCAGATCTGCTCGAGCACCCCGATGCCCTCGTTCTCGCCGTCGCTGGCGCGGACCACCTGCTGCACGTGCAGATTCTCCCGGGCGAGCATCTCCATCTGTCGGGGGTCGAAACTCTCGTGGCCCAACTCCAGCTCACCCTTCCACATACCCTGCCCCCACTCCGGGTGCAGGTAGCCGAGGCCCTTCATCTGGAACTTGAGAATGGGCTCAAGCGTGATGGTCCGGGTCGCGCCGTGAAGGTCCACAAGATCGATCTCGGCGGCCTTTGCCAGGCGTGTACCCGGGTGGTACTGAACCCGATGCCGCGCATCCGCCATGCGCTGGCAGAGTCCATCCTCGGATCCCGGCGGGATGGCCGCCTCATTGGGATACAGAGGCGCCTCCAACCCCTCGCGTACAAGTGCTTCACCGTGGGGGCCATCGAAGAAGATGGCATGGGTGATGTGGTCATCCCAGACCAGCGGCGCCCAGAGAAAGAAGATGCCGTTGGGCCGGGCCGGCGCGCCGCCGGCTTCCGGCTCACCGACCCCGCGCACGCCCCAGGAGCGATCCTTGGTCCCGATGCAGACTTCATCATCCACTTTGATCTCGCCGTCCGGGTGGCGGATCCAGCCTTTCCAGCGCCCGAACTGATCAAAGCGGGTCGCATCCATCACCCGTCGGGCACCACTCCAGAGCGTCTGATGCTTTTCCTCGATGGCCGCGCTTCGGGCAGAGAAGGTGAGGTCGCAGGTGATGCCACTGGGATTGTCGTCGAGAACCACCCGGGCCTTGCGCATCGGCGTGATGACTTCGATCCGATACGGTCCCGCGTTCATCTCGCTGCGCTCCGTCGGCGCCCTGCGCGATGCGTAGAAACAGTGCTGCCGTCCGTTCGGCTCCACCACGCTGAAGGCGCCGTCGAGGATACCGCGGTGCGGGTAGATCGCCATGCCTACACCGAAGTAGTAGGAGCCATCGCGGGCGTAGCCGTTGAACCAGGTGCGGTCGTAGACGTTGCGGTCGCTGGTCACCGGTTGCGCCAGCGGCTCGGCGGTCTGATGAATCGGGTAATCGTCGAATTTGTTCAGCATGGCGCCCCCGGCCTCAGATCCAGAATCGAAGGACAGAATACAGTCTCCGAACGGGAAGTGCCGCGGATTCGGCCTTCCCGCCGCGGCACTCCGCGAAACGCGGGCGGCCGCGGCTCAATCGGACTGGAGGTGGCGCCGCAGAAAATCGGCCGCCACGGCCAGATAGGCATCGCGATTGCTGCGCTTACGGAAACCATGGCCCTCGTCGAGCGCGAGCAGATAGGGCGCCGACTGACCCTGGGTCCGCAATGCCGTCACCAGCTGATCCGCCTCGCTCTGGGGCACGCGGGGATCGTTGGCGCCGTGCACCACGAGCAAGGGCTTCGTCATCCGCTCCAGGTTGTTCAGAGGCGAGATCGCCTCCAGATGGGCACGCATCTCCGGGTCCCGCTCATCGCCATACTCTTCCCGCCGAAGTTGGCGGCGATAGTCCTGAGTGTTTTCCAGGAAGGTGACAAAATTGGAGATGCCAACCACATTCACGCCCGCGGCAAGCCGGTCGCTATAATGCATGTGGGAGGCCAGCACCATGTAGCCACCGTAAGAGCCACCGAACGTGGCGACCCGCTCCGCGTCCAGGTCCGGCTGGGCCTCGATCCAGTCCAGCAGGGCGCCGATGTCGCGCACCGAGTCCTCGCGCAGCTCGGCATTGTCGAGTTGGTGAAAGCTGCGCCCGTAGCCGGTGGAGCCGCGCACGTTCGGGACCACCACCGCGAACCCGAGTTCCCGCACCCAGAACTGGTGGTTGGGGGAGAACCCCGGTCGCGCCTGGGCCTCCGGGCCACCGTGGATCTGCACCACTACAGGATGCGGTCCCGGACCCGCCGGGCGATACACGTACGCCGGGATCTGCCGCCGCTCCTCGCCGATCCGCGGCGTGCGCCCATCCGGCGTATCGAACGTGGGATACGTGAAATGCTCAGGCGCCACGAACACGGACGTATCGAGGCCACCCACTTCGCTCGCCGTCCAGCGGGTCAGGGTGCGCCCGCGCAGATCGATGCTGTGGGCATCCGCCGGTGAGGTGGCCGTATTGAGCGTGAAGCCGAGCCGGTCGCCGTCGGCAGAGAATTCCAGGCCGTACAACAGTCCCTCCGGAAGCTCCGGCAACGCGACGAAGCTGTTGTTGTCGAGCCGTCGGACGTGGAGCCGAGAAAGCGTGTTCTCGTTGACGCTGAAGGCCAGGTAGCGGCCATCGTTGGACAGCTCGAATTGTTCGACGTCGTGATCCACCTCGCCGGTCACCGCTTGCGGCTCGGCTCCGGGTTCAGCAATCCGATACAGCCGCACGAACTCGCCGCCGAGGTCGGAGCTGAAAAAGATGCTGTCGTCGGCCCCGAACCGGAGCTGATCGATTCGCGCCACCGCCCCCTCGGGAAGCAGTGGTGTCAACGTGCCGGTGGCGAGATCGACCACATGAGGATGCGCTTCCGAACGCGACACGTAGCGGGTGACCAGCAGGCGCTGGCCGTCAACTGAGAAGTCCTGGGCAAACCAGCTGCCGCCTTCGTCGACCAGCAGTCGCGGCTCACCGTCCAGCGTCCGCACCCAGATATCGGTATCCCGGCCGTTGCGCACGGTGGACGACCAGGCGATCTGCTGCCCGTCACGGTCCCACACCGGCGACGAATTGCGCGCGGTGCCGTCGCTCAGGAGCTCGGACCGCCCACTGGCAAGATCGAAGAAGTAGAGCTGCCAGAATTCAGACCCCCCGGCATCCCGCAGATAGAGGAACCCGGGCCGGTCCGAACCCGGTGCAACCAGCGCAGAGGGCACCGGCTCACGGAAGAACGTGAGCTGTTCGCGGGCAGCTCCCGGCCGCGCGACCCTGTGAATCTGTGCGGTCTCGCCGAAGCGAGTGCTCACAAGCGCGCCACCGTCGGTCAGCCATCCCTGGAAGCTGGCACTGCGTACCTCCAGGTACTGCGCAAGCCGTGACTCGATGGCCTCGGGAACTGGCGGAATGTCTTCGAAGATCAGGTTACCGACTTGGCGCCGGTCGACGTCGTCCGTCAGGGTCGGTGGCGCACTGGTACAGGCGGCGAGCAGCAGGCATAGACAGCCAAGCAGAGGAAAGCGGGTCTGAATCACGATCGAACTCCGCACAGCAGCCACAGAAGCGATGACAGGGTCAGCATACCGGCTGCGTAGAGAGGATGCCGACCAGCAACGTTGCAGCGTTCCTTGAGCGGGCTATCGGGGACACAAGGCGCGGCGCGGACACAGACCGCAGCGCGGGCCATCAGCTCATGGCCTTCGCGTAGGTGCTCAGATCAAAGTAGTCGCGCCATTCGCGAATGCGGCCGCCTTCCATCTCGAATACTCCGACGCAGGGCAGATCCACGTTTCCGGCGCTGCTGCGAATGCGATCGATGCGCTCGACAATGACGATATCGCCGGATGCGAGCAACGAGCGAATTTCCCACTCGGTCTCCGTCCAGGACGCGATGAAACCTTTGATCATAGCGCGGACATTGTCGCGACCGCCGACAGACTGCAGGGGCATGTTGTGATAGACGCCGTCGTCGGTGAAGTAGTCAGCCAGCTCGTCGGCATCGAGCCTGGACCAGGCCGCGATGAACGCTCGAACGATACGGGCATGATCATGCATGGGCTTAAGTCCCTTCGACTTCGAGAGGGACAAGGGTATACGACAACGCTTGGAGGGGCGAAGCGAAACTGCAGGGAAGTGCGAGCGGCGCTTACGCGCCGCTCGCGAAGGACGTCACAGCGGGTTGACGTTCTCGGCCTGGGGGCCCTTCTGGCCCTGCGTCACATTCATCATGACGCGCTGGCCTTCGTGCAGGGTCTTGCGGCCCGTGCCATTGATAGCGGAGTGATGGACGAATACGTCCTTGTCGCCTTCACGCTGGATGAAGCCGAACCCTTTCTCGTCATTGAACCACTTGACGATGCCTTCGATCTGGTCTGCCATGTTGTATCTCAATCTCACTATAAATCGCCGACTTGCGCCGACGTTGAAAATCACCGCGCCTGTACGACTCGGTGGTTGAAGCGACTCTCGGAGGGGGGTTGATGCGGTTCCCGGCAGGGATCCGGAAGCCCGGACCACCTTGAATCGATCCTCAGACTAGCACGACCTCAAGCAGAATCACAACGAAATCGCAAGCGCGAAGGTTGATCAAGCTCGTTCCAGCAGAATCAGACTGAAGTCGTAAACATTGTCCGCATCCGCGGGCACCCGCAGACGACGCCGCTCTTCCCAGTCGGACGCGTCGAACTCGGGGAAGAACGTGTCCCCCTGAGGTTCGGCATGAACCAGGGTGAAGTAGAGGCGGTCCGCCAGCGGCAGCGCTGCCGCGTAGAGCTCTGCGCCGCCCATCACGAACACTTCGTCCTGGCCATCCACCTCAGCCTGGGCCCGCGCCACCCGCAAGGCCTCCTCCAGCGACCGGGTCACCTTTACCCGGGGATGTTCCGACTCCAGGGCGCGGCTGACCACGACGTTGGTCCTTCCGGGCAGGGGCTTGGCCAGCGATTCGAACGTCCTGCGGCCCATGATCACCGGTTTGCCAAGGGTGACGGCCCGGAAATACTGCATCTCGCCGGGCAGGCGCCAGGGCAGCGTGTTACCGCGACCAATGACCTGGTTCTCCCCCATGGCCCAGATCAAGGCGAGCCGAATCGGCCTGTCCGCATCCGTGCTCAAACCGCGATCGGCGCCTTGATCGCCGGGTGGCTCTGATAGCCCTCCAGACGAAAGTCCCCGTAGCGGAACGCGAACAGGTCGCGGACATCCGGATTCAGGTGCATCCGGGGCAGCGGATGCGGGTCACGTGACAGCTGCAGATCGGCCTGCTCGACGTGATTGGCATACAGATGCGCATCGCCGAAGGTATGCACGAAGTCGCCCGGCTCGAGGCCCGAAACCTGGGCCATCATCTGCAGCAGCAGCGCATAACTGGCGATGTTGAACGGAACGCCGAGAAACAGATCGGCACTGCGCTGATAGAGCTGACAGGACAGCCGGCCCTCCGCCACGTAGAACTGGAACAGGGTGTGGCAGGGCGGCAGCGCCATGGCGTCCACCTCGGCCGGGTTCCACGCGCTGACGATGTGGCGGCGCGAATTCGGGCTGTTGCAGATGGAGCCGAGCACGGCCGTGATCTGATCGATCTGTCCACCATCCGGTGTCGGCCAGGAGCGCCACTGGGAGCCGTATACCGGGCCGAGTTCGCCCTCCGCGTCCGCCCACTCGTCCCAGATGTGAACGCCATGCTCCTGCAGATAGTGGATGTTGGTGCTGCCGGAGAGAAACCACAAAAGCTCGTGAATGATCCCTTTCAGGAACACCTTCTTGGTGGTGACCAGCGGAAAGCCACGCCGCAAGTCGAAGCGGAGCTGACGCCCGAACACCGAGTAGGTCCCGGTACCGGTGCGATCTTCCCGAAACACCCCATGGTCACGGACGTCACGCAGGAGGTCGAGGTACTCACGCATGCCGGCGCGCCCCACGTTGCAGAGACCAGGCCATGAGCGCCCCGCCACCGAGGATCATCGGCAAGGACAGCACCTGGCCCATGGACATCCAATTGAGCGCCACGAAACCGAGATGGGCATCGGGCTCGCGGAAGAATTCGGTGCCAAAGCGCAGCGTCCCATAGGCCAGCAGAAAGGCGCCCGTCACCGCACCCGTCGGGCGCGGTCGATGGGCATACCAGACCACGATCGCGAACAGCAGCAGTCCTTCGGTGAAGGCCTGATACAGCGAGGACGGATGCCGCGCCACCACGTCGCCCGGATAGACCAGCGCCCAGGACACGTCCGTCACGCGGCCGGGAAGCTCGGCGTTCGCGAAGTTGCCGAGACGGCCGAAGCCGAGGCCGATGGGGACGAGCGGCACCACGAAGTCCAAGGTCTGAAACAGCGACTTGCCGCGCCGGCGGCCGAACCACCACACCGCCGCGGCCACCCCGAGCATGCCGCCGTGGAAGGACATGCCACCCTCGCGGAACGCGAACAGGTAGAGCGGATCGGCGAGCAGGCGTTCCGTCCCGTAGAACAGGACGTAGCCGATGCGCCCACC
This sequence comes from Gammaproteobacteria bacterium, assembly GCA_007694905.1. Lineage (GTDB taxonomy): Bacteria > Pseudomonadota > Gammaproteobacteria > Pseudomonadales > Azotimanducaceae > SLTB01. Next base: position 40,090 of record REEU01000161.1, on the reverse strand, counting down.
GAGGATGGCGCCGAGCGCACCGTAGAACACGAGATCCGCCACGTCCTGGCGGGAGAACGGGCTGTCGGGGCGCGCGCAGCGAACGGTGCCGTACCACCACGCGAACGCGAACGCTGCCAGGTAGGCAAGACCGTACCAGTGGATCGAGATCGGGCCGAGTGAGAAGGCGACCGGATCGATGGCGGGATAGGATCGCATGGACGCGGATTCTAGCACCCGGAGGGCCTGCGGCGTCCGTTCCCAATGACTTCATTTCGTCATCGCCGTGGGCGAGCCGCCTCACGGGGTCATGCGCGCAGGCACGGCGGCTGTGCCCCACGAAATGCTAGAATGGCCTGTCCCGTCGCCACCCGCGAGTTCGCTTTCCGTGTGTCTGATCCTGTTCGCCCACCAGGTCCATCCCGAGTTCCCGCTGATCGTCGCCGCGAACCGGGACGAGTTCCACGGGCGGCCCGCGTCGGCCGCAGACTTCTGGACGGACGGACCGGACATTCTGGCCGGCCGCGATCTGGAAGCCGGCGGGACCTGGCTCGGCGTGTCCCGCAACGGACGCTTCGCCGCGGTGACGAACTTCGCCGAGGAGCCACCTGATCCGCTGCCGCCGCGCTCCCGCGGCGCCCTGGTGAGCGACTTCCTTGCCGGAGGCACCGCCGCCGAGCCCTACCTGCGGAAGGTGGCCCGGCACGCGAGCGAATATCGCGGCTTCAACCTGCTGGTCGGAGACGCTCGCTCGCTCTGGTACTTCTCCAACCGTATTCCCGAGCCCGAGCAGCTGGCACCGGGGACATATGGACTGTCCAACCACCTGCTGGACACGAACTGGCCCAAAGTACGCCAAGGGAAATCGGCGCTGGCGGTATTCGAGGAATCGGAGTCGGATCCCGCCGTGGACCCTTTGCTTGAACTGCTGGCGGACGAGACGTCTCCTACGGATACAGAGCTGCGTGCGGCCGGACTCGACCCGGAGCGCATGCGCCGCGCAGCGCCTTGCTTCATCCGCGGTGAAGCTTACGGCACCCGGGCGAGCACCGTGGTGATGATGCGGCGGGCAGGTCTGATCGACTTCACGGAAGTGGTGTTCGGGTCCAACGGGCGGCGCCACGGCCGCCGGGACTTCAGTTTCGAGACGGTCAGCGCGGAGCCGCGGCTGGATCTGGCTGCCGCCCGCTCCTCGTAGCGCCTGCCGCTGGCGCCCGAACACGAGCGCCCGCAACTGCCGGCGCATTGAAGACCAGCCCGCGCGTTACGGCGTCATCGAAACAGCACGCCGCACCGATCAGGCTGCTGCACGCGGATCCGGCCGGATCGCACGGCCAAGCCCCTGCTCCACCAGCACCTTGTGCATGAACTCGGCGATGGCGTCTGCAGAATCCATCGTCAGGACCTGATCCACCAGCTCCCGGGCCCGCGCCAGGCTGAAGGACCTGAGCACCCACTTCACCTTGGGCAGGTTGGTCGAGTTCATGGACAGCACGTCAAAACCCATGCCCATCAGCAGCACGGCCGCCGCCGGATTACCCGCCAGCTCACCGCAGATTCCCGACGGCTTCCCCGCCGCCTTGGACGAATCCACCACCATGCGGATCGCACTCAGCACCGCTGGATGCAGGTCCTGATACAGGTCTGCCACTCTGGGATTGTTGCGATCCACCGCCAGCATGTACTGGGTCAGGTCGTTGCTGCCCACCGCCAGGAAATCCACCTGCTCCGCGATCAGTCGCGCCTGATAGACCGCAGCGGGAACCTCAATCATGACGCCCACTTCCGGGCGCCGGATGTCGTGCCCCTCCTCGATCAGCTCGTCATAGGACCGACGCACCAGTCCCAGTGCCTCCATGACCTCGGAGAGGTTGGTGATCATGGGCAGCATGATGCGCAGATGGCTCTTCATGCCGATGCTGGCCTTCATCATCGCCCGCACCTGCACCAGCAGGATCTCCGGGTGGTCCAGGGTGACGCGAATGCCGCGCCAGCCGAGGAAGGGGTTCTCCTCGGAGATGGGGAAGTAGGTCAGGGCCTTGTCGCCGCCGATGTCGAGGGTGCGCATGGTCACCGGTCGCGGGTTGAATGCCAGCATGGACTCCCGGTACATCACGCGCTGCTCCTCCTCGGTGGGGAAGCGGTCCGCGGACATGAAGGGAATCTCGGTGCGGTAGAGGCCGACGCCCTCGGCGCCGCGGTCGAGCGAGCGTTCCACGTCCACCGAGAGGCCGATGTTCACCCACAGAGCGATGCGATGGCCGTCGGTGGTGACACAGGGTTCATCACGCAGCTCGCTCAGACCCGCGAAGAACTGCAGCTCGTCCTGGATCACGTCTTCGTAGTGCTCGCGCAGCGACCGGGTCGGGTTGGCGTAGACGTGACCGTAGAAGCCATCGACGATCAGCTCCCGACCCTGCAACTGCGACAGGGGCAGGTCCACGGCACCCATCACTGTGGTGACGCCCATGGCACGGGCAAGAATGGCAATGTGGGAGTTACCAGAGCCCTTCATGGACACGATGCCCGCGAGCCGCTCCGCGGGTACCTCCCCGAGCATACCCGGGCTGATCTCCTCACCGATGATGATGGTCTTTTCCGGGAAGTGCTTCTTCGGCCGCACCGCCTCCTGCAGATGCGCGAGCACGCGCTGACCGAGCTCTTTCACGTCCGCCGCGCGTTCGCGCAGGTAGGAGTCTTCCATCAGTTCGAAGTGGGCCACGTGCTCGGCGATCACCTTCTTCAGCGCACCTTGAGCCCACTGACCCTGGCGGATGAGGGCCGTGATCTCGCCACCGAGCGCCCGGTCATCGAGCATGTGCAGGTAGGCGTCGAACAACGCCTGCTCCTGCGGATCGAGGCTGTCGGCCAGCTTCTCCCGCAGCGAGCCGATGTCCTCACGCACCGCGTTCAACGCACGCTCGAACAACAGCAACTCGACGGTGACGTCTTCGGCATCCTTGTCCGGCACGGCGTCGAGATTGGCGGGCGGAAACATGAGCACCGCTGTACCAATGGCTACGCCAGGGGCTCCAGGGACGCCGACGAAACGCGCGTCCTGGCGCTCGGCACCGCGCTGGCCGAGGTGGTCCATGCCGCCGGTGGCTTCTGCGTGCGCAATGACCCCGGCGAGTTGCGCGGACAGGGTAACGAGAAACGCCTCCTCGCTCTCGTCGAAGCGGCGGGCTGCCTGCTGCTGGACCACCAGCACGCCAAGCACGCGGCGGTGATGGATGATGGGAACGCCGAGGAAGGCGTTGAACGGTTCTTCGCCGATCTCCGGGAAGTAGTAGTAGTTGGGATGGCCCGGCGCGTTGTCCAGGTTGATCGGCTCCGCGCGCTGACCCACCAGTCCGACCAGCCCTTCACCCGGCCCGAGGGACAGCCGGCCGACCATCTCCTCGTTCAGACCCTCAGTGGCCATGAACATGAAGCGGCCATGATTCTGGTCGACCAGGTACACGGAACAGACCTGGGTGCCCATGGCGTCGCGCACCCGCCGGACGATGATGCGCAGGGCAGCTTCCAGGTCCGGAACCGCGTTGACCTCTTGCACGATGCTGCGCAGCGTGTCGAGCATGAATCGTCCCGAATGGGTGGAGGGGTCAGGCGCCGTCGACGGGCAGGCGAGTTGCCAGTTCGGCCAGGGCGCGACGATAGACGTCGCGCTTGAACGATACCACCTGGCCGAGGGGGTACCAGTAGCTCACCCAGCGCCAGAAGTCGAACTCCGGTTTCTCTGAAGCGGCGACGCACACGCGCTCATCCGGCGCTAGCATGCGCAGCAGGAACCACTTCTGCTTCTGGCCAACGAACCTCGGCGTCGCGTTGTGTCTGAGCATACGTCGGGGCAGCCGGTAGCGCAGCCAGCCCCGGGTGCAGGCCATCACCTGCACCGCCTCCGGGGTCAGTCCGACCTCCTCCCAGAGTTCCCGGTACATGGCCTGCTCCGGTGTCTCGTCCCCCTGGATGCCTCCCTGAGGAAACTGCCAGGCGTCGCGACCACCCACTCTGCGAGCCCAGAGCACCTGACCATGATCGTTGGCCAGGACGATGCCGACGTTCGGGCGGAAGCCGTCTCGATCAATCACGGCTACACCGTTACGCGTATGTCATCTCTGACCCAATCTTCACCCAGAGTCGTCGCCACGGCAAACGGCATATCGCGGAGGACTTGATCAGCACTTCCCTAAAGGACGCCACCGCGACCAGGCGCACGCACACGCACCAGGGCTGCACCGAGATAGTCCATCTCCACAATGGCCGGATGCAGCGGATGATCAGGCCCGACACCCCACATGCCCAGCAGCTGGGCGTGCCGATCCACGTGGCGCGCCGCGGCACGCACCGTATCGCGCAGCATGTCGCGATCGAAATGCAGCGAGCAGGATGCGAACAGCAGCAGGCCGTCTTCGTCGGTCAGACGCATTCCAAGCCGCGCGAGACGCTGGTAGCCATGCTGGCCGGCGCCGAGATCCTTGCGCCGCTTCACCAGAGCCGGCGGATCGATCACCACCAGACCGAAGCGCTCGCCCGCATCCGCCAGCGCTTCCAGCGTGGTGAACGCATCGCCCTTCTCGACGCTGACCCGATCGGCCACGCCCTGCGCAGACGCATTCTGCTCGAGGACATCGAGGGCAGAGGCCGAACTATCCACTGCCAGCAGGCTGTCCGCGCCCCAGGCCAGAGCCTGCAGTCCCCAGCCGCCGACATAACTAAAGGCGTCCAGGACGCGTGCGCCCGGCGCCAGCGCCGCGGTCCGGGCGCGGTTCTCCCGGTGATCGTAGAACCAGCCCGTTTTCTGGCCTTCCAGCACGGGCGCCAGGAACGTCACCCCGTTCTCAACCAGCGACACCAGCTCCGGGGGTTGCTCACCGACGACCTCCACGTAGCGCTCGAGGCCCTCGGGATCGCGGATGCTGGCGTCGTGCTTGAACACGATGCTGCGCGGATCGATCACCTCACGCAGCGCATCCACGAACAGGTCGCGCCGCTGCTCCATGCCCACCGTGTTGAGCTGACAGACCACAACGTCGCCGTAGCGATCGATGATGACTCCGGACAGACCATCGGCCTCGCCGTAGAAGAGGCGATAGCATCCCGTGCCGGGATAGAGCCGCTCCCGCAGCGCCAGCGCCGCCCGCAGCCGCTCCGCCACCAGCGCATGATCCAGGCCCTGCTCCGGGTCCCGCGACACCATGCGGGCGCAGATCAGGGAATGCGGGCTCATCAATGCCCGCCCCAGCGGCTTACCGCCGGACCCGCAGACCAGCACTTCCGCTCCCGCATCGAGCCCTTTCAGCGGCGTGGCAGCAATGTCCACCTCATTGCTGTAGATCCAGAGGTGGCCCTGACGCAGCCGGCGGTCTTCACGCGGCTTGAGCTTCAGTTTCGGCAGTTCTCCGGTCGGCATGCTGGCTCCTGCTCCCTTGCGTTATGATCCGGCACCCTGCAGCGACCGGAGTCCTTCTGCCCATGCCGGACGCGAATCCTGGCAACCGTCTCGACAGCAGCAGCAGCCCCTATCTGCGCCAGCACGCGGACAATCCCGTTCACTGGCAGCTCTGGGACGACGCCGCCCTGACCCAGGCCCGGGAGCGGGATGTCCCCATCCTGCTCTCAATAGGCTACTCCGCCTGCCACTGGTGCCACGTGATGGCCCACGAATCGTTCGAGGATGCGGCCACCGCGGAGGTCATGAACCAGCTGTTCGTGAACATCAAAGTGGACCGGGAAGAACGACCGGATCTGGATAGGGTCTACCAGACTGCCCACCAGATCCTCACCCAGCAGACGGGCGGCTGGCCGCTGACCGTGTTCCTTGACCCCCACACGCTGCTGCCGTTCTTCAGTGGGACCTACTTCCCACGCACGCCACGCTACGGCATGCCGGCGTTCACCGAACTCATGAAACGGGTCGCGACGGTCTGGAGCGAACGGCGAGACGAGCTCGCCGAGCAGGGCGAGAAAGTACAGGACATCTTCGACAGCCTCAACGCGCCGGGTAACCCGGATGCTGAGCTGCCGGATGCCGGCATCCTGAAGCAGGCCAGGGATCAGCTCGAGCGGGTGTTCGACTCCAGTCACGGCGGCTTCGGCGATGCGCCGAAGTTTCCCATGCCGAGCAGCCTCGAGCGACTGCTGCGGCATTGGGCGCACAGTCGCGAGACCCGGGGCGGCGCGGACAGCGAGGCGCTGGACATGGTCCTGCAGAGCCTCACGCGCATGGCCCGCGGCGGCATCTTCGACCACCTCGGGGGCGGCTTCTGCCGCTATTCGGTGGATCGGGAATGGCTGACGCCTCACTTCGAGAAAATGCTCTACGACAACGGCTCCCTGCTCGCGCTGTACGCCGATGCCATGGCGATTTCGCCGGATGCGCTGTTCGATTCGGTGGTGCGCGACACCGCCGGCTGGCTGCTGCGGGAGATGCAGCACCCGGACGGCGGCTTCTTTGCTGCGCTCGATGCGGATTCCGAGGGCGAGGAGGGCCGCTTTTACGTCTGGCATCGTGAGCAGATCCGGCGCCTGCTCGAACCTGACGAGTTCGCGGTCATCGAGACCCTCTACGGTATCGACAAGCCCGCCAACTTCGAAGGCAGCTGGATTCTGCATCGTCGGGATGCCTGGCGCGCCGTGGTGGAGCGGCTCGCGCTGCCCCGGGAGCAGGCCGATGCCTTACTGGCCAGCGCCTGCCAGAAGCTGTTCGACGCCCGGGAGCAACGGCCGCGGCCCGGCCGCGACGACAAGATCCTCACCGCCTGGAACGGGCTGGCCATTCGCGGACTCGCCCGCGCCAGCGCCGTCCTCGACGAGCCTGCATGGGCCGAAGCCGCCACCTCGGCCGTGGACTTCATCCAGCGCGAGATGGTGATCGACGGCCGGCTCCATGCCACCTGGATGGATGGCCAACTCGGCCCCCGCGCCTATCTCGAGGATCACGCCTTCCTGCTCGACGGCCTGCTCGCGCTGCTGGCCGTACGCTGGCGGGATGCGGACGTCCGTTTCGCCGTGCAGCTGGCGGACGACCTGCTCGAACACTTCCTCGACCGCAGCGAGGGTGGCTTCTTCCAGACCGCCCACGACGCGGAGAGCCTGATCTACAGGCCGAAACCCACCCTCGACGAATCGACGCCTGCGGGCAACGCGGTGGCCGCCAGCGCGCTCGGACGCCTCGGCTACCTGCTCGGCCGGCAGGACTATCTCGACGCAGCAGAAAACGTCCTGCGCTGGGCCGGGCCGGTGATGGGGCGGGCACCCCAGGGCCACGCAGCGCTGTGTCACGCCCTGGAAGACGCGCTCACGGCCCCGGAACTGCTGCTGATCCGCGGCGCCGAAGCTGCTGCCTGGGCGCGCAAGGCCGACGACGAGTACCGTCCGTTCCGCCTGGTCTACGCACTGCCCGAAAACGTCGAGCCCGCAGCGGGCCACAGCGAACCACTGCTGCCGGCCTACCTGCCGACGGAGCTCCCCGCGGCCACCACGGCCTGGCTGTGCCGCAACATGACGTGTTCGCTACCCATGACCCAGCTGTCCCAACTGACGGCCGAGCTCGGGGGCGAGAAGGTGGTCAGCCTGCGCCCCTGATCAGCGGCCCTCCGGCCAGCGCGAGCGTTGCGGAGGCACCGTCTGGCGCCACAGTGCACACCTGACCGGCAACCCGCAGATCCCTGGAGCCAACGGACGCGGTTTGCGTCCGGCGCGCTTTCCCGTTGTGATGGCGGGCTTCGAATGTCCCGGAGCCCCGAATGCCCGTTGTACCTCTGTTGATCCTCGCGCTGCTCGCCGGCGCCTGCAGCCACCCTGATCTTCCCCTGAGACAAGGACACGCCATGGAGCCCCCCGCTGCTTCCGATCGCGACTCCCCAGCCGCGGAGGACGATCCCCGCTTGTGGCTGGAGGAGGTAGAGAGCGAAGCGGCGCTGGACTGGGCGCGGGAGCAGAATGCCCGCACCTACGAGGTCCTGCGCGACGACCCACGTTACGAAGCCCGCATGCGCTCAGCCCTGGAGGTCTACCAGAGCGCGGACCGCATCCCCTACGGGGGGCTGCGCCACGGCAAGGTGTACAACTTCTGGGAGGATGCCGACCGCCGGCACGGCCTGTGGCGCCGCTCCGAAATCGACCCCTACCTGGCGGCCGAGCCGGAGTGGGAACCGCTGCTGGATCTGGACGAGCTGGCCCGCGAGGAGGGCGTGAACTGGGTCTGGAAGGGCGCGGACTGCGCACCGAACGACGCCCCGCGCTGTCTGCTCACCCTGTCCGACGGCGGCACCGATGCGGCCGTGCGCCGGGAGTTCGATCTCGAGAGCCGGTCCTTCGTGGAAGACGGCTTCATGACCCCGGAGGCCAAGGGCAACAGCGCCTGGATCGACGAGGACCAGCTGCTGATGCTGCTGGCGCTGGACCCGGAGGAGACCACCGAATCCGGCTACCCCTTCGTTGCCCGACGCTGGCAGCGGGGCACACCGCTCGAGGCAGCGGAGGAGGTGCTGCGCGGCAGCGCCGAGGATGTGGGCCTGTCCGCCTTCCGCCTGGAGGGGACCGATGGCGAAGCCCACGTCATGCTCACTGAGAGCCACACGTTCTATGAATCGACGCGCTGGGTGCTGCCGGACGAGGGTGACGCCATCGCCCTGCCCCTGCCTCGGCAGTCCTCAGTGCGGGGGCTGTACCGGGGTCAGCTCATCGTCAGCCTGAATGAAGCCTGGTCGATCCCCGGCCAGGCCTCCCATCAGCCGGGCACCGTGCTGTCCTTCGATCTCGCCCACTTCCTGGAACACGGTGAACTGCCTCCCGTCCATATGGTGCTCAAGCCCACGGAGCGGCAGTCGGTCCGCAACATCGGCGTGACCGCAAGCGGTGTGCTGATGACCGTGGATGACAACGTGGTGGGCACGCTGCAAGTGCTGGACTTCGACCGGTCCGGCTGGAACGGGCGCGCGGTCGACCTGCCCGACAACCTGAGCCTGAACCTGATCAGCACCCATCCGCGTCTGAGCCTTGCCCTGCTGACGGCCGAGGGCTTCCTGCAGCCGGCGACGCTGTACGCCGTGGATGTGGACGCGGCCAGCGCCGACCCGATTCGCTCTGCACCCGAGTGGTTCGACGCCGAGGACCTGACCGTGACCCAGCATGAGGTCACCTCCAGCGATGGCACCCGGGTACCGTATTTCCTCGTGCATCGGAAGGACATGGAGCCCGACGGCAGCACGCCCGTGCTGCTCTATGCCTACGGCGGCTTTCAGATCACCATGAGCCCGGGCTATTCGGGCGTTCGCGGGCGGCTCTGGCTGGAGCGAGGCGGTGCCTTCGCCCTGGCAAACATCCGCGGTGGCGGCGAGTTCGGGCCGCCCTGGCATCAGGCCGGCCTCACGACGAAGCGTCAGCGCATCTACGACGATCTCATCGCGGTGGCCGAGGATCTCATCGACCGCGGCGTGACGGCGCCGCAGCGCCTCGCCGTCGACGGCCGTTCCAACGGTGGCCTGCTCACCGGTGTCATGTACACGCAGCGCCCGGACCTCTGGGGTGCGGTGATCAGCGGCGTACCGCTGCTCGACATGCTCCGCTTCCACCGCCTGCTTGCGGGCGCGAGCTGGGTGGGTGAGTACGGCCATCCGGAGGATCCTGATGAGGGCGCGTTTCTGCGCCGCATTTCGCCGTACCACAACGTGACCGAGGACGGCAGCTACCCGGAGATCTTCCTCTACACCTCCACCAAGGACGACCGCGTTCATCCGAGCCATGCACGCAAGTTTGCCCATCTGCTGCAGGACCTCGGCCACCCCTACCTCTATTACGAGAACATCGAAGGCGGGCATGCGGGGGCGGCTAATCTGGAGGAATCGGCCCACCGGGACACGCTGATCTACCTGTTCCTCGAGCAGCGGCTGATGGACTCCAACGACACCGACTGAACGCTTCAGAACAGGAGCGCGAAAGTGAACAGGCCGAGCATGAGAAACGCGATCGCCACCTTTTGGAGCTCACGCCGGAGGAGATCCATCAGCGCGGCCTCGACGAGGTGGCACGCATCCGCAGCGAGATGGACGCGGTGATCGATGCCTCCGGTTTCGAAGGCAGCTTCGAAGCCTTTCTCGACTACCTGCGGACGGATCCGAAGTTCTACGCGGAAACCCCCGAAGAGCTGCTGATGCACGCCTCGCGCATCGCCAAACTGGCCGACGACACCATGCCCGCATTCTTCCGGCGCATGCCGCGCCTGCCCTATGGCGTACGCCCGGTTCCGGACTCCCTGGCGCCGAACTACACCACGGCGCGCTACTGGTCCGGCAACCTTGCGGCCGGCGAAGCCGGTGGCTACATGGTCAACACCTACGCCCTGGATCAGCGGCCGCTGTACGAACTGCCGGCACTCACGGTGCACGAGGCAGTGCCTGGACACCACCATCAGATCGCCCTCGCCCAAGAGCTCGAGGACGTACCTGAGTTCCGGCGCCGCGCCAGCATCACGGCCTTCATCGAAGGCTGGGCGTTGTACACCGAGTATCTGGGCCAGGAAATGGGCATCTACCGGACGCCCTATGAGGATTTCGGCCGCCTGACGTATGAAATGTGGCGCGCCTGCCGGCTGGTGGTGGACACGGGACTGCACTGGTACGGCTGGAGCCGGGAGCAGGCCGAGGCCTGCCTGCTGGAAAACTCCGCCCTGGCCACCCACAACGTCCGCACCGAAGTGTCCCGCTACATCGCCTGGCCGGGCCAGGCACTGGCCTACAAGAGCGGCGAGCTGCTCATTCGCGCCTTGCGTGCGGAAGCGGAAGCGGCACTCGGTGCGGACTTCGACCTGCGCGCCTTCCACGATCGCATTCTGGATGAAGGAGCCATGCCGCTGTCCATGCTGGAAGAGAAGATGCGGCGCTGGATCGCCGAACACACCAATGACGAGTGACCGCTTCCGACAGGCGTTCGCGTGGCCGCGAGGCCGACGCGAACGCCGCCGGATTCAGACTGCAGGCTTCCAGACCAGATCCAGCTGCCGCGCAGCACGCACGTCGTCGAGGCGCTTGACCGGCGTCGTCAGTGGAGCCGAGCGCACCAGTTCCGGCGTCTGCTCCACCTCCTTGCGGATCAGCACCATCGCCTCCACGAACGCGTCGAGTTCCTCTTTCGACTCGGTCTCCGTCGGCTCCACCAGCCAGCACTCCGGGACCAGCAGCGGGAAGTAGGTGGTGGGCGCGTGGGGCCCGTAGTCCAACAGCCGTTTCGCGAGATCCATGGCGTTCACGTTCTGCTCCTTCGCCATGCGGGCGAAAGTGAGAATGAACTCGTGGGTGGCGCGCCGCTCGGGATAGGCCAGTTCGAAGCCCTCCGCCGCCAGCCTGCGGGCCAGGTAGTTGGCATTGAGGGTCGCGTAATCACCGACCCGTTGCATGCCCTCGCGCCCGAGCATCAGCGCATAGGCCAGCGCCCGCACCAGAATCCCGGCATTGCCCATGAATGCGGACAGATGCCCGATGCTGCCCGGCATCTCGTCCTCGTCCACCCAGCGGTACCAAGGCTTCCCGTCGCGTTCTTCCCGGGCCACGATGGGCGTCGGCAGATGCGGCAGCAGGCGCTCACCCACGCCCACCGGCCCGGCACCGGGACCGCCGCCGCCATGGGGCGTGGCGAAGGTCTTGTGCAGGTTCATGTGCAGCACGTCGAAGCCCATGTCGCCGGGCCGGACCTTGCCGAGGATGGCGTTGAGATTGGCGCCATCGTAGTAGAGCAGACCGCCCGCCTCGTGCACCGCGTCGGCAATCTCCTTGATGCGCCGCTCGAACACGCCGCAGGTGGAGGGGTTGGTCATCATCAGACCCGCCGTCTGCGGCCCCAGCGCTTGCTGCAGGCTCTCGAAGTCGACATCACCGTCGTCGTCCACCGCCACCTCGCGGACCTTGTAACCGCACATGACCGCGGTGGCCGGATTGGTGCCGTGGGCCGCGACCGGCACGATGATCTCCTGGCGTTCGTGATCGCCACGCGCCTCGTGGTAGGCGCGGATCATGGCCACTCCGGCGAACTCCCCCTGGGCGCCGGCCATGGGCGTGAGGGACACGCCGCGCATGCCGGTCACCGCTTTCAGCGTCTCCTGCAGCTCGAAAAACACGCTGAGAATGCCCTGGGACAGCGTTTCCGGCGCCATGGGGTGCCGCCCGAGAAAGCCCGGCAGACTTGCCGCCTTGTGCGCACCACGCGGGTTGTACTTCATGGTGCACGAGCCGAGCGGATAGAAACCGGTATCAATGGAGAAATTCTGCCGCGACAGGTTCGTGTAGTGACGCACCACCTGCAGCTCGGACGCCTCCGGCAGCAGCGCCGCTTCCTGACGCAGTGCCGCCTCCGGCAGATCGTCTGCGGGGGGTGGCTCCGGCAGCATCTGGGCCAGGGCGGAACGGCCGGATGCCGACAGTTCGAACAGGGTGCGGCCTTGATGATCGGGACGGCTCATGACCGGACCTCCTCGAGCACTGCGGCCAGCGCGGTGGCAAACCGTTCGATGTCCGCGTCGGTGCGTTTCTCCGTGGCACAGACCAAGAGTTCGTGGCTGCGCTCCGGCCAGAATGCCGACAGCGCGACACCCGCCAGCAGCCGCTCGCGAGCCAGGGCGTCCACCACCTCCTGGGCGGGACGCGGCAGGCGCAGAACGGCCTCGTGAAAATACGGCCCCTGATGCACCCGCTCCACGCCGGCGATGGCCGTGAGCCGGTCCACCAGCGACCTGGTTCGGGCGTGACAGTGTCCGGCCACCCGGCGCAGGCCGTCATGGCCCATCAGCGCCATGTACAGGGTGCCCGCCGTCACCAGCAGTCCCTGGTTGGTACAGATGTTGGAAGTGGCCTTGCCGCGGCGGATGTGTTGCTCCCTGGCCTGCAGCGTGAGTGTGTAGCCGGTGCGGCCGTCGAGGTCCACGGTACGACCGATGATGCGCCCGGGCATCTGCCGGACGTGCTCGGAGCGGCAGCAGATGAAGCCGAAGTAGGGCCCGCCGGAGGCCATCGGAATGCCCAGCGGCTGACCGTCGCCGACCACGATGTCAGCTCCCGCCTGCCCCCAGTGTCCGGGCGGTTTGAGCAGCGCCAGGGAGGTCGGGTTCACTACGGCAATTACCAGCATGCCGGCGGCGTGGGCCGCGTCGGTCAGGGTGTCCACGTCCTCGAGACGCCCGAAGACGTTGGGATGCTGCAGCACCAGAGCCGCGAAATCCTCTCCGGCATACTTCGCAAGCGCATCCGCTGCCAGCGCGCCGTCGGCATCGGCGGCCAGTTCCACCAGCGCCATGTCCTGGTTGTGAACGATGGCCTCGGTGGCGCTCCGGTAGCGTGGATGCAGAGACCCGGCCACCAGGACCCGCCGCGACTTCGATTTACGGTTGGCCCGGATCGCCATCAGGCAGGCCTCGGCAAGACCGGACCCACCGTCGTAGACCGACGCATTGGACACGTCCATGGCCGTCAGACCCGCGATCATGGTCTGGTACTCATAGATGAGCTGCAGCGTGCCCTGACTCGCCTCGGCCTGATAGGGCGTGTAGGCCGTCATGAACTCGCCGCGTCCGACCAGATCCCAGATCGCCGCCGGAATGTGGTGGTCGTAAGCGCCGGCTCCGGCAAAGCAGGTAACGTCTGCATCGAGGGCAGCGCGCGCCCCGAGATCGGCAAGCATCGCCATCTCGCTGACGCCTTCCGGCACCTGCTCGAGGGCGCCGGCACGAAGCGACTTCGGAATCTCATCGAACAGGTCTTCGATGCGTTCGACACCCACGGCCTCGAGCATGGTACGGGTGTCATTTTCGGTATGGGGTATGAAGGGCATCAGTCAGGTTCCGGCGCCAGCTGCGGGCAGCGCCACGACCGGGGTCACGCTGGCGGCGGCGTGACCCTAATGGACCCGTGTCCGTTGGACCCGTGGTGGTGCAAAGCGCGAGTCAGTGGGCGTCGTTCTCGGCTACCTCGGCGTAACCTTCGGCATCCAGCAGTTCGTCGAGTTCCGCCTTGTCGGAGGGGCGCAGGCGGAAGAACCAGCCGCTGCCGTAGGGATCCTCGTTCACCGTCTCCGGCGATTCCTCCAGGGCATCATTGACAGCAATCACCGTACCACTCACCGGCGAATAGATGTCGGAAGCGGCCTTCACCGACTCCACCACCCCGGCCTCGGTACCGGCCTGGACGTCGATCTCGAGTTCCGGGAGCTCGACGAACACCACGTCGCCCAGGGCATCCTGGGCATGGTCGGTGATGCCAACGGTCACCGTGCCATCCTCCTCGAGGCGCGCCCATTCATGGGTGGACGCATAGCGCAGTTCAGCCGGGATGTTGCTCATCTGGATGTGTTCTCCATGCCTTGGGCGCACTCGCGGCGCATTGCGTCGAAAACGACTCGTCCTACCTCGACGTCTGACCGGGCGCAGGTGCAGGCCGGCCGGATCGCGTTATCAGGTGCCTAAGCGGCTTCGCCGCGCTTCACAAAAGGCGGCTTCAAGCGCGCCACCGGCAGCGACTTGCCGCGAATGTCCACTTCGAGTTCCTGCGTTTCAATGCCGGCGTCGATGCGCGCGAGACCGATGCCGACACCGAGGGTCGGCGAGAATGCCCCGCTGGTGAGCTCACCCACCGGCTGCCCATCGTATAGAACCCGTTGCCCACGCCGCAGAACACCACGCGCTTGCAGCTTCAGCCCCACCAGCACCCGCGGGACGCCTTCCTCGCGCTGCCGCTCCAGCGCAGCGCGGCCGATGAAGTCCCGTTCCGGCGGTTTGAAGGCCACGGACCAGGCCAGATTCGACTCCAGCGGCGTCACCGAGCGGTCCATGTCCTGGCCGTACAGATTCAGTCCGGCCTCCAGCCGCAGCGTGTCGCGGGCGCCGAGTCCAGCGGCGGCGATGTCCGCATCCCGCAGCGCCTGCCACGCCGCAGCAGCGCCATCCCCGGGGAGGATGACCTCGAAGCCGTCCTCACCCGTATAGCCGGTCCGGGCAATGAAACGGTCGCCATCTTCCACGAATCCGAACGGCTTCAGCCCAGCGACCGCTTCCGCCGCAGATCCGAGCCATGCAGCGGAGCGTTCCAGCGCCGCCGGACCCTGCACCGCGATCATCGCGAGCTCCGGACGCTCCGTCACGGTGACACCCTTGCGACGCTGAGTCTCCAGCCACGCAAGGTCGTCCTGCCGGGTGGCGGAGTTGACCACAAGCCGCCAGCCGCCGTCACGTCGATAGACGATGAGGTCATCAAGAATGCCGCCTTCAGAGTCGAGCATGGCGGTGTACAGGGCCCGACCCGGCGCTGCTTTGAGTTTCCCGACGTCGTTGGCCAGCAGCCAGCGTAACCAGGCGGTCGCGCCCTCGCCGGTCACGTCCACCACCGTCATGTGGGAGACGTCGAACATGCCCGCACCCCGCCGCACGGCATGGTGCTCCTCCACCTGGGAGCCGTAGTGCAGAGGCATGTCCCAGCCGTGGAAATCCACCATTTTGGCGCCGTCCGCCACATGTTCGGCGTGCAGCGGAGTACGTTCCGTCATCGTTTCACTCCGATCCAAGCTCGCAGCCCTGCCGCCGTCCGGCGCGATCTCTCATGGAACAACGTACAGCCCATTGCTGGAGTTAGGCGTGTCAGGGTGTCAGTCAGAGCGAACGTCGGGCGCAGCCCGGCGTTGCGATCGCGGACTGCCCCAGGACTCGGGCGTGACACAGATCGCGACGCCCGCTTCGCGGACGTAGGCTCCCACCTCGGCCTGGAGTGCATCAGCGTTGCTCCTTCCGCGATAGCGTGAACAATCATTCGTGGCAATCTCTCATATCCTGTGCGGCTCACGCACGGCCCAGGGCCTGACGCAACAACTCGCGCTTCACCACGGGCAGATCGTCCACCCAGCGCAGACCCTGGTTGCGCGCCCAGCGCAGACCCAGATCGTCGGCGCCGAACAGCCGCTTCAATCCCGACATCGCCCGCAACATGATCGCATTTTCTCCGCGCCGGATGCGTTCGTAGTGGTAAAGCAGATCCGGATCCCCCAGCGCGGCGCAACGTCCGCTGCGCAGGTGAGGCCGGAGCTCGTGCAGCAGCACCTTCGCATCCTTCAGGCCCAGGTTCACGCCCTGTCCCGCCAGCGGGTGCAGCACGTGCGCCGCATCCCCCACCAGCACCAGCCCCAGCGACCGGTAACGGCGGGCATGACGCTGCCGCAGGGGAAAACCCAGGCGCCGGTCAACCGCAGCGATGCCCCCGAAGCGACCTTCGATGGCATCATCGAGTGCCGTCGCAAACGCTGCGTCGTCCAGTGCTTCGACTGCCGCCGCCTGCTCCGCATCCAGTGACCACACCACGGACACCCGGTGCTGGCCAGCGCGGTCCGGCAACGGCAGAAACGCCAGCGGGCCCGTGGGCAGGAAGCGCTGCCAGGCGGTGGCCCCATGGGACTGCCTGATGACCGCCAGCGTCGCGATCGCACGTTGTCCAGTGTCCTCTTCATCCACTTCGATGCCGGCGAGGTCGCGCATCTTCGAGTCACCGCCATCCGCGGCCACCACCAGCCCGGCAGTCAGCGTGGTGGCATCATCCAGGGTCAGCGTACTGCGTGTCGCTGCGGCTTCGAAGGCCACCACCGTGCGCCCGTCGAGGCAAAGGATGCCCTCCCGCGCCAGCGCGTCCCACAGCCGGGTCACCAGCACCTGATTCGGCAGAATGCGGCCGAGTTCCGGGACCTGCGCCTCAGCGGCAGTAAAGCTGATCCGCCCGGTGCCTTCGCCGTCCCACACCTCCATGCCGTGATAGCTGCAGGAGGCAGCACGACAGGACGCGTCCCAGACGTCCAGCTCGTCCAGCAGCGCCAACGATGCGGGCGACAGGGCCCAGGTGCGCAGATCCTCGCCCAGCGTCCCGACAGTGGGCGCAACGGCTTCCGGCGGCCGCTGTTCCAGCACCACGACATCCACGCCGGCACGATGCAGCATCAGCGCCGTGACGGCGCCAACCACTCCGGCACCCACCACCGCGATGGTGGCATGCCCGGTCATCGCCCCTCGGCCATCAGCGCCTCGATGGCGTCCGGGGACTTCGGCACCCCGCCGGTGAGCACTTCCGGCTCGCCACGGGTGATGACCACGTCGTCCTCGATCCGGATGCCGATGCCCTTGAAGGCCTCCGGTACGTCGTCGAGTTCCGGCGGAAAGTACAGGCCAGGCTCCACCGTCAGGACCATGCCCGGTTCCAGTTCCCGCCATGCCTCGCCGACCCGGTAATCGCCGACGTCGTGCACATCGAGACCGAGCCAGTGCGACGTCTTGTGCATGCAGAAGCGCCGCGCGGCCTCGGTCTCGATCAGCTTGTCCAGCGGACCGTCCAGCAGCTTCAGGTCCACGAGCCCCTGCGTGAGCACCCGCACCGCCGCTTCGTGAGGCGCATTGAAATGAGCGCCACTGCGGGCCGCGTCGATGGCTGCGTGCTGGGCCGACAGCACCAGGTCGTAGAGCTCACGCTGCACCGGTGTGAAGCGACCGGATGTGGGGAACGTGCGCGTGATGTCTGCCGCATAGCCTGCGTACTCGCAGCCGGCGTCGATCAGCACCAGCGCGCCGTCTGCCAGCGCATCGCTGTTGCGGACGTAATGCAACGTACAGGCATTCTCGCCGCCGGCCACGATGCACTCGTAGGCCGGCTCCCGAGCGCCGGCGCGGCGGAAGCTGTAGAGCAGCTCCGCCTCAAGATCGCTCTCCGTCATACCCGGCCGACAGACCTGCATGGCTCGGCAATGGGCCTCGGCGGAGATGGCGCCCGCCTGCCGCATGAGCCTGAGTTCAGCTGCACTCTTCACCAGGCGGAGATCATGCAGCAGGTGGCCGATGTCGACGAACTCGCACTGGGGTAGCGAGTCGGAACCGACCCGGGAACGCAGCAGCTGAACCCAGCCCAGCACCCGTCGGTCGAAGTCGGCGTCCGCTCCGAGCGGGAAGTAGATGCGTCGTCGGCCTTCGATCAATCCGGACAGGATCTCGTCGCTGTCCTCCCATGGGAACGCGTCGTCCAGGCCTAGCGCCGACGCCGCACGCTCCGGACCGAGCCGTTCACCATCGTAGCGCTCCGCCCGCGGCTCACGCTCCCGGCAGAACAGGATGCTCTCACCCTGGGGGCGGCCGGGAACCAGCACCAGCAGCGACTGGGGCTCAGCGAAGCCCGTGAGGTAGAGGAAGTTGGAATCCTGCCGGAACGGATAGCCGGTATCGCCGTTGCGCAGCCGCACCAGGGCACCGGGAATGAGCGCCACCGCGTCCTCGTGCAGGCCATCCATGAGCCGGCGACGGCGGCGGGTGTATTCTGCCGGCGCGATCCCCGTAGAGCGCACGACGTTCAGGTCTGGGGGCGCTGCCCGGGATTTCGCCCGCGCCATCTTCTTCGGCGCGGGCGCGCCGCTGCGCTTGGCCTCAGTCTGACTCATGTCGCACCCCTCTGATCGTTCGCGACCCGCTGCTGCAGGATCAGCAGCACCACGACCCGTACGTACTCAACCAGTTCGGCATAGCTCTCCTCCGCATCCGCATCGGACTCCGACGCACCCGGATCGACGTCGGCTATGGCCGCAAGATCCACCAGCCCCGATGCCCCGTCGGCATCGAGGGTCTCGGCACGACCGCCGGCGAGACCGAAACCGGAAAGGAACCCGGAGCACCAGCCTGCCAGCGCATCGAGACGTTCCGGCAAGGCTGCATCCGCGTCCGGCAGGAGCAGATCGAAGCGCAAGTCGGCATCGCCGAGATTCACCAGCGCGCGATTGCGGAACCAGAGCAGGTCGGACGAATCAGCCTGATCCGACAACTGCGCCCCCGCGTGTTCGCGGATGCGCTGCAACCATGCACGGTCGTCGAGTCCGCCGCCAGCACACGCACTGCCGCAGAGCAGCCCGTGCAGCTCCGCCGGCTGAATCCAGTCGAACAAGTCCACGAGTCGCGCGGACGTCTCGTTCCAGTCCAGAGCGGATGCGGAAACGCGCGTACCCATGAGAGGCTCCGCAGGCAAGGAGCGCGGATGATACCTGCTTCCGACCGCCCATCTCGACCGCGAGTCAGCGTATCGGACACGGCTTGAGACTGCGTTGACCGCCCACGGGGCCAATCCTATAGTGGCGCGGTCGTTTTCCGACCGCCCCGCCCAGGGTCCCGGCCATGAGTGAGCACGAACTGCATACGCTTGAAAGTCGCATCGAGGAGCTCGTGCGCCTGTGCGAACAGCTTGCCCATGAGAACCAGACACTCTTGGGTCGTCATTCCGATTGGGCCAGCGAACGCGCCCAGCTCATCGAGAAGAACGAGCTGGCGAAGAGCAAGGTTGAGGCCATGATCAGCCGTCTGAAGTCGCTGGAGCAGGATGGATGAGTCAGGCCAATACCCCGATCACGGTGACCGTCAGCATCCTCGGTCGCGATTACCAGGTGAGCTGCCCGGCCGACGAGCGCGAAGGCCTTGAACGCTCCGCGCGGTATCTCGACGAGCAGATGCGGGGGATCCGCAATACCGGAAAGATCGTCGGCAGCGAGCGCATTGCGGTCATGGCGGCCCTGAACATCGCTCACGAACTGCTTTCCATGAATCGCAACAGCGGCGAGGCGAAGCAGTCCATCCAGCGTCTCAACGAGCGTATCGCAAAGGTGCTCGGCGAAGTCCGCGAACTGCGCGCAAGCTGACCACCGCCCCCCTTCTCCTGTATGCTCGATCCTCGTTCCCTGGGATGCTCGCCAGTCGGTGCACGTCCTCGAGCCTTATGTGGTACCAGGGGGTGAAGTGCAGATCCCGGTGTGCATGTCCGCGCGTCGGAAAGCCTGAGGGATCGCCTGAACCTCCACCTTGAACTGTTTGGGTTCAAGGACAATATCGACAGCGGCACCTCCGGGGAGCGAGCTATACCCTTACGCCGCAAGCGCCGATCCGGGCTCCGGATCCTCGCACTACTTCTGAATCGCCGGTGTGCTCCGACCCGCCTGCTCTGCGCGTTTACCGGAATGGATGCCTGCTGCGCGATGGGGACCCATGGCTTGAGCGGAACACCTCCACCTCCCGCCACAGATCACGCTGAGACGCCGCTCTCCGGACGTTCGGCACTGCGCAAGCCACTGCGCGCCGCACGCCGACAACTGTCCGAGCAGGCCCAGGCGCAGGCCGCCATTGGCCTCCTGACTCAGTTGCGCAGACGCCCGGAACTGCGCCGCGCGCGCCGCATCGCGGTTTACCTGCCTCAGGACGGGGAGATTGACCCGGGCCCCATCGCCGAGTGGCTGTACCTGCACCGCCGCCGCGTCTTTCTCCCCGTGATCGACCCCATCGCCCGCGGCAGCCAGCGCCTGCGCTTTGCGCCCTGGCACCCTGACACCTGCTTTCGCAGCAATCGCTTCGGCATCCCGGAGCCGATCGTGACTCGCACGGTTCCCGGATGGACCCTGGACCTGGTGCTGCTGCCCTTAGTGGCTTTCGATGCCCGGGGAAATCGTCTCGGCATGGGAGGCGGTTTCTATGATCGAAGCTTCGATCTCCGGCGCTCCCGGGGTCACCGCCCACGCCTGATCGGCCTTGCCCACGGATTTCAGGAGGTCGCCGAACTGTCTGCGGCGAGGCATGATGTGCCGCTTCACGGCATCGCCACCGAGGCACGTTTCCTCGCCGTGGCGGCCGCCAAAGAAGGAGCGCAATGATGGCTGTACGCGAGATCCTGCGCATGGGGCATCCCACCCTGCGCCAGCGGGCACGGGCCCTCACCGCCGCCGAGATCGCGGATTCGAAACTCAGCGCGCTCATCGAGGACATGGTCGACACCCTGGCGGACTCCGGCGGCATCGGTCTCGCTGCGCCCCAGATCGGCGTCCCGCTCCGCCTCGCCATCATCCGCATCCCCGGTGGCCCGAGTCGCTACGGCGAGATCGAGGAGGTGCCGCTCACGATCTACGTGAACCCCGAAATCGAGGTCCTCGATGGGTCGGAACAGGGGTTCTGGGAAGGCTGCCTGTCCGTCCCCGGACTGCGCGGTTACGTCGAGCGGCCGCGCGGCATTCGCGTACGCTGGTTGGACACAAGCGGCCAACCGCAGGCAGCCGCCTATCAGGGCTTCCTCGCCACCGTGTTCCAGCACGAGTTCGACCACCTCGACGGCCGGCTCTACATCGATCGGCTCAAGGACACCGCGAAGCTCATGTTCGAGGAGGAGTTCGCCCGCTTCGGCGACCCGGCCGAAGCCATCGACTGAGAGCGGCGCGCCGCTGCACGGCCGCCTTCTGCAGGGTTTCACTCCGCTCGGATCAGGCGAGAAACTGGGCGTAGGCGGGATTATCAGTCTCTTCCCAGAACCGATAGCCGGTGGCGCCGAGGGACTTCACCAACGCCGCACGATCCGCCTTCGACGCATGAAAGCCCACCAGCACCCGACCCCAGGCCGCACCATGGTTGCGATAGTGGAACAGCGAGATGTTCCAGCGTTCACCCAGCACCGTGAGGAAGTTCATCAGCGCGCCGGGGCGCTCCGGAAACTCGAAACGGAAAATCAGCTCAGAGTGATCCCCAGGGGCGCGGCCGCCTACCAGATGACGCACATGCAGCTTCGCCATCTCGTTGTCGGTCATGTCCACCACCGGATAGCCCTCTTCTGACAGCCGTTCGACGAAGGTCTCCCGATCCCGCGCCGGCGACAGCGCCAGCCCGACGAAGACATGAGCCCGGGTCGGGTCCGCATAGCGGTAATTGAATTCGGTGACGCTGCGCTTGCCGATGACTCGGCAGAACCGCCTGAAGCTGCCCGGCCGCTCGGGAATGGTCACCGCCAGGATGGCCTCGCGTTTCTCGCCTAAATCCGCCCGCTCGGAAATGTGCCGCATGCGATCGAAGTTGAGGTTGGCACCGCTGTGAATCGCGATCAGTGTCCTGCCCGCGCCCCCCTGCCGTTCGACCCAGGCCTTCATGCCGGCCACAGACAGCGCGCCGGCCGGTTCCGCCAGCGAACGGGTGTCCTCGTAGATGTCCTTGACCGCCGCGCAGATGGCATCGGTATTCACGATCATCACGTCGTCCACGTACTTCCTGGCAATACGAAACGGTTCCTTGCCGATCTGCGCCACGGACACGCCGTCCGCGAACAGATCCAGCTTGTCGTAAGGCAGCGTCACCCGCCGACCCGCAGCCTTCGCTGCCGCCAAACAGTGGGAGCCGTCCGGCTCCACGCCGATGACCTGAACCTCCGGCCGCAGATACTTCACATAAGCCGCGATGCCGGCAATGAGTCCTCCGCCGCCCACAGGAACGAAAATCGCATCGAGCGCACCCGGCTGCTGACGCAGCAGTTCCATGCCCACGGTGCCCTGGCCGGCAATGGTGTCGATGTCGTCGTAAGGCGGAATCTGGATGTAGCCATGCTTCTCGATCAATTCCAGCGCGTGGCGCGCCGCGTCGTCATAGGTATCGCCGTGGAGGATCACGTGGCCACCCAGCGCGCGCACCGCGTTGACTTTGATCGGTGGCGTGTTGCGCCCCATGACGATGTGGGCCTTGATGTCGAGCCGTGCGGCCGCAAGGGCCACGCCCTGGGCGTGGTTCCCCGCAGAAGCGGCAATGACGCCCAGGCGGCGCTGCTTCGGATCCAGCCGCACGATCTTGTTGTAGGCCCCACGCAGCTTGAAGGAGTGGATCGGTTGCAGATCCTCGCGCTTGATCAGAACCCGATTGTCCAGACGCGCCGAAAGCTGCGGCGCCTCGTCCAGCGGCGACTCCACCGCGACGTCGTAGACCCGCGCCTCCAGTATTCGTTTGACGTATCGCTCCAGCATTCCCGATGTCCTCGGAGGATCCTTCACCATCGCCACCCATGCACGTCGCCAGAGACGCACGTGCCCTGAAGGCGCGCAGCGCTGCTGCTGCACCCACCGGCAGCCGCCCCATGCCGGCGCCGAGATGGTACGGACTCCCCCCACGCCACGCCACCGCCCGCCCTGCTACCATTCTGCCCCTCACCACAAGGGGGGACGCGCCACCATGGACCAAGCCGCCAAGAAGCAAGCGGTCGCCGCCGCCGCCATCGAGGAGATCCGCGGCCAGTTCGTTTCCGGCGCGATCATCGGCGTCGGTACCGGCTCCACCGCCAACGTCTTCATCGATCTCCTCGCGCAGCACAAGCAGCACTTCGACGCGGCCGTGGCCAGCTCCAAGGCCACCGCCGACCGGCTCAACGGCCACGGCATCCGCGTGCTCGATCTCAACGACGCCGGCACCCTGTCGGTCTACGTGGACGGAGCCGACGAGGCCGACCCCGACCTCCATCTGATCAAGGGCGGCGGCGGTGCCCTCACCCGGGAAAAGATCGTCGCCGCCGCATCCGAACGTTTTCTCTGCATCGTCGACGACAGCAAGTGCGTCGGCACTCTTGGTGCATTTCCACTACCGCTGGAGGTGCTGCCCATGGCACGTGAGCTGGTCATGAACGCGCTGCGTGACTTCGGCGGAGCGCCGACCATTCGGGCTGGATTCAGCACCGATAACGGCAACCTGATCATCGACACGGCCGGGCTCGATCTGCGCGATCCACCGGCAGCGGAGCGACAGCTCAACGATCTCGTGGGCGTCGTGTGCAACGGCTTGTTCGCCCTGCGGCCTGCCGATGCCCTGCTGGTGGCGGGAAGTTCCGGGGTCGCACACTACATCCAGAACGGCCAGTAGGCCTCTGTTGGACACGAGGCCATCTGCTGCGACGCACTGATATGGGTCCCGCCTGCAGCAGCATGGCGCCATTCCAGTGCAATTCGGAACGGGCGCTGCGCGTCGTCACCGGACCATCGGGTGCCCTGAGGGTCGGGAAATCCTGAGCCCGCGACGTATTCGGCCGGCGCCGTCGAAACTGGCGCCGACATTGCATCACTCCTCTTCGCCGCCGATCCGCGGTGCATAACTGTGCATATCGACGCCAGCGAGCCTGATCGGGGCGAGACCCCGACCGGCATCTGCGAGGAGACGGAGAACTGACCATGAATGGCCCACCCATCCGCGCGTACCTCGCGATTGCCGCACTCGCGAGTACGATCCTGTTTTCGGCGGGCAAGGTCCTCGCCAACGCTTGGTCGCTTCCTTCCGAGCTTCACGACGCGGTCTCCGTGCTCGAACACGAGCAGCTTCGTTTCGTCACCGGTGGTGCGGCGCTGCAGTTCCTGCCGCCCCGGCAACTGGAGCACGAAATTGCCACCCGCGACGCCGCTTCACTTGCGGGCTTCGTCAACGATCTCATGCAAGTGGCCGCCGAGATGGGCTACGACCCGGAGCGGGACATGGGCGCCATTCCACTCAACCTGGATTCCAACCGCTTCAACGCCGGCACCATCCCAACGCCGGCGCCGCTGCGCAAACTCGAACGTGAACCCGGGCCCTTCAGCGTTCATCGTTACATCTTCCCGGAGTCCGGCGTCCCGACCTTCGCCGGGGCCATGGTGGCGATCTACCCGGAGGACCTGGAGGCCGGCAACGTCGACGTCGCCATCATCGGCATCCCCAACGACATGGGCAGCGGCCGGCGCAACGCCAAGTACGGGCCGCGCGTGATGCGGGCGCTGAACACCATCGCCACGCCGGACGTGCAGACCCTGCTCAATCCGCTGGACGTGCTGTCGGTGGTCGACTACGGCGACTTCTCGACGGATAACATGAGCACCGCACGGACCATCGGCCACGTCGCCGACATGGTCGCGGAAACGGCTGCCACCGGCGCGGTTCCGATGCTGGTGGGAGGCGACACCTCCATGCTGTATCCCGGCGTGCAGGGCGTCGCGCGCCACCACGGCTCGGGCAGCTTCGGTCTGGTACATTTCAGCGCCCACCCGGACGTTCACCGCAGCGCCGTTCACACCATCTCTGACACCCAGGCCATCTTCCTGCTGCTGAACGAGGGCATCGTCGCCGGTGATGCGATGATTCAGGTCGGCCTGCGCGGCAAGGACGTCACCGCCGACAACCTGCAGTGGCTGCGCAGTCAGGGCGTCCGCTACCACACCATGGCTGCGGTGCGACAGCACGGCTACGACGCGGTCCTCGAGCGGGTACTCCGGGAGGTGGCCGCGGGTCCCGAGAAACTCTTCGTTTCCATCGACGTCAGCGTCATCGAGCCAGCAGAGATGATCGCAGCCGGGCGCATCGCCAGCAACGGCCTGCGAGTTCAGGAGGTCACGAACGCCATCCGTCACCTCTGCGGGGCCAAGGAGATCGTCGGCTTCGAGATCACCGACATGTCACCGATGCTCGACTACTCACGACTGTCCGCGTTGAACGCCAACGCCATCCTCAATGCCTGCCTCGTGGGCATGGCCGCACGAGCGGCCGGGTTCACGACTGACTACGTCCATCCGCTGGCGCTCGATCATGAACAGGACTGATGCCCACCAGTCGTCCTCAGCCCCCGATCCACATCGACGCCCCGGAGATTGTTTGATGCCTTCCGATTCCGCGCCTCGCACCATCCGCTTCGGCAACGCCTTGATCGGTTTCGCCCTGCTCGCATGCTTCGCCGCGGTAACGCCCGTTGCTGCCGAGCCTCCGAAGACGCCGGAACACGTGGTCGGCACCAATCCTTATCCCTTCGACACCGTCGATCCTCGCGAGGAGGAACGGCCAGGCATCGAGTTACCCGAGGAGATGATGCCGAAGCTGGAACTGCTAACGGAAGAGGAAATCGCCTTCCTCCAAAGCGGCGACGCCCGGCGGTTTGCTGGCAACCTCGAAAAGACGGTGGAAGAACTGGAAAAGCGTTCGCCCGAGAACATCCAGGCCTGGGTACAGGCCATGATCCACGTGGTCGAGGGCAGCCGCTACAAGGAAGGCCGGGATTTGCCGAACATTCCTTTGAACACCGATTCCCCGGAGTTCAATGCCTGGCGCATGGTCCGCCCCCGCTCCATGGATCCGGAACGTGAGGCCGGGCCCATCGGACTCGGCCGCTATGACGGTCGCGGTGGGCCGCCCACGTTCGGCGGCTTTCCGCTGGCGCTGACGCCGGAGGATCTGATCGCAGGCGAAGTGGAGGCGGTCATCGTGGGTGCACCACTGAACATGGGCTCCGCCTGGCGCGATTCAGGCAGTCAGAGCACCACGGAAATGCGCGTCCTCGGCGGGACCATGGGCAGCGCCGACCAGTACGTGCAGGTGGATGCCAGTAAGGTGTTGAACATCGTCGACTACGGCGACATCGCCATCGACAATGACAGCACCGAGCGGTCCATGCAGGAGGTTCGGCGGGTCGTACGCGAAATCGCCGAGACCGGCGCCGTACCGCTGATCATCGGCGGCGACCACTCACTGTCCTACCCGAACATCGCCGGCCTCGCTGACGTGTACGGCAAGGAACGGCTGAGCGTCATCCACTTCGACGCCCACTACGATGCCTGGTGGGGATCACCGCACCTGATCAGCCATGGCGCGCCGGTGTACCGACTCCTGAACGAAGGCCACGTTCGCATCTCCGACTACATCCAGATGGGGCTGCGGTCGAGTGGGCCGGACCGGGCAGCATTCGAGTGGATGCGCGAAAACGGCATGCGCTATCACACCATGGCTGAGATCGAGCGACGCGGCTGGGAAGCCGTGCTCGACCGGGTGGTGGCCGAGGCCAGCGAGGATGGCAGAAAGCTGTTCATCTCCTTCGATATCGATGTGGTGGACCCGGCCTACATGCGGGCCACGGGCACGCCCGTGTCCGGCGGCATGACCATGCGCGAATCCATCACCATCATTCGTCGCCTGTGCGCCGAGTCGAACGTCATCGGTTTCGATCTGATCGAACTGCATCCGGCACTGGACCCGACCTACATGACCGTCCTCAACAGCGCTCACATCGTCAAGGCCTGCCTGACCGGACTGGCCATGCGCAAGGAAGGACTCACCGACCGGCACTATCTCAGCCCGGTGTCGTCGGAGCATGCCCTCGATAACTACTACGGTGATCAGCAGTTCTACCTCGACGCCACGGCCGCTGAGAACGCCAAGCGGGAAGCGGAGAAGGCGCCCGAACAGGAGCTCGAGGAGTTCGCAGATCCGGACGAAGCGATTCAGGAGTAACGACCGGCTCCATCACGCGTCCTGCTTAGCGACGACGGATCAGTCGCCCGGGGGCGCCGCGCGGGCCCTGCGGGGTTCGAGCCAGAGGACGCGGACGAGCCAGTAGCCCATGATCAGGAGCACAGCGGCCACCGGGACCGAAAGCAGGGCGAAGTGGCGCAGCGCCTCTGGAAACACCTGGGCCTGGCCGAGAAAGAACGACGCCGTGGCGATGAACAGGGCAAGGCACATGCGCCAGAGGTGACGGGCGATCCGCCGGTGCCCCGAAAGCGGCCTCGATCGCAGCATCCGCAGATCCGCCAGCGCACCGAAGGCGGACACCGATGCGAAGATGAAATACAGCGGCGCCGGGAAGCCGTCGAGCTGACCCTCCTCACGGACGAGCGCTTCGATACCGAAAGTGACGCCGAGCAATGCCACCCCCACCCCGACCGCCAGCGCCAGCCAATGGATCGAGCGGTCCTCCAGCGGCGGTGGACGCACCGTCAGCAGGGACGTCACCACGAGATAGAGCGTCAACCCACCGGCGACCACTGACAGCCGTTCCGGGATGAACGCCGCCAGCGCCGCCCCGGTGGCGGCCATGATCACCATGGTGACCACGAACACCAGACCGCTGCCCCGATGCAGCGCCCCGCCCTTCTGCACCGACAGCGCGACGCCCCCCGCCATCAGCGCAAGCACTGCCGCGACGATGTGTGCCGTCACCGCGCGGCACCCGCCAGGACGAACGCGCTGCCGATCCCGATGACACGCTCCATGTCTGCTCCATGCAAGGGCCGGCTTGCGGCGGCGGGCATCGCAGGTCCAGGCAGCGCTAGAAAAGCTTGCCGGGATTAAGGATGCCGTCCGGGTCGAAAGCCGCCCTGATGCTGCGCAGGTAGGCGATCTCCGCGTCGCTGCGGGAATAGCCGAGGTGGTCCTTCTTCAACAGGCCAACGCCGTGCTCCGCCGAAACACTGCCGCCATAGCGACGGACGGTTTCGAAGATCTCCTTCGAAGCGCCATGGCAGCGGGCATAGAACTCCGGCTGCGGCATGCCCTCCGGCTTGAGAATATTCAGGTGCAGGTTGCCGTCGCCGATATGTCCGAACCAGATCACTTCGATATCCGGATAGGTTCGTGCGACGAATGCATCCACTTCAGCGAGAAAATCAGGGACTTGTCCCACGCGTACGGCGAGATCGTTCTTGTACGGCGTCCAGTGACTGATGGTCTCGGAGATGTCCTCACGCAGGCGCCACAGCTTCTTCGCCTGCTCCTCGGACTGACTGAGCACACCATCCACCACCCAGCCCTGCTCGACGCAGTGCTCGAACACGGCCAGCGGCGCATCCGGATCCGCGGCTACGTCCGCTTCCACCAGCACGTAGTAGGGGCAGGTATCCGCGTCGGCCTCGAACGGTGCGGTCAGCCCCGTGCGCGCCAACACCTTGGCCAGGGCGCCGGCATCGAAGAATTCGAAGGCGGACACCTCCAGCTGCCGGCGAAATGCATGCAGGACGTCCATGATCACCGGAAACGCGGACAGGCCGAGGACCAGCACCTGCTGCGTCGCCGGCCGGCGCGCCAGGCGCAGCGTGACTTCGGTGATCAGCCCCAGCGTCCCCTCTGAGCCGACGAACAGGTGACGCAGGTCGTAGCCAGTGTTGTCCTTCACCAGACCGCGGCCGAGATCCAGGACCTCGCCGCGGCCGGTCACGACCTTGAGTCCCGCCACCCAATCCCGGGTCATGCCGTAGCGGATCACCTTGATGCCACCCGCATTGGTGGCCACGTTGCCGCCGATCTGGGAGGACCCGGCCGATGCGAAGTCCACCGGGTAGAACAGACCGTGTTCCTCGGCGCAGGTCTGAATCGCCTCGGTGATGACCCCGGACTCGCAACGCAGAAGCTGTCCCGCCGGGTCGAACTCCAGGATGCGATTCATGCGATCGAGGGACACCACCACTTCGCCCGCCGGCGCCACCGCACCGCCCGAGAGTCCGGTCCGACCACCTGACGGCACCAGCGCGAAGCCGTGCTCGCGGGCGGCATTGACCAGCACCACGACTTCATCGGTGGACTCAGGAAACACCACGGCACTCGGCGCCACCTCGAAGCTCCGGGTCCAGTCCCGGCCCCACTCTGCCAGGGTGTCGGCGTCGCGTCGGAAACGGTCGCCGAAGCAGTCGGCCAGCGCCGCTTCGGCCGCGGGGCCAAGAGTGGTCGGGGTGATCTCGGAGGCAGGCTGTTTCATGACGCTCAGGAGGGCCGGTTCGGGAGGGTCGCCATGCTATCATGCGCCGCCTTTTTTCCTGTACCCAGGCCGCTCCCAGACCATGACCACTGCCCGCACCTCGCTCTCGAAGGACAAGATCCGCATCCTGCTGCTCGAAGGCATCAGTGACACGGCGGTGGACAACTTCGCTCGCGCCGGCTATCGCAACGTCGAACTCGTCAACGGCTCACTGTCCCGGGAGGACCTGTTGCAGGCGGTGGCGGGTGTGCACCTGCTCGGCATCCGCTCCCGCACCCAGCTCGACGCAGAGGTCTTCGCTGCTGCGAACCGTCTCATCGGCGTCGGCTGCTTCTGCATCGGCACCAATCAGGTGGACCTTCTCGCCGCCCTGAAGCGCGGGATTCCGGTGTTCAACGCGCCGTTCTCCAACACCCGCAGCGTCGCGGAGCTGGTGATTGCGGAAGCCATCCTGCTGCTGCGCGGCGTTCCGGAGAAGAACGCGCTGGCTCACCGCGGCGTGTGGCTGAAGACAGCCCGGCAGAGCTACGAACTGCGCGGCAAGACCCTCGGCATCATCGGCTACGGCAACATCGGCTCCCAGCTCGGCGTGCTGGCCGAGTCACTGGGCATGCGCGTGCGCTTCTACGACGTCACCCGCAAGCTCAAGCTCGGCAATGCGGAACAGGTGGACACCCTGCGTGACCTGCTCGGCGAGGCGGATGTGGTGACACTGCACGTTCCGGACACGCCGAGCACCCGCAACATGATCGATGCCACCACGCTCGGCTACATGAAGCGCAGCGCCGTACTGCTGAACGCCTCCCGCGGCCAGGTCGTGGACATCGACGCGCTCGCCGCCGCACTGGAGGCACGCCAGATTCTCGGCGCCGCCATCGACGTGTTCCCGGAGGAACCGCGCAGCAATGACGATCCCTTCGTCTCGCCTCTGACCCAGTTCGACAACGTCATCCTCACGCCCCACGTGGGCGGCTCTACCGTCGAGGCGCAAGAGAACATCGGGCGGGAAGTGTCAGAGCGGCTGACGTTCTGGAGCGACAACGGCTCCAGCATCGGGTCCGTGAACTTCCCACCGGTGGCCCTGCCCTCCCACCCGGGCAAGCATCGGCTGCTGCACATTCATCGCAACATTCCCGGCGTGCTGTCCGCCATCAACCAGGTGTTTTCCGAGAACGGGCTGAACATCTCCGCCCAGTATCTGCAGACGAACGCCGAGATCGGCTACGTGGTGGTGGACACTGACGCCGAGCACAGTGACGTGGCGCTCGAGGGTATCCGTAAGGTGGAGGGGACCATCCGCACGCGGGTCCTGTTCTGATGGGCATGATACGCGGGCTCGGCTATGCCGGCCTGATCCCCTTCATTGCGCTGGCATGGCTCGCCTGGCAGCCCGTCATCGGCAGCAGCGCGCAAGCGCTGCAGCTCTTCCACATCTACAGCGCGCTGATCCTCGGCTTCATGGCCGGCGTGCTGTGGCCGGTGCTGTACCCGACCTCGACAACGAACCGCATGGCGCTACTGGCCGTGTCGTTTCCGGTGGCGAGCTTTCTGGCTTTTGCCTTCCTGCCGACGCTGGTGGCCCCGATCCAGGCGCTGCTGTTTGTGGCGCTGCGCCTCGCCGAGATCGTCGGCGGCACTGACCGCGAGTACCCGCCCGGCTACAGCAGTCTGCGCTGGCAGCTCACGGCGGCGGTGGTCGCCTGCCACGTCTGGATCACTCTGCTGGCCTGAGAGGCGGCCGCACGCTGCGGCCGCCTGGCTGCCGATGCGGATCCGTCAGCCGCCAACCGCCTTGCGGGCACCGGCAATGCCGCCCTTGTAGATCCCTTCCACCACCTGCACGGCCTGCGCTTCCGGCGCTCCGTTCGGCTCGAAGTCCCCAGACCAGGTCACCTGGCAGGTGCCGTCGCCCTGATCGGCCACCTGGACCTTGGCCGAGTAATTCTTCACCGGCAGCGGCCCGCCGTCATTGATGATGGAGTACGCGAACATCATGGCGTCAGCATCGAACGCATCGAGACGCTCGACAATGTCGGCACCGCCCAGGGTAATGGTCCGGGTCATGCCGACGCCCTCGCCTTCGGTCTCGAAAGCCGTGATCGGGCCACCGACCTCGATGCCGGCGAAATCACTGAGGCGTTCCCAGACGGCCGCGGCCGGCCCCTTGATGGTTTCCTGCACGGTGACGTTCGTCATTGAGTCGCTCCTGGATTGGTTTGAAGATCGATTAGCCAACTCATCATAACGCGCTTCAACCTGTGAGACTTAAGCCTGCTGGCCGCCCTGAACCCCGGTCCGCGGGCGAGACCTCATCCGAATTCGGCTGGAACTCGTTATAGTTCTCTAGCGCGCCTCGTCCGGGAGGCGATGACCAGCTCGAGGAGAACAGAGAGATGATGGCGACGACACCGAAGATCACGCGCTGCGCCGCTCTGCTGCTCGCGTGGGCGCTGACCGGCCTGCCAACCGCAGCGGCGCTGGCCGATCTGGCCGTGCTACCGCGGGTCGCGCCCGAACAGGTGGGCATGTCGGGCGAACGCCTGGCACGCCTCAGCACGTTGACCCAGCGCTACGTGGACGAGGGCAAACTGGCCGGCGCCGTCGTCCTGGTGGCGCGTGAGGGTCAGGTGGTCCACCTCGATGCCGTAGGCAAGGCCGATATCGAACAGGCGACCCCGATGCGGGAGGACACCCTGTTCCGCATCTACTCCATGAGCAAGCCCATCGCCGCCGTGGCGACGATGATCCTGTATGAAGAGGGCGCGTTTCAGCTCAGAGATCCGATATCGAAATTTCTGCCGGAGCTCGCCGAACTCGAGGTCCTCATGGAAGACGGTAGCCGGGTGCCGGCTGAGCCGATCACCATGCAGCATCTGCTCACGCACACCGCAGGCTTCAGCTACGGCTTCTCGCCGCGCGACCCCCTGGATGTGATGTATCGCGAGTCCGGTTGGAGCGAGAGTGTTGATCTCGACGCGTTCATTGCCCGCGTCGCTGAGCTGCCGCTGAAGTTCCAGCCCGGCACCCGCTGGCACTACAGCGTGGCCAACGACATCCTCGGCGCCGTGGTGGAGCGGATCAGCGGGCAACGCTTCGACGAGTTCCTCACCGAGCGGCTGTTCCGCCCGCTGGGCATGAACGACACCTTCTTCGACATTCCCGCCGACAAACGCGACCGTCTCGGCACCCACCACGGCTACGACCACGAAGCCGGACGGCTGCAGATTCTGCCGACCCCCGCCTATCCCCTATGGGAGAACACCACGTTCTTTTCCGGTGGCGCCGGACTCATCTCCACCGCGAACGATTACGCTCGCTTCGCCGAAATGCTTCGCAATGGCGGCGAGCTGGGCGACGTGCGCATCCTGTCCCCGAAGACCGTGCAGCTGATGACCATGGATCACCTGCCGGCAGCGGTCTCGGCAGACGGCAGCGGCGAGCGCCCGGGCCTCGGTGCACTCGGCGGCTTCACCGGCGCCGGCTTCGGCCTTGGGTTTGGGGTGGTCCACGACGTCCCTGCCACCGGTGTCATCGGCTCGGTGGGCGAGTACAGCTGGGGCGGCGCTGCCGGCACCATCTTCTGGGTGGATCCGGTGGAGGATATCGTCGTCGTCGGCATGATCCAGCTCATGCAGTCCCCCTGGCCCCTGCGCAGCGAGCTGAAGGTACTCACCTACCAGGCGCTGACGCGACTCAACGGCGATTGAGCAGGGCAGCCACCACCTGAATCAGTGGCTCCGGCTGCGGTGGACTTCGAGGAGAGAAGGCAGGACGCGCATGTCCTCGAACACGGTGGTCGCTGGCCCTTCCAGCCGCGCGGCGGGGGTCAGTCCGCCAGCGTAGGCAAAGACGTGCATCCCCGCCGCGCGCGCCGCGGCGACGCCGTTGGGACTGTCCTCGACCACCACGCAGCCGCTCGGATCGACGCCGAGATGCTCGGCCGCGTGCAGAAAAAGATCCGGAGCGGGCTTGCCCCGCGTGACATCGTAGGCGCTGAAGATGCGTCCGGCAAAGCGCGCGTGCAGGCCAGTGATCCCGAGCGTGAAAGCCATCTTGCGGTGGCTGCCGTTGGAGGCAACGCAGTTCGGATAGGCGATGGCATCGAGCGCTTCCAGCACCCCGTCCACCGGGGTCAGCTCGTTGCGGTAGGCATCCTGGTAACGCGCCGCCATAAGCTCGTCCCAGTCCTCGGGCAGCGGCCGACCCAGATGGGCCTCGACCTCTTTGCGAAAATAGGCGTCCGTGACACCGACGAAGCGTTCCACCAGCTCATCCTCAGAAAAAGCCAAGCCAAGTTCCGCCAGTGCTGCGCCCTCGATGCGAACCGCGAGGCGCTCAGAATCCACGAGCACACCGTCGCAATCGAAGATGACGAGGTCGATGGTCACGGCTTGCCGCTGCGTCCTTCGGAGGCTCTGATCCGATCTACATCAGTGGACGGGCCAGGGTAAGCCATTCAGCTTGCTCCTTGCCGGTCTGGTGTGTCGATCACGGCGCATTGCGTTGCGAAGGATCGCGCTTGAAATCCCGCACCAGTGCGTGAGGATCACTCTGTTCCCGTTGAACCTGCGCTGCCTCTGCCCACCAAAGCATTTGCGCGAAGGCCCTGCCCAGATAGCCGGACCAATCCGTCGCCTCCACACCTTCCTGCACAGAGCCGTCTTCCCGATAGACGTCCTGCGCCTTCGGCACGTGGATCATCGCGGACACCGGCAGACATCCGAGCTCGGAGAGGAACGTGCGCATGGCCACCGCTGCCCGCAGCCCGCCCCACTGTCCCGCAGAGTAGGTCACGATGACGCTAGGCTTGTAGGCGAACAGGGAACTGCCGAAATGATTCAGGAGGTGCGCCAGCGTCGGGCTCATGGCGTGATTGTACTCCGGACTGATCATGACGTAGCCATCCGCTGCATCGATCTTGTCCGCCAGCGCTCGGAGATCCGCGGGCGCCTGACTGCGCGCGTAAGCGAAATGAGGCTTGAACACGCCACCTAGATCGAAGTCCAGCGGGTCGATGACCTCATTCCCGTGCTCCGGGTGGTGCTCCGCGAGAAAATTCGCGCACGCTCGCACTACCCGAAGCCCCAGGCGAGCAGGCTTGGGTGGTGCGCTGTCTCTTGCCGTGCCGAGAAAACTCAGAAACTGCATGGTGACTCCTGTTTCGCTCACGGCTTCCAACGGTCGTTGTAGTTCTCCGCGCCCACCTGCTTGACGTCCTCCAGCCAGCCGCCCTCGTAAGGCCATGACTCCGGGTCGTCGGGCTTCGGGCCCTGCCAGAAGCGGGCGAAGGGTCCGGCCGCATCCACGGACTCCAGCGACCAGGCCTGACGCCGGAACGTCCAGCTCTCAGGTACCAGGCGATGGGCCTCGCGGAAGTGCTGGATCGCGGCGTCGTGATGGCCGGCCAGTTCCAGCGCGCTGGCCAGCTCGAAATGGGCGTGGCCCAGGGAGCGGTTCGCATCGCGCGGCCGCGACCGGGCAATCACCTCATCGGGCGACAACGCATAGCGGGAGGCGGCGCCATGTTCGACCCAGTCGCGCAAGGCTGCGTGATACGCCTCGGAATCGTTCGGAATCTTCACCGCTTCCTGCATCATCTCGCGCAGCCGCTCGGGCGTTTCCCCCGGCATGTCACGCGGAGGAGCACGACGCCCGCCCGGCGGCGCCGGAGCGACTTCGGCAGGCCGGACGATCATGCCCTGCTCATCGATCCACACGCTGCTAGGAATATTGATGACCCCGAAGGCATCCGCGAGCTTGTGGAACTGATCGATCAGTGACGGATGTTGCGGTTGGGCGGCCTCGATGAACTGTCGGCAGCCTTCGGCGCCGAGGGTGTCGAGACCGACGGTGACGAGCTCGAAGCCCTCTGGCGCGAGTTCGTTCCTGAGTGCCTGCCACACGGACAGGTCGCCGGAACAGCCTCAGTACGGGGCCCAGGCGTAGAGCAGGACCTTCCTGCCGCGCAGGCTCGACAGCGCAAATTCGTTGCCGTCGAGATCGGGCAGACGCAGGTCGGGCGCCTCCGCGGTCACGAGCGCGCGACCGCCGATGGCTTCCGGCCCGAGGGCCCAGAGGCCGTGATCCGACGCGGACGCCAGCGGCAGGCCCATGGCATCCGCGACCGCCTGCACGTCCACCGTGTCGCCGGGCGTTTCCGGCAGCGGGATGCAGACGTCGCCTTTGCAGGCGCCTTCCGGCTTCAGTTGCCAGCCGGTTCCGGCCTCAAACTCGGCCTTGGGAATCTTCAGGGATTTCAAAAGCATGCAAAAATCTCCTATGGTGGAGCGTGCTGCTCAGCCGACGCCGTGATCGCGAAACCAGGCGAGGGTACGGGGCCAGGCGTCCGCCGCGGCCGCCTCACGATAGCTTGGCCGGTAGTCGGCGAAGAAGGCGTGAGGCGCGTCCGGATAGATGTGAAAGGTGGACGACGAGTCAGCGGCCTCGAGGGCGGCCTGCATCTTCTCCACCTCGGTCATGGGAATGCCGGTGTCCTGACCGCCGTAGAGGCCCAGTACCGGCGCGTTCAGCTCGGCCGCGACATCCACAGGATGACGCGGATGGAGGTCACTGGCCTCGCCGGTCACGCGGCCGTACCAAGCGACACCGGCCCCGACGAGTTCACTGTGAGCCGAGTACAGCCAGGTGATGCGTCCACCCCAGCAGAAGCCCGTGATGCCGAGTTGGGCCACGTTGCCGTGCTCGCCTGCAGCGAACGCCACCGTCGCGTCGAGATCCGCCATGACCTGCTCGTCCGGCACCTGGCCCACGATGGCGAGGATGGCATCGAAGTCCGACAGGCCCGAGACATCGCCCTGGCGATGGAACAGTTCCGGCGCCACGGCGAGGTAACCCTCGTGGGCGAAGCGGCGGCAGACGTCCTTGATGTGCTCATGGACGCCGAAGATCTCCTGAATCACCAACACCACCGGGAATGGCCCCTCGCCCTCCGGTCGCGCCAGGTAACCGGGAATCTCGCCGTCTCCCACAGGAACGCTGACATCGCCAGCCACCAGGCCGGTGGCGGCCGTCTCGATCACGGTGTCGGCGCTGATGGGTCGCACGGCCAGCGCGAAGCCCGCGCCGGCGCTGGTAGCCAGAAAGTGCCGGCGGGTGAGCGGTGGGGGACGAAGTTCCTCGGCCATGGCAGCATCTCCGGGCGGGACGGCGGTACGCAGGCTGCGTCCGGATCCGTATCATGCCCCATCGAGTGCACGAGGGAGAACCGGCGATGTACGACGTTCACTACTGGCCCACACCGAACGGCAAGAAGGTGACGATCCTGCTCGAAGAACTCGCTGCGGACTACCGCATCGTGCCGTGCAACATCGGCAAAGGCGATCAGTTCACGGACGCATTCCTGCGCATCTCGCCCAACAATCGGATGCCGGCACTGGTGGATCAAGCGCCCGCAGACGGGGGCGAGCCGATCTCAGTCTTCGAGTCCGGCGCCATCATGTGGTACGTCGCCGAAAAGGAGGGTCGCTTCCTGCCCAGCGATGTGCGCGGACGCGCCAAGGTGCATGAGTGGGTGATGTGGCAGATGGCGAACCAGGGGCCGAAGACCGGCGAATGTGGCCACTTCCGCCGCCTCAAGGACAGCCAGGGCGACCAGCGCTATGCCGTGAACCGCTTCACCGACGAGGTGAACCGCTGCTACGGCGTGCTCAACACGCAGCTCTACCACCATCCCTACGTCGCTGGCGACGACTACACCATCGCCGACATGATCTGCTATCCGTGGACCGTGGGCTGGGAAGGCCAGGGTCAGAACATCGACGACTTCAAGCACTTCAAGCGCTGGTTCGAGGAGATGGGCGAACGTGCTGCCGTGCAGCGGGGAATGGCCGCGGGCTCCGACCTCGGCAACGACTTCTCCAAGCTGAGCGACCAGGAGAAGGAAGCACTCAGGAAGCTGCTGTACAACCAGCGCGCCCGCCCAGCTCCGGATGAGCGCTGACCCGGTCATCCCGTGCGTGGATCAGCGGCTTATTAATAGCGAATTCGTATTAGAGAATCGAACTTAATTACTTCCAGCCGCTTCACGCCCCGACCATGATGACCGGGTGCGTGGCAATCATGGGCGCCATCCTCCACTCTGAGGGTCGCGCCCCTCGGCAGACTCGGCGGGACGATGTTGGCGGAACCCTCGGTACTCGATTGGCAGGGCTGGCTCACGCTGTTCACGTGCGGCGCGGTGCTGCTCACGCTGGCCACAACGCGACTGACCCCGGACCTCGTGCTGGTCGCGGCCCTCGTGCTGCTCACCGTCACAGGAATACTCGCCCCTGACCAGGCCCTGGCCGGTTTCGCCAATCCCGGCCTCATCACGGTGGCTGCCCTGTTCGTGGTGGCGGCGGGCGTGCAGAACTCCGGTGGGGTCGATGCCATCGTCGGCCGGGTGCTCGGCCGGCCGAAGAGCTATCGGGGTGCACTGACACGGCTGATGCTGCCGGTCAGCACTATGAGCGGGTTCCTCAACAACACCCCCGTGGTCGCCACCATGATTCCGGCGGTGGCCCGCTGGTCGAAGCAGATCGACGTCTCACCGAGCCGGCTGATGATCCCCCTGTCCTACGCGTCCATCTTCGGCGGCACCCTGACCTTGATCGGAACCAGCACCAATCTGGTGGTCAACGGCCAGTTCCAGGCGCTCACCGGACGCGACGGCTTCAACATGTTCGATATCACACCGGTGGGCCTCGGTGTAGCCGTTGCCGGTTTCCTGATCCTGCTGCTGACGGCCAAGCGGCTGCTGCCGGAACGGCCCAGCGTTTCCGAACAGTTCGCCAATCGGCGGGAGTTCACATTCGAGGTGGCCGTCGCCGCGGACGGCCCGCTCGTGGGGCTGTCGATTCAACAGGCAGGGCTGCGCCACCTCGGGCGCATCTTCCTGGCCGAAATCGAACGCCAGGGCGGCATCATCACGGCGGTGGCACCCGAGGAACGGCTGCAGGCCGGAGACCGTCTCGTCTTCGTCGGCGAGACGGATGCCATCGTCGACGTCCTGCGGATCAACGGCCTGGTCGCGTCCGACAGCAACACGCCGGTGATCGAGAAGGACATGGCCGAGCGCCGGCTGGTGGAGGCCGTCGTCTCGCCGGTCTGCGACGGCATCGGTCAAACCCTGCGCGACGGCCGCTTCCGGGACCGCTACGGCGCAGTGGTGCTGGCGGTGAACCGCAATGGGGAGTCGATTCACGGCAATTTGGGCAGCATCACACTCAAAGCAGGCGATGTCCTGCTGCTCGAGGCCCGCTCACCGTTCATCACCCGCCAGCGCCATCTGCGGGACTTCCTGATGATCAACGACTTGAACGAGCAGCGGCCGGATCACAGCAAGACCGGGGTCGCGCTCGGCATCCTCGTGACTATGGTGGCACTGGCGTCCTTTGGCCTGACCAGCATGCTCAATGCCGCGCTGCTCGCGGCGATCGCCATGGTCGCCGCCCGCTGCCTGACCATGGCCGAGGCGCGCCGCAGTCTGGACCTGACGGTGATCGTGACCATCGCGGCGAGCTTTGCGCTCGGCAACGCCCTGCAGGTCTCCGGAGCGGCAGCATG
The DNA here is from genome assembly GCA_007694905.1 of Gammaproteobacteria bacterium. Lineage (GTDB taxonomy): Bacteria > Pseudomonadota > Gammaproteobacteria > Pseudomonadales > Azotimanducaceae > SLTB01. The sequence goes on along the minus strand of REEU01000161.1, from coordinate 1,241 downwards.
GATCGGTAGCGGCGTGCTGATTCTGGCGGACGGCAATCCGCTGCTGCTGCTGGTGCTGACGTTTTTTGCGGTTTCGCTCCTCACCGAAACGATCACCAACAACGCCGCCGCGCTGATCATGCTGCCGGTGGTGCTCAGCATGACCCACGCGCTGGGGCTGAACCCGGAACCCTACGTGATCGCGGTGATGATCGCGGCATCGGCCAGCTATGCGACACCGCTTGGGTATCAGACCAACCTCATGGTGTTCGGACCGGGGGGTTACCGCTTCACGGACTTCATGCGCATCGGCATCATGATGAACGTCGTCGCCGGAATCGTGACCATCATCCTGGTGCCGCTGGTCTGGCCGCTGACCTGACAGGGTCTACCTGCCTTGCGCGCCCGCCTGCGGGTGCGCTCTGGACCATGGCTCAATTCACCACGGGGTCGAGCTCGCCTCGTTCGTAGCGTCCGGCCATGGCATCGAGGAGGCGCCGAGCTGGATCGAGCGCTCGCAGACCGCCCCGCGGCGCGCCGGTGATCACCCAGACGTCAGTGGGGGCCGTGCAGCTCCGAAAGCTGATCGTTCGACCAGATCTTGCGGATGAAGCGAGGATTCTTCGAGGACATGTCGATCTGATAGAAGGAGCCGCCCTCACGATGCGGAATACCTAGAATCTCACCGAGCTGGCGCGCGAGCCAGCTCTCGATCTTCAGCACCACCATCTTGCGCCGCAGCCGGCCCTGCTCATCACGATTGAGGATGGTCGGCAGCGTGTTCAGGGTCAGGATCTCGTTGATGGTGGTATCCGCCATCTTTTGCCGGCCTTCTTCGCTGGCGTAGAAGTGGGTCACGCCGAACACCATGCGGCCGGGCTCGATCTGCTTGAGGAACTGGCAGGTCTTCACCACCGTGGAGCCGGTACGCACCATGTCGTCGAGCAGCACGATGTCGTGGCCACGGATTTCATCGAACGTCGACTCGCTTTCCCGATGCAGGGTGATCTGGACATCGCGCTCCCCGAAACGCTCCTTGTCCAGGAGGATGAATTTGGCCTTCGGCAAGCCGAGCTTGGTGTAGAGTTCCTTGACGAAATCACGTGCACCCTGGTCAGGTGCGCACAGCGCCAGGCCCTCGCCCTCAGGACCGTGACGAACGATGTTCGAGTGTTTCAGGTAATCGACGTAGATGTCGTAAGGCATGAGGTTGTAGAACTCGCCCTCGAAGATCTCCCGGAACATGCGCTGCACGGCATAGC
>REEU01000084.1 GCA_007694905.1 Gammaproteobacteria bacterium | reverse complement strand
GATCGGACCCTCCGGCGTCTGTACCTGCGCCAGCTCGATCAGCTCCTGCGCCCGCATCTCTGGCGAAGCGCCGAAGGCGTCCACGAGACGGTAGCGCGGCGGATCATCCGATACACGCGAGCGGTCCACCCACGCCTCGGACAAATGCTCGTAGTCGCCAGAGACGTTCTTGATTACCCACGGCACGTCCGCATACGCCTTGAACTGTGACCACACGCGCCGTGCGAAGTTGGTTGCTGAACGCCGGAACCGGAGGTGGACGGGTCCGTGGATGGAGCGGTCCGCCTCCTGTAGCGCGATGATCGCACGGTACGGCATCCGCGAGCCAGGCGACTCGCCGCGGCTCACCGCCTGGTAGCCGCCACCCGTGTACATCGACTGCCGTAGGTCGTTGATCTCTGAGTCCAGGGCCTGCACGATGCTCGGCGGATACTGCATGACCTGCGGCACGAACGAGTTCATGCCGCCCTCGATCTCGAGGATCCCGTACCCGTTGATTTCGGTCATCTCCTCGCGCATCGCCGTACCCGACGTCACGATAGGGGCCTCGAGCATCTTGTTGATCGCTCGCCACCGCTGGCTCTTGGCGATATTCAGGTCGACCTGCGTCTGGTCGATGTCCTCCGCCCACGGCTTCCCGTGGACGTCGTTGCCGCGCTGGTGCGAGTAGAAGTTCGAGAAGCTGAACGAGCGAGCTGGTAGCGGCTGGTCCACCAGCAGGACCGCGTTCCCGCCACCGCGCCCCTGCCGGAGGTCCACCTCGCCGGGGACCGCAACCATCTGGAGCCGGCCGTCCGGGTACTGGGGGTCGTAGCCAGGCGCGATCTCGAGGCACACCGTGAACATCAACTCCTCGTCGTCACGGCGCCGCACGTTCATCACAGGCGACCCATGCACACCGAGCCCCGACAGGTTCCACGACTTGGCGATACGCTGGAAGATCGAGGCCGACGGTACGTGCTTCGAGCCCTCGAGCGACGCGATTCCCGGCACATGGCCAAAGGCGTCCCTCACGAGACTCGCCGGCAGGAGCCGGCCGTAGGAGCACCAGTGAATCGAGCGGCGGGTCGCACCCCGGTCGAACACCGTGTCGAACGGGTTCCCGACGAAGCAGTCTACCATCCCGCTCGACACCTCGCCGTACTGGTCCTCACCGCCGGGCGCCATTGCTGACTCACCCGACCCGTAGCCTACCGGGTCGTACCATTGGTGGCTCACGTCGTCTCGCCAGTAGCCATGCACGGGGCAGAAGCCCGTCGCCATGGCCAGGTACAGCGCCTCGGCGAAGAGCCCGTTCCAGTCCTGCTCGCTGGCGATGTGGTTTATCAGGATCGTGTCGAGGATCGACTTCTCTATGGACCGCCGGTCGGACGGGGCATCCGCAAGGAAACGCAGGTCCATCGTCGTGTGCTGCGCCACCGCGTGGTCGACGATCAGCCGGAGCACGTTTTCCGTTTTCCGGTAAGGGGAAAGCATCCGGGGGATCACGACCCGCGTGCCCTCGTAGATGTCCGCCCACTGGAAGTCGCCCGACCCGTCAATGTGTAGCAGGAGCTTCTCCGAGATCAGGTCTCGCTGGCGCCTCGCCTCAAGGCCCGCCCGGTGGTTCTTCACGATCCGTTGCGCCACCTCACGCGCCGACCTCTGGCCCATCGCGTCCGCCTCGTTCGCCCCCATGAGCGGCGACAACGGCTCGTCGCCGGCGACGGCCATCAGCGCATCTCCTGGGGCATCAAGCGGATCTACGTACATACGTCACTCCGGCGTATGTGAACGACCCCCCGCCTACCGAAGGGGGACACGGTCGACGGGGGGCGTTGGGGGAGACACCACACAACAAGTCTACTCCGCACGGTGTGGGGAGTCAAGCGGCTTCCGCCACGGCGCCTCGCCACCCGGCGAGCGCACTGTCTGCGACAGCGGCCTGATCTTCGGCAGGTAGTCGGTGGGCGAGATGATCGCGGCGGATACGTGCTGGCGGATCCAGTCGCCCACCTCGTCGGCTGTGATCTCCGGCGCCCATGGCAGGACGGTGATGTCCCACTTGCCAGGCTGCGCGACGCCCATGACGCGCTGCACCTCCCAATGGGTCAGGACCGTCTCGGCGGTGACCGGGAGCCCGGCAGTGCGGACCATGGCGGCGACCAGCCCGATAGCCGTGTACATCTGCTCTTCCGTGATGGGATGCGGGCCGTAGGGGCCACCTTCCTTGGCCCCCATCATCCCGCAGAGCGCCACGCCGACCGACCATGAGTTAAGCCCCCGCGTGTGGGCCGCGTACTCGCTCCGTGAGGTCTGCGGCGGGATCCGGCGCATATTGGCCGCGATGGGCACCCCGGCGTAGATCCGGCAGGACTGGCCGACCAGGGCGTGGTAGCTGGATAGATCCACCGGGTTCGGCTCCGGCCCGCCGCCGGTCCAGTGCAGGACGATCCGGTCGGGTGCGTGGTCGAGACACCGGATCTGGTACAGCAGGTCGTTTCTCACCCGTCCCGGTCCCGCACGATGTAGGACGTGGCCAGAGCCGCCAGCACGGGAATGGCGCTTGCGATCTCGCCGGGGATCTCGGCCCCCCAGACGTGGCCCGAGGCGAACGTCAGCAGGTAGACCAGGATCCCGGCAACGGCGCCAAACAGCACCTTCCGGGTGGGTGCGGCAGTGGGTTGGGTCTTCAACTCGGGCATCATTCCTCCTCGTCTCTGAGTTCGGCCACCGCCAACTCGATCAGGCAGTTGACCAGATATGCCGGGAGGCCCAGGCGTCCGAGGAGCACGGCCACTGCGGCCTGCCGCTTCTTCGTCCCGGGCCAGTCGTGATTGTCGATCCGCCGGACGGTGGACCGCACTTCCGCGATCAGCCGATCACCGGCGTCGGTCATGAGCAGGCGGGCGATGGCGCGAATGAAGCCCCAGCCGCCGGATGCGATAAACCGCAGGCGCTCCCTCATTCGTGGCCTCCCTCCCTGTAGCACCGCAGGAGGTCACCCTCGCCGGTCACGAACACGCGGAGAACGCAGGCGTCCTGCTGGACGACCACCATGTCGCGTTGCATGGCGTCAATACGCTCTTCGACGTCACCCAGCCGGGACGGGAGCCCCTGGTTCGTCGTCCACCAGAGCGCGAATCCCCCGCCGGCGGAGAACACGGCCACAACGGCGGCGAAGATCAACGCGAGTGCTTTACCCGTCGATGTGATCATGGGCAGGCTCTTGGCGGCTACGATCAGGGCGACGTGCTCGTCCCATAGTCGCGAGATACTGTCGAGCACCCCGTGTGTGGGTTCCATCATCCGTTCCTCCTACCTCCCAACATGGGGAATGCTACCACATCGTGGTAGGGTAGTGTGATTTTGGGGCCGACGTGAGGGTGGTGTGCCTCATTCGTCCACGACCCAGAGTGCGGGCACGTTCGTCGGCTCCCACCCGTCCTGTGATGTGTGCGCCTGGATGCACCGGTACGTTGCGCCATTGAAGGTCACCCGGTCACCGATCTCGTAGGCCGTCGCTGTGGCCCACTCGGCCACCTCGCCAGCCTCCTCCGGGTCACGCCAGCGGCGGAAGAGCGCGGGCACGACAGGCGGAGACCAGTCGGCCTGAGTCGTGTGAGCCTGGATCGTCTCCCACACCTCGCCGTCGTACTCCACCAGATCCCGGCGCTGTAGCGGTAGCCCGTCGCCAGTCCACTCGACAGCCGCCACGGTGTCCGGCTCCCCCGCCTCCTGCACTGCGATCCGCACGGCCTTTGACCGGTGCGTCGCTCGGATGCGTGAGGTCAACTCACGGGCGTACTGTGACGCCAGCCAGCGTCCCGCCTGTTCAGGTGAGCCCTCGTAGCCCTCCGACTCAGCGACGGCGGCGGCGGCCTCCAGTTCCTCGGCGGGAACGTCTACAGTTACTCGGATCATGGTGGTGCTCCTATGGGATGATCTCGCCTACGCTGGCGTCGGATGTGGTCAGGTTGCCGGAATTGTCTACCTCAATCTTCCAGCGGGTGCCGTTCGGGCTGGTCAATACGATGTACTCAGCGGCCTCCAAGATGCCGTCTACGTGGAGCCCCTTCGTGTAAGCGAATGCGTCCGGGTCGGTATTTGACCGGAAGCGGCCTTGTAGAAGGGTTCCGGTGTCTGCTCGGATGACCAAGAGGTCGTTGCGGGTGTTGTCCCTGCCAGCTTCATAGCCAAGGAAGGTGCCGTTGTTGCCGGTGTTGTTTCGTGCGGCATCCCGTCCCGTGGCGGTGACACTGCCGCCGGTGTTGCCCCTTGCAGCTTCCC
>REEU01000049.1 GCA_007694905.1 Gammaproteobacteria bacterium | reverse complement strand
TCCAGAGCCTGAATCACGTCGCCCGGATTATTGACATACATGACGCCGTTGTGGATAAGAGGGGTTGTGTATTGGCCACCTGGTTCCATTGCACGAGACCAGACCAAACGCAACTCGTCGACGTTTTCACGATTCACCTGGTCGAGGGGACTGTACGCCCACCCGTCGTAGGTGCGCCGGAACATCAACCAGTCCTCGTCCGGCGGGTCGGCCAATAATTCGGCGCTGACCGGCACGAAGTCTTCCACCACGCCCTGGGCCAAGGTCTGAAGGTCGATTGTACGAACCGCGTCCCAACTCAAACTGCGAACGTAGGCAACGACGGAGACGAGGTCGTCACCCCGGATCTGAGGAAAGGCGGGCATATGAAACCCGCCAAACTGCGTGATCCGTGCGATGTCCATGTCAGAGCGAGACTGCATGTGGCGGGCATCACCAAGATCCGGTGGAGTCGCCTCAGGCCCCACCCCCCCGATAGCCAGGCCTCCGCCGTCAGGCCCATGGCACGAAACACAAGCCTGGTTGTATATCTGCTGTCCTCGAGACAGCATCGCCTCCGTAACCTGAAGCGTAGGTGGGGCAGGCCCGGAGCGCTGCGGCCGCCCGCTGCGCTCCGGTTCCTGCGCCACCACCGACCAGGCCATGGCCGTTAGGACGATGGGCACGATGCACGCAGCCACCACTGCGGTGCTCCGCCCCACGTATGTGTGACGTGTCATTGCGGCCACAAAGCCTGGGTAGACTCTGGAATCATCAAGCTCCGAACTCCTGCTCGAGCTCGTGGAAGAGCGCCTCGCGGATGAGGCTGACCGGCAGCCAGCCGATGCGGTAGATGCGATCGTGGAAGTCCTTCAGCTCTCCCCTCTGGTCGAGTTCACGCATCTTCTGGAAATAGTCTTCCCTAAGCAGCATGAACTCGAAGTAACCCAACGTTGGCGCGGAAGTGCGAGACCCGCCGGCAGTGATGCCATCGATGTTGATCTGGGCACCGCGGGGCACGAAACCAATGACATTCGTCTCAAGATTTATAGCGTCATCGTAGCTCATACGTCCCGTGTGCAGGCCCGAGTCGATGATGACCCGACCGAAGCGCCACAGTTTGGCACGCAGATACTCGAGCTCGTAGACATCCTGCTTGTCTTCGGGGAACCATCCGTATTGCGGGTCCGGGGTCAGCTCCCACTCGATGTAATAGCACCAGGCCTGGTTCGAGTAGCTGCTTTCGTAGACCCGAAGTCGCCGGGGATTCTCGTTGGCATAGAGACGCTGCAGGTGATGCCCGGGGTAACCTTCGTGAGGGGCGATGACATAGGCGAAACTGGGATCCTTCTCGCGCAGGTTGCCTTCAGCGATGTAATCGGGCCAGTCCGGATTGACCGGGATCACGGTCCACCCTGATTTTCTTGAAGGCGACCCCGCCGGCACGGTGCCGGCGAAACCCCACCACTGGGCCGCCCAGAGGCTCGGATCGCCCGCCACCATGATGTGGTCATCATCATCCCAGGGGATCGTGACCAGGTCATTATCAATTACCCAGTCGCGGGTACGCCGCAAAATCTTGTGATGCTCGTAGACAAGCTGCTCGTTGAAAAAATGATCATCCTTCTCACGGTGGATGATTTCGAGCCACGTGCGAGTCGGATCAATCTGTCGAGCCTTTACCTCCAGATGCTGGCGGACTATGTTGAACTGTTTCCAACCCCAGTCATGGTAGTTAGGGACCCGACTGAAACTCGGCGCACCGCGGGCAATCCGTCTCAGATGGATATCGTCTTCCGAGAACATGTAGCGCAGCTCGTGTTGGGCATTGAACACGTCTTCGCCCACACGCCAGTCCCCCGCAGGCCGGGTCGGAAGCTCGTCGGTGAGAAATTGCCGGTAGTCTCTGAGCGCCGCAAGCGCCCTCGCGTTCTCGTCCTCAAGCTCCCCCCGAAGCGGCTGACTGAGCCGCGCGGCAAACTCCGGCAGATTAGTGGACAGACTGAGGACAAATCCGTCCAGGTTCTCCAATGTACGCGCGACCCAGCGGTCAATGTACTCGTCAACATTCTGTTTGCCATTGGCGAGGCGGACTTGGAGAATTTCCAGGTCCGCGATAAGGTCGCGCGCCCGCTCCGCCGGCGCTCGAATATCAGAGGTAAGTGTGTAAATCGTCGAGCGCGTCGGCATGTAGGTCTCGGGATCCTGCCGCCAGCGCTGTACGTTTTCCTCCCAATGAATATCGGCCCGCAAAATGCTCTCGAGGAATCGGTAGTCGATATCCTGGTCGAAGCTCAGGGCGGAGCGGTTGAACTCTCCGAGCTCGCTGAGAAAACGTCTTTTTGTCTCAAGTTGGCGGTTAAAGCTCTCGGCGCTCATTTCGCTGGGTGCCTGAGTGGCACCGACGCCCCGAACTTCTTCCAGGTAACGATCAATAAATGCCTCAAAGGCGGGATCTTCGGCTTGGGCGCTGCTGGAGCAGGCCACGAGCGCGAGACAGAGTGCGGCTAGCGCTACGCGTAATCCAAGTTGACGCATGACAACGTCTCCCCATTTAGGAAGGTGGAAAAAGTGCTAGGGAACGTCTGATCAATCGACGCAAAGAGAACAGGACGTGAAGGATTCTGAATCAATACCGAGGGTTTCGGCCCAAACCGTGCCGAGATTTACCGTATCGGTGGTTGATTCGCGTGCCTTGTGTCGCATTTCGTGCCCTCCGGACGCACCTGTCCTACATTGCCAGCAACAACCGTCTTCGCGCATGGAACAGATTGACCAATCCGCAAGCGACAAAGAGCCTGTTGGCGTTCTTGTCGAGCCCTCGGTAGCGCACCTTGCTGAAACCGAAGACGCGCTTGAGGATCAGGAACGGATGTTCACCCTTGGCGCGCACCCGCGACTTGGTGCGGTTACGCGAACGATCCAGCGCGCTCAGCGGACGATGACGATACGCCTTGCGCTGCGTGAAGTCGCGCGCTCCTGGGGCATGGTTTCGGATCGTCTCGCGCTGGCCGCTGTAGGCGGAGTCGCCCCACACTCGGGTCTCGCCTCCGTGCAGCAGATCACCGAGCACCTGGCTGTCGTGGACATTGGCCGCCGTGGCCACCACCGAGTGGATGAGCTTGGTGCCACTGTCGACGCCGATGTGGGCCTTCATGCCGAAGTACCACTGGTTGCCTTTCTTGGTCTGGCGCATTTCCGGGTCACGCTCGCCGCGCTTGTTCTTCGTCGAGCTCGGCGCATTGATGATGGTGGCATCGACGATAGTGCCGCGGCTGACCTTCAGTCCGTTCTCATCGAGGTACTGGCCGATGAGCACAAACAGCTGCTCGCCCAGATTGTGTGCCTCGAGCAGATGGCGGAACTTGCAGATCGTGGTCTCGTCGGGCACCGGCTCGCGCCCCAGGTCGATGCCGACGAAGCGGCGCATGGCGCGCGAGTCGTAGAGGCTTTCTTCCACCGCCGGGTCGGAGAGATTGAACCAGTGCTGGAGAAAGTGGATGCGAAGCATCCGCTCGATCCCGATCGGGCGCCGTCCCGCGCCCTTGGGCTTGGGGTAGAACGGCTCGATCGCCGCGGCAAGCTCCGACCATGGGATGATCTGGTCCATGTCGTGGAGAAACTGTTCGCGACGGGTGGTCTTGCGATACTTCTCGAAACCTTCATCGGCAAGCGACTTCTGGCGCATTGGCAGCTACTCCGGGCATCGATCGTGAACGATCATATTATCGCTCATGCAGCGAATTAATCGGAGATTCCCTAGAGACTAGAGAGAGCAGGGGGGAAGGAGGAGGCGCCCTGTCCGGGCGCCTCCGCCAAGAGAACGTTGAAAAATTGCCCCCGCCCGACAAATCGGTGGATATCAGTTCCGGCCGAATTCCTGCTCCAGCTGGTGAAACAGCTCTTCCCGAACGAGGGTCACGGGGAGGAACCCGATGTTGTAAACCCGATCGTGGAAATCCTTCAGCTCTCCCCTCTGGTCAAGCTCACGCATCTTCTGGAAGTAGTCCTCACGAAGCAGCATCCACTCGAAGTAGCCCACCGTTGGGGCTGACATCGTGGTGCCTACCAGAGAAGTAATTGTGTCGATGTTGATCTGCGCGCCGTAAGGCTCGAAACCGATGACGTTAGACTCGAGATTCAGCGCGTCCTCGTAGCTGATGCGACCCGTATGCAGACCGGAGTCGATGATGACCCGCCCGAAACGCCACAGCTTGAGACGGAGCGTCTCGAGAGAATAGACGTCCTGCTTGTCCTCCGGGAACCAGCCGTACTGAGGATCGGGGGTCAGCTCCCATTC
>REEU01000050.1 GCA_007694905.1 Gammaproteobacteria bacterium | reverse complement strand
CTTGGCGGCCAGGTCGATCTGCTTGGTCATGTCACGGCAGCGCTCGGCCATGGGGTGCAGCCCGGTGCGCGCCGCGTGGAGCCCGGCATTGTCACGTTCGGCGCCCGCCCAATCCGCTGCCCGCGCGGTCACCTCGGCGTCGAACCCCGCGATATCCGCCGCAAGCGTTGCGCGCGCGCTGGTCAGTTCGCCCCAGGTCTCCGCCAGCGGATCTGGATCGCGCTTTTCGGTGACGAAGGGCTGCACCAGATCGATCAGCTTGCCGAGCGCCTTGTCGTAGTCGGCCAGCGGCTCTGCCGCTGCCTCGCCCTCGGTGATGGCCTGCGTCAGATAGCTTTCGACGAGTTTCAGGAAGCGGTCCGCCTGACCGCGATAGAGCCAGACGATGGCGGCGATGTTCTTCTGCTGCTCTGGCGCAAAATCGTAGATGGCTCGCGACACCTTGCGGTAGATGTTGCGCGCATCCAGCATCAGGACGTGATCGGCGCGCTCGGGGTCACGCTCCTTCGCCCGGTCGAAGAACCACAGCTGGCAGGGCACGGTGCGGGTGTAGAAGAAGTTGCCGCGGATATCGATCATCACGTCGACGGCGCCGGTCTCGACCAGCTTCTGGCGCACGATCGCCTCGTCCCGCCCGGCGCTGGATGCCTGGCTGGACATGACGACACCGGCGCGGCCGTTCTCGTTCAGGTAGCTGTAGAAGTAGGACATCCACAGGTAGTTGGCGTTCGAGACCTTCTTGGCCTTGTTCACGCCCGGCAGGCCGAAGGGCAGCCGCTTGTCACCCTTGACCTTGTCAGCGTCGACCTCGTCCACGTTGAACGGCGGATTGGCCATGACGAAGTCGCACTTGCCGACCAGTTCGTGCGGGTCCTTGTAGTAGGTGATCGCTTCGTTCCCGGCCCGGATCGTGCCCTGCAGGCCGTGAACAGCCAGGTTGATCTGGGCGAGCTTGGCGGTCGTCTCGTTCTTCTCGTGGCCGTAGAAGGTGACGCGCTTCATCGTGTCCTGGCCTGCGTCCTCGATGAAGTGGCTGGACTGCACGAACATGCCGCCCGAGCCGCAGGCCGGGTCGAAGACAATGCCGTGGTCAGGCTCGATTACGTTGACGATTGTCTGGACGATGGACGGCGGCGTGAAGAATTCGCCGTTGTCGTGGGCGCCCTGTTTGGAGAACTCCGCGAGGAAATACTCGTAGATGCGCCCGAAGACGTCGCCGGAGGCATTGCGCAAGGCCTCGGTGTCGAACTTGCGCATCATGCTTTCGAGCAGGGCGTCGTCGAAGCGCTCGTAGTCCTTGGGCAACTGGCCAGCAAGCGGCGGGAAATGCTTCTCGACCTCCTCCATGGCGGCGGTGAGCGCAGCGCCAAGCTGACCGCCCTTGGGCATGTCGAGGATCACGTCGTAACGGGCCGCCTCGGGCAGCAGCATTGCGCGACGGCGGCGGAAGTCGGCGTCGACCAGCGGTCGATCCGGCATCTTCCCGGCGGCCTTGTCTGCCTCGATCGCGCCGAGAGCAGCGTAGTAGCGGTTCGTGGCTTGCCGCAGGAAAAGGAGCCCCATGATAGGCATGAAGTACTCGTTCGATGCGAGGCCGGAGTTGGCCCGCAGGTCGTCGGCCATCTTCCAGAGGTCCGCGCCAAACTGTTCGATCCCGGTCAGGTGGTCTGCAATCATTCGCTCGTTTTCTTTCCTGCGTTTTGTTCACCCGGACTGATGCCAGGCTTGTCCAGCGCCTTCAGCCGCTCGTATTCCTCGACTGCCAGCACGACGACAACGGGGCGTCCATGCTTAGCCACCGCAACAGGCTCGGCTCGAGCGAGATCAATCAGCCGCCCGAAGCCGTACTTCGCGTCTTTCGCGGTCAGGATCTGCATCTGGCTCTCCGCTCATACATGGCTTAGTTTGGCCAAATTGGCTAAAAGCACAAGCCATCTGTTAAGCTGCCAGTGGTCGCCAGGGCTTCAGAACAGCGACGTCTGGCCAGTGTCGTCCACTCGAAGGACACCGAGTAACTGCCAAGTTTGGGGGCGCTTGGCCATGTTGCCGACACAGAACAACATGCCTTTCCGAGGGTATTCCTCGTTGAAGGTCTTGCTCATCCAGTCCAGCGCCGCCTGGTCGGAGCCCGTCCGCCGACGGCCGTTGAAGAACATGGCGTGGGCTTCCCAATCGCCATTCGCGCAGTCGTGGGGGCCTGTGCCATCTTGGAACTTGAAGCGGAAATCATATGGACTGGGTTCGAGCGCCTTCAGTTGCTCATCGAAGAACGACCCCTGGCGCGCGGCCTCCGCATACAGTCGCCGTTCCTGCTCGATCTCATCCGGCTTCTTTGCCTTGTAAGAGAATCGGGTGTTTCGCGGCCGGATCAACGCAAGCGACCTGCCAGCCGCCTCGGCTTCCTTGATGGAGGCAGACACGAGCGGACTGAGAAACGACGCTCGATCCTTCGGCGACATGCTGCCGTTGACGGTGATGCTGTCTTCCATCACATGGCAGCTCTCCGCACGACGATCACTGGTCGGCGGCCTGAACTTGAAATCGACCCAGTCCCAGCGCTTGAACGCGGCGCCGTCGGAAAGGTGTCGAAATCGGATTGGGAACAGGCGCTTGAATTCGCCGTGGGCTGTCACCCCGGCGCAGCAGACAGTTTCCCCGTGGTTGGCGCTACGCTGCGGTAAGGCCTTCACCAGAATGGAAACGCGGCAGTTTTGCAGCGTGACGGACATATCGCTCCGGATCATCGGCGAACAGATTGAATACCTCGAAGCCCGTCTCTTCGATCACTTCGTGCGCAACGATTGTCCTGTGGCAGGTTTCCGGATCGCGCTCGAAACAGAGCAGGCAAGTCGGCGCATCCTGAACGAAATCGATCAATTCCCGCAGCGATTCCTGCGCTGGGGTTGTCTCGATATGCGCGCCGTAAATCGAACGAAACAGGTCAAAATCTCCGGCCCGGGCTGCTTCGCGGCCGGGTTTGGGATCGCCAAGGGCGATGAAATGCGAATACTCGATGCCTTCGTCGGCAAGACGCGCGGCCAGCTTGGTTTTCGAGAAGCCGGCCTTGCGCGATGCAGCGACCGCACGAACATCGGCCAACCTTTCGATGCCAGCCGCTTTCAGTGTCCGGACGAACCGATCAATGTCGGTTCCCTCATAGCCAACCGTGAATACTACGCTCATACCTGCCCCTTTTCTTTGACCGTAACATGCCCGGTCGCCGACGTGAATCCCCTGATTTGCCTCAGATCTTGTGCTGTGGCGGGTTCACCAAGCACGCGCTTCTGCTCGGTCCAGTCTTCCGGGAGTGGTTGTCGCAGGACTTCCAGCGTGAGGAGGCGCGGCTGACGTCCGTCGAGGATCGCCTCAACCAGGTCGGGGGACAGATGCGACAGTCGCATCGTCCGGGTCAGGTACGGTGCAGCGATCCCCTCGCGCTCGGCCAGTTCGGCGATGGTGGCGAACTCCCCGGAATCCAGCATGCGCTTCCACCGGAAGGCGCGTGCCAGCGCCTTGACCAACGTGTTGTCCGGCGCTCGCTCTGTTCGGACAAGGTCGGGCATCTGCATCTCCTTCCGCCCGCCGCGCTTAACGATGCGAAACGGAACGTGGAGCGTCAGGGTTTCGGGGATCGGCGTGCCGCGTGTCATGCAGCCGCCCCCAAGTTTCCAGCCAACATCTCTCGCGCGAGGCTCCCGAGGCCATCGACGCGGAGGCGGACGTTGAGCTCATCTGTGCCGACGTCCACGCGCTCGACCAGCAGCGCCACGATGCGCGCCTGCTCGGCAGGGAATAGTTCGTCCCACAGCGGGTCGAGCTGCTGCAGGGCCGTGCGGGCGTCAGCTTCGGTGATGCCGTCGGCGTGGGTGCGCGCCGCCTTCCACGTGCCCGCCACGATTTCAGGCTGGCGGAACACGGCGCGTAGCTGGTCGATGACGGCGGCCTCGATCTCGCCGGCGGGCACGCGGCCGACCAGGCACGACCCGGCGCCATGCTTCAGCACCGTCTGGCTGACATAGTAGCGGTAGAGCCTGTCGCCCTTGCGCGTGTGGGTCGGCGAGAAGGCCGCGCCATCGGGGCCGAACAGCAGCCCCTTCAGCAGCGCGGGCGTGTCGGCGCGGGTGCGCGCGGCGCGCTTCCGGGGGCTTTCCTGCAGGACGAGGTGAACTTTGTCCCATGTCTCGGGATCGATGATGGCATCGTGCTCACCGGGATAGCTGTCGCCCTTGTGGACCGCCTCGCCGATATAGGCGCGGTTGTTGAGCATCCGGTAGATGTACTTCTTGTCGATCCGGTTGCCGCGCGG
>REEU01000051.1 GCA_007694905.1 Gammaproteobacteria bacterium | reverse complement strand
GAAGGTATCGAGCAGAAACGGCAAGAAAAAGAAGCCGCAGCCTGACGGCGGTTTTCAGGTGGGAGGGATACTTGGTGAGAAACGCGAATGAGCAGGTAAATAGGCATAGGAAAGAACTTCGTCGTTTCGACGCTTGTTGTTCGTTGGCAGCTGCGGCTAGAGGCGCATGAGGCGGTATTTGCTCAAGGTGAACGGAGAGGCGCATTGCCCCAATGGCGTTTGCCGGCCGAACTCAGCTGCCGATTGGGAGGGGGGCGAGATCCTGATCCCTGCCCGAGGGCCATTGTTGGTCGCACCCGGCCGCAGCAATCAGGCACCACCTATCCAACAGGGTGATGAGCTATGGATTTGGACCCATGAGGACGACGCCCACGGTCGCGGTTGGGGTCTGACAGCGAAGGCCCGCGCTGGTGGGACCTCTGAACGCGAGGGCTTCCTCGCGGTGCGACTCGTCGCAGTCGAACGGCTTCCGCGCCCCTTCGGCTTTCGCGATCTGGGTGACGGACCCACAGGCTCCCGCTTGTTGGATCATGCGTCAGCGCATCGCCATCATCAGGCCTATCTGATCGAGGACGCCGATCATGCTGATTTCCTTCGCCTTGTCGACCAACGCAGCGCGCCTTTGCCCGACGAAGTTCAAGAGCGCTATGCCAGTGACTGGGAAAAAGAAATCCTGCGGCACAAGGACGAGCTGCTCGCAGGGCTGGCTGATCGTCGGTTGTCGGCCCAGAAGGCGCGACCCGGCCAGCAGGGGTTCCGAACCGCACTTTTCGCCCGCTATGGAGGCGCCTGCGTCGTAACCCGCTGCGCGGTCTCCGAGGCGCTGGAAGCAGCACACGTCATGCCGCACACCGGCGCCCCTGTATGGGACCGCCCCGAGAACGGGCTCCTCTTGCGCCGTGACCTTCACTCATTGTTTGACGCGTTTCTGTGGAGCATCCATCCCAAAACAGCCAATTTGCACGTTTCCCACAAGCTGCGGTCGCATGGCTATGGCAAACTGCACGGACGGACGATCAAGCATCAGGTTCCGGTCGAACTGATCCGGTTCCATTTTCGCCAGTTCGAGCGGTCAGAGGAACGGACCGAACAGGCTGTACAGGACAAGGATTAGAGAGCGGTTTTGGTTATGCAGCATTCGGCACATTCAGCGCACAAGGAGAAGGTGGTCCAGGAGCACCTGATCAGCCAGTTGGTCACCGGGCAGGGCTATCTGCGCCGCGATGCCAAGGCCGACTATGATCGTGGGGCGGCGATGGACCGGGGACTGGTGCTGCACTTCTTGCAAGATACTCAGCCTGACGAGTGGAACAAGCTTGTCACCCACTACTCCACCACAGCCGAGGACACGCTATTCACCCAGCTGAACCGCGCGCTGAAGGATCGCGGGCTGCTGGACGTTCTGCGCAGCGGGCTGAAGATCGTCCCGGGCATCCGGTTCTCGCTCTGCTTCTTTCGCCCCGCCAGCGGGATCGAGCCGAACCGGATCGCCGAGTTCGAGGCGAACATCCTTAGCGTCATGGATGAGGTGGAGTACAGCCAGAAGCACGGCGGCCGCCTTGATGTGGTGCTGTTCCTGAACGGGCTGCCAGTGGCGACGATCGAGGCGAAGAACCTGCTGACCGGCTCGACCTTTCGCCATGCCGAACGCCAGTATCGCACCGACCGTTCGCCTGCGGGCGAGCCGCTCCTGACCTTCAAGCGGGGCGCACTGGTGCATTTCGCGCTGGACGAAGACAACGTGTCGATGACGACGCGGTTGCAGAACGGCAAGACCCGGTTCCTGCCGTTCAACCGTGGGCGCGACGGCGGTGCCGGCAATCCAGATGTGCCGGGCGAGTTCCGCATCGCCTACTTGTTCCGCGACGGGCCATGGGGCGAGGCGATTTTCTCGCGCCGGGTCCTGCTCGATATCCTCGGGCGCTTCATGCACCTTGAGGTGAACGGCAAGTCCGAGGTGATGATCTTCCCCCGCTTCCAGCAGCTGGATGCCGTGCGCAAGCTGATGGCTCATGCCGGCGATCATGGCGCGGGGCGGAACTATCTGATCCAGCACTCGGCTGGCTCCGGTAAATCGAACACCATCGCCTGGCTGGCGCACCACGCCATCAATCTGCACGATCCCGCCGACCAGCCCGTATTCAACACGGCAATCGTCGTGACCGACCGGGTGGTTCTCGACCGCCAGCTTCAGGGGACGGTGGCCCAGTTCGAACAGACCGCCGGTGTGGTGAAAAAGATCGACGGCACCTCGCGCGATCTGAAGGATGCCATCGCCAAGGGCGCCCGGATCATCATTACCACGATCCAGAAGTTCTCAACCGACCATCTGAAGGAGTTGTCGGGACAGGGCACCCGATCCTTCGCGCTGATCATTGACGAGGCCCATTCCAGCCAGTCGGGGAAGTCTGCTCAGGCCATGACCGACGCGCTGACCCGGGAGGCAACGTCCAGCGACGACATCGAGGACATCATTGCGGAATACCAGAAGAGCCGGGGGCCGCAGGCCAACATCAGCTTCTTCGCCTTCACGGCGACGCCGCGCAACGTCACGCTGGAACGCTTCGGCATCAAGGGACCGGATGGGCTGCCGCACCCATTCCACCTCTATTCGATGCGCCAGGCGATCGAAGAGGGCTTTATCCTCGACGTTCTTCAGAACTACATGACCTACAAGGCATATTATCAGCTTGAGAAGGCGATCGAGGATGATCCCGAGCTGAGCGGTCGGCGCGGGCAGCGAAAGGTCGCGCGCTATGCCAGCCTGCATCCCACAGCGATCGGCCAGAAGGTCGAGATCATCGTCGAGCATTTCCGCCGGCACGTGATGGGCGAGTTGAACGGTAAGGCGAAGGCGATGATCGTGACGCAGAGCCGCGAGCATGCGTTGCGTTACTTCTTCGGCGTGCGCGACTACATCGCCAGCAACAGCTACGGAGACCTGAGGGCGCTGGTCGCCTTCTCGGGTGATCTCAAGCACAACGGAGAAACCTACACCGAGGCCGAACTCAACGGCTTCTCAGAAACCGAGCTTCCGAGCCGCTTCGACGGCGTTCGCTCCGACGGCACACCCTTTCCCGAGCAATATCAGATCCTGATCGTCGCCGAGAAGTATCAGACCGGCTTCGATCAGCCGAAGCTTTGCGCCATGTACCTTGACCGAAAGCTCGCGGGTCTTCAGGCGGTTCAGACGCTTTCGCGCTTGAACCGGACCATGGCCGGCAAGGAACGCACCTTCATCCTCGATTTTCAAAACAGCATCGAGGACATCCAGAATGCCTTCCGCCCCTATTACGAGCAGACGGCCTTGGAAGCGATTTCCGACCCGAACCAGGTCTATGACCTCGAAGGCCGGCTGATGAAATTCGGCTATCTCGACAAGAACGAGGTCGAGAGGTTCGCCGCGACCTTCTACAGCGGCCGTCTTGACGGAGCGGATCGAGCACAACTGGAAGGGCTGGTGCGGCAAGCCGTGGGCCGGTTCGAGGCCGACGAAGACGAGGGGCGACAAGAGGAGTTTCGCCAACTTCTTAAGAGCTACATGCGCTTCTACAGCTTCATCGCGCAGGTGATCCGGCTGGAAGACACGGGATTGGAGAAGCTCTATTCCTATGGCGCATGGCTCGCGCGGCTGCTGCCGAACCGAGAAGTGCCGCCAGACATTGAGATCACCGAGGACATGCTGCGCCTGCAAGCATTCAAGGTGGAGCAGAAAGAGGCTGGGAGTGCCGGCCTTTCACCGGGCGATCATGCCGCGCTGAAGGCGATCAACGAGTTCGGTGCGAAGCCCTATACCGAGGACGAGCAGAAGGAGCTGTCCGAGATCGTCAAGGCGTTCAACGACCGGCATGGCACTGCCTTCACCGAGGCAGATATCGTCCGGCATGAGCCGAGCTATCAGGCGACGATGAATGAAGAGATGACCGAGATGCTGAAGAACAACTCGGCAGATGTGGTCTATACGGCCTTTTCGCAGGCGTTCTTCCAGAGCGTTGTCCGGGGGTATCAGCGCGACACGGAAATGCGCGACATTGTGCTGACCGATCCCGAAGCAAGGGATCAGCTGATCCGGTTCTTCTTCAATCGAGCGATGCGGGAGGTAAGGAAATCGGCGTGATCGCCCAAGGGCCGAAATCTCGGGTCAACAATAGGTCAACCGGTGTATCTGCTTCGTTCTCCGTTCTGTGTCGGTCTATGCGGTTGAAAATCGTTCTATGCCGGGAGATATTCGCGTGACTTCAAGGGGTTGGCCGACCAAGTGGTTGAAATCAAGAGAGAACCCTTTTCGCGAGGTCGGTGCTCATAACCTGAAGGTCGCCTGTTTCGCGCTACGGCCTTGTTCACATAGGCGCAA
>REEU01000150.1 GCA_007694905.1 Gammaproteobacteria bacterium | reverse complement strand
GGAGAACTGAAGTGATGCATGGACGCTGTTTCCGGGAACTCATCCGATACCTCAAGCTGACAAGCTTGGCGGCGTGCGCGCTGGCCTCCGCCGGCACGGTCCTCGCCGCTTCACCTCTACCTGGCGAGTGGCAGGGACAACTGCGCTGTGGTGACGAGAACGGCACCTTCACCCTGCGCATCGACAATCCAGTAAGCACTCACTTTCAGGGCGAATTGAGGTTCGAACTCTCCGGCAGGCGGTCGATCGAGGGTGCCTACCGGATCCAAGGGCGCCTGGAGTCGGCCAGCGAAGGTTCAACGGCCCCCGCACGCGCTGACCGCCGAGCGCAGCGCGCGCAGGCGACAGGCGTTGGCGTGGCAACGCAAGACGCGACCCATCCCTCGGCCTTCGTCATCACGCCGCTGGAGTGGATCCGCCGGCCCACCGATTTCGATGCCCTGACGCTCGAGGGGTCGGTCGGCGAAAGTGGCTTGAGAATGGAGGGCCAGATCCGCGGTTGCAGCGGCATTCGCAGCCAAGGCTCATTCAGCGCGATGCGCGCTGATGCCGAAGCACGCCTGGCCGAGAGGCTTCAGATGCCACCATCGCCGCTCGTGTTCGGGGCGATGGACGGCACCTGGTCGGGCACGCTCGATTGTTCCGAGCGGAACGAGAATCTGCCAGTCCGGATGGCCATCAACGACTCCGGCAGTCAGCTGCTTGCCATGCTCACGATCGCCCGGCCAGTTCGAGACCGCGCAACACGAGAGCTCGTCCTGGAGGACGAAGAGGTCATCCTCTCAGGAGGCCGGTCCAGCAGCGCTCGGGCCACGTTCACCCAACTCGGAGCGAGCCGGACTCGTTTCCTGATGTCGGACGTGGAAGCGCGCCTCGAGGGCGACCACCTGGAACTCGAACTGGACATCCGCCGAACCCGCTGTGCCAACACCGCCCGGCTCGTCAGGGCCGGCCCACTTCCTCAACCCGAAATTGCGCAGCCAGGCTTGCTTCGTGGTGTCCTCGCTGGCTACAACGTCGGCCGGGGCTCGAGCTTGCTCAACCACCACCTCAGCCTCGAATTTCACCAGTATGGGGGGCGTGTATTCGGTGTGCTCGATGCGGCCCGGCCAGTGAATCGGCCACCGGTCAGGCAAAGTCGGCAACGCGCTATCCTGCAGCCTCTGCCAGGAACCGAAAATCTGCTGTTTGCGATTACCGACCTTCAGGGTGAAGAGGCAAACGTACTCCGCACCGATGGGCTCCTGTTGCTCGAAGCGACCGATGACAGTAGCAATGGGGTGGCCGCGCAGTTGCTGCAGAGAGGAAGACCTACCACCACGTTTTTCCTTGAACCCCAACCGGCGGCCACGGTAGTAGCGCTGCGGCAGGGTGAAGCGCCACCTTTAGGCGCAACGATGACTGGATTAAGCAGTGGGCGCATCATCGATCAGATCAGTCTGGACGATCAGTGTCGTGTCGTTCACGAGTGGGCCATGCCGGCCATGGATGCGCCACAGCAAGGGCACTCGATGCAGCACAACCTGGACGCCGTTGGTAGTTTGTTCCTGGACGGTGCTTTCAGCACCACCTTTGGCCAGCCATATGCCCACATGGACAAGGACACGCTGGACTCCGTCGGTCGCCTGTTGGACCTGTGTGACCGACGCCTGGGCTCGCGTGACTTGGCTGGTCTCCAGCTGCGCAGGTACTTCATGGCGCAGGGTGGACGCCGCGATGCGATGCTTGCTCACCTGATGAACCTTCGCGACGGCGAACGCTGGGCAACCCAAACATTGGAGGAAATCCCTAATCTGGGTGTCGGGCCGGGCGCAGCAGCACGCCTCACGGCAATCGACAACGAACTTGCCACCCGTGGCAGCGAGATAGCGCAGCCCACCCGGGACAATCTTCGGACCGCGATCGCGCGGCAGCGCGCCGAAGTCGAGGCGCACATTCGAGAGCAGACTTCCAGGCGCGTACTGGCTGAGGCCGAAGATATGCCAACATGGCCCAACGAACCCAGGACGGTGCAACGTCTCGGCCAGCTTCTTGCCAGCGCACAGAACTCGAACCTTGACTCGGCGCAGCGCGAAGAACTCTCGAGACAGGCGCGGGCCAAAGCAGAAGCCATAACGCAGCCGATGGTGACGGCGTGGCGTCAACAGTTCCGGGAGGCGGGCCGCGACCTGGAAGGTCTGGCACGCCTGCGCTCGCTGGAGGACGCTATCTCGCAGTTCGATGGGAGCGTCCCACCAGCCCTGCGGCACGACGATGCCGACACGCTCCTGGCGTTGATACGCCGAACCCGCAGCGAGTTGGTCGATGCCCCCGCTGTCAGGCAGGCGTTTCTCGCCGAGTTGGACGACATGCGACACTCCGGATTTCCCCGCAACGACCTGCAGCGACACGCTGCGCGGTACTTCAAGGCGGAGGAGTTCGCCCGCGTCAGCGCGCATGGTGACTTTGCGAGAGATCTGGAGCATCGCATGCAGGCGCTGGAACTCGCAGCCGTTGCGGTCAGCGACCGAAGCGCATCGAGCTTGCCGGGAGAACCCAGCGCCGAGGACATGCTGGCTGCGGTGATGTATCCACTGAACGAATTCAATCACTACTTCCGGGGAAGCGCGGAACGCTGTCAGCAAGGCCTCCCAGCGAACAACCCGCTGATGATGATCAACTGCATCAACGTCATGGTCGTGGGGGAAGTTCAGGTCCGGATCAGCGATTTCGTGAAGCTCGCGTGCGTTCGCGCGCCAGGAGCACCTGGATACGTCTGCGACTACGGCATGGTGATCGACTCGAATCAGCCCCTCGTCCAGGTGTTCATGCGCGACCTGCTCGGATCGAGCAACCTGCAGGCGAACACCTCGCGCTTCCTCGAGACGGAAGCCGGTTGGGAGCTCATTCGGTCGCAGTGACGTCCTGTTGGCGTGACCCCTGGCTCGCGCCCGTCGGCTTTCTGGGCGCCGTTGATGTAGGCCCCGAACCCGGCAAGCACTTTCGGGCGAACCATGATGTCGTGAAACATGTTGGTTGGCTCAAAGGCCACGAGCATCCCGGCCGGCATGCTCGCTACGAAGGCCCCGATGGGCGTGATCTCATTCGGGATCCTCGAGAACGCTTCGGTATCAGAGCGATACACATCCAGCGTGGCTTTGCAGGCTGTGACGTCGTTCCACCCCACCCCGGTGTCTCTACATCTTCGAGTGTACCCCGCCGTAATTAATATGGCGCTTCGGGATTACGTGTGGGCACCGCTGAGCTTCCCCGGGTAGAGGTTGAGGCCACCGAGATGGAAATAGATCGCCATCCGGAAGCGTTCGCGGTTGCGATACCCACACGCTTTGCGCTTGATCCACTGGATCTTTCGGTTGATGCCCTCAGCTCTCGCGTTGGTGATCGGGCTGGTTACGGCGTTCATGACGCCCTCCCAATGTGCCCTGATCATGCGTGCGACGCGCTTCATCGGTTCCAGCCGGCAACGGATCGCCCATTGGTACCAGCGCTTCCACATGCGCTCTGCCCAGCCGCGTTTGCGGTAGCCCCACAGGCTCATCGCCATCTCCTTGATCGCCCAGGCCCGTGCGACCTTCAGCTCGCTTCTGCGCAGATCCGCGAACGCGTTCCATCGCGACAAGGACATGTTCTCGGGGTTCAGCAGCCAGAGGTACTTGGTCTTCTTGAGGCGCTGGTCGCCCTGCGCGATCAAGGCTTTGTGCTCGCTCCGCCGCACTTTGTCGACGGCATCGCCGAGATGCTTCGCGATGTGGAACTTGTCGAACACGATGTCCGCCTGCGGGGCATGCTGCATCGTGGACTGGATGTAGGCCGGCCACATGTCCATGGCCACCCGCTCAAGACCTTTGGCACCATCTTCTCCGAGGAGCTTGAAGAACTCGTCGAGGGCGCCTTGGCGCCGTACGTCTGCAACGTGAAGCACGTGGCCAGGCGCTTCGAGATCGTTGACCACCGTGACGTAGTCGTGGCCTTTCTTGAACGACGTCTCGTCGACGCCGATCGTCTTAGGCTCAGTCAGGTCGCGGCGCGCCAAACCGCGCGCTACAGCGCGGTCCTGAACGCCAGCCACCTGGTCCCACGTCATGTTCAGCCGTCGTGCCACCGCGGCAAAGCTCGCCTCGTGCAGCCAGTCGATCACCAACATCTCGAACAGCGCCGTGAACCGATCCTCGACCACATCCATCAACGCGCTCCGCCGGTATGGCGCCCCACTCCGAAGCAGTACGCGATCTCATGAGTCCGCGGTTGACCGTTGACTCGGTGAAGGGCTCCCCTTGGCCAGTGGATACCGACCTTCCCGTTCGACTCGCGGGCTTGTAGGAAGCCGACCCGATGCTGCGTGAGATTTTTCCCCTGCCGA
>REEU01000052.1 GCA_007694905.1 Gammaproteobacteria bacterium | reverse complement strand
GGCTCGAGCGTGACACAGATCGCGACGCCCGCCGCGCGGACGTAGGCTCCCACTGCGCCTCGCTGACGCGGCGCGCGTCGGACGGGTCCGCGTTGACACTCGCCGTGCCCCGGAGGCATGTTCACGACCGCTGCGCCGGGCGGCGCCTGACGATGGGGACGTGAGTGAAGACGATCCGAGGATTCGATCTCGCCAGGCAGGTGGCCGGCCTCGAGCTGCTGTTCGACGTCGGCCTGTCGCTGACCTCGGAGCGGGACCACGATCGACTGATCGAGAAGATCCTGCTGTCCGCCAAGCAGCTCTGTCGCGCCGATGGCGGCACCATCTACCTCGCGACCGAGGACGACCATCTCGAGTTCGCCATCATGCGCAACGACACCATGGGCGCCGCCCTCGGTGGCACCACCGGGAAGCCGTTGGACGAGCTGCCGCGCGTCCCCTTGACCGACCCCGCGTCCGGGCAACCCAACGAGCGCAACATCGCTGCCTTCTGCGCCAACAGCAAGCAGTCGGTGAACATCGAGGATGCCTACGAAACGGAGAGTTTCGATTTTTCCGGCACCAAGGAGTTCGACCGCCGCAACGGATATCGCTCCCAGTCCTTTCTGACCATCCCGATGCTGAACAACTCCGGGCGCATGATCGGCGTTCTCCAGCTCATCAACGCCCAGGATCCCGATACCGGCGAGATCGTCGCCTTCGATGCTCATCTGCAGCAGATCGTGGAAGCATTGGCCTCCCAGGCGGCTGTCGCCCTGGACAATCAGCAGCTGCTCGCGGCCCAGCGCACGCTGATGGAGAGCTTCATCCAGCTCATCGCCGAGGCCATCGACGCCAAGTCCCCCTACACCGGCGGCCACTGCGAGCGGGTCCCCATCATCACGCAGATGCTCACCGAGGCCGCCTGCCGCGCGGACGAGGGACCACTGGCCGAGTTCAATCTCGACGCCGAGCAGTGGTACGAACTCAGAATCGCCGCCTGGCTCCACGACTGCGGCAAGATCACCACCCCCGTCCACGTCATGGACAAGGCCACCAAGCTCGAGTCCATTCGCGACGGCATCGACACGATCCGGGCCCGCTTCGAGGCGCTTAAACGGGAGACGGAACTCGCCCACCTGAGGGCAGGCGGCGGCGACCGCGATCCGGAGTTGCGCGCTGCATTGGCGGCGCTGGACGACGACCTCGCATTCCTGGAGCGCTCCAACGTCGGTGGCGAGTTCCTGTCCGACGAGCACAAGGACCGTATCCGCCGCATCGCCAGGCGCACCTGGCGCAGTGGCGCTGCGCAGCAACCACTCTTGACCCCGGAGGAGACCGAGCTGCTGTCCATCTCCCGCGGCACCCTCAGCGAAGAGGAGCGGCTGGTGATCAACGGCCACATGGTGCAGACCATTCGCATGCTGGAGCGGCTGCCCTTTCCCCAGGACCTCAAGCGGGTACCGGAGTACGCCGGCGGGCACCACGAGACCATGGACGGCGCGGGATACCCCAAAGGCATCTATGCCGGCGACATGTCCATCCCGGCGCGGATCATGGCGATTGCCGACGTGTTCGAGGCCCTCACCGCACCGGATCGTCCCTACAAGCGCGGCAAGTCCCTGTCGGAAAGCATGACGATCATGGGGCGGATGAAGCAGCGCAACCACCTCGACCCGCAGCTGTTCGACCTCTTCGTCACCAGTGGTGTCTACAAGACCTATGCCGAGCGCTACATGGACCCGGAGCAGTTCGACGAGGTGGACGAGGCGGCTCTGCTCGCCATCCAGCCGGAACCCTTCGAGCCGCCGCCGGAGGCGGAGCGGGCGCAACGCTGGAAGACGTTTCTGCCCGAGTACCAGCGTCTCATCCGCTCAGTGCTTGGCGACATCGGCGGCCGCTGAACTGCCGATCACCGGCAGGCCCCGGAGCAGCAGCCACACCACTGCCACCGGAAATCCGAGCAGTGCCAGTGCCACGGTCCATGCCAGGGTGATGAACAGCGCTCGCTCCACGGCCCAGATCACGGCCGCGAAGCACAGGACACCGAGGTAGAAATCCGCCAGCAGCACCCGACCCCAGGTTGCGGCCGTGACCGCGTTCATGCCGGCGGTTCCATCCGTGAGCAGCGTCAATCCGAGCAGGACGAGGAACGCCGCAGCAGCGGCAACGAGCATGGTTCTCAGGATCATGGCGATGACGCCTCCTACGGGGCCTCGAAGCGGATGTGGAACGGCTCCGGAATTCGCTTCAATGCTGGATCCGGGTGCGCGCACCCGCCTCCGGTTCGATGAGATCGGCGAGGGAACGGATGCAATGATCCGCCAGCGTCGGCCATGGGAAGCGGCCGCTGGGGTCGAAGTGCACCGTGCGTACGCCCGCAGCGCGGCCCGCTTCGAGATCGAAGCGGAAATCGCCGACCATTACCGCGGCGTCGGGTCCCAGCTGCCAGCCACCGAGCAGGCTCAGGATGCCGCCCGGGTCCGGCTTGGGCGGCGCCTCCTCGCGCCCGAGGATGCACGCCGGGTCGAACAGATGCATCACCTCGATCCGCTCGAGGCAGCGAAGCGCGTTGCTGCGGCTGTTGCGGGTGAGGATTCCAAGCATGCAACCGGCACCACTGAGGTGCTCGAGCAGGGCCGCGCAATCCGGCTGCGGCTGTGCGGCAGTGGCCAGTTCCAGTTCGATGGCATCCAGGCGGCGGTGCAGACGTGCCGCTTCCGTGACCGGCAGGCGCGCCAGGTACTCGAGAATGGGCTCGCCATTCGGAATGCCGAGTTCGAGCCGAATGGCGTCGAAGTCGTGCTGGGGCCGGGTCAGGGTGCCGTCCAGGTCGAAGATCCACCCACGGCGGAGTGGCTCGGCGTCGGTCACGATAATCCGGCCCGGAGATGTTCGAGCAGGGCCTCGTTCTCCCTGTCGGTGCCGACGCTGATGCGCAGGCAATCCTCGAGCCCGGGCGCGGTGAAATGGCGCACCAGGATGCCCGCGGCCTGCAGCGACTGCTTCAGCGCCTCGGCATCGTTCCCCGCCGGCACCCGCGCCAGCAGGAAGTTCGCCTGCGATGGCGGTATCTGCAGGCCGAGTGCTTCCAGGCCCGCCTGCAGGCAGGCGCGCTCAGCGCGCACTTTGTCCCAGTTGTCACGCGCCCAGGCCTGATCGCTCAAGGCTGCCGTCGCGAGGACCTGGGCCAGCAGATCCAGGTTGTAGGAGTCGCGCGTCTTGCCGAGCATCGGCGCGATCAGGTGCGGCGGCGCGATGCCATAGCCGAAACGCAGGCCGGCCAGGGCATACCCCTTGGACATGGTGCGCAACAGCACCACGTTGTCGTGCCGGCGCAGCAGCGCAATGCTGTCGTGCCCGAGTTCCGGGTCCACGAAGTCCACGTAGGCTTCGTCGATGAGCAGCAGGCCGTCGAGCTCGGCGGCCAACTGATCCAGCTCGTCGACCGCGAACAGGGCGCCGGTGGGCGCGTGCGGATTGACCACGCAGGTGAGGCCGGCCCCGGCGGCATTGGCCCGGGCAGCGAGATCCGGCGGCAGACCGTGGCCCTCGGTGAGCGGCACTTCGACCGTGGGACAGTTCTGAATGGCGGCCAGTACCGGATACAAGGAGTAGCTTGGTGCCGTGGTGGCCAGTGGCCGACCCGGCTCCAGGAACGTGGTCACCAGCAGCCGCAGCAGCTCGTCGCCGCCGTTGGTCGCGATCAGCCAGTCCCGGTCGACACCGTGTACCGCGGCGGCCTGCTCCCGGAAACCGTCGGCCAGCGGCGGTGGATAGCGGCGCAGGCGGGCGACATCGAAGTCCTTCAGCGCTGCGGCGACGGCGGGGCTCGGCGGGTAGGGGTTCTCGTTGGTGTTCAGCTTGATGACTTCGGCGTCGCTGGGCTGCTCGCCCCAGGTGTAGCCGGTCATGCGGCGGATGTTATCGCGTTCGTACGGCTTCAAGTCGGCGCATCCGGGGGAATGAATCAAGCCGCGCATTCTACCCGCCCCCAACCGCGCCGTCGTCTGCGCCCCGCCCAGATCTAAGCCACGCCAGACCTACGCGTTACGTTAGATATGTGCGTTGCGCCAGTGGGAGCGAAAGTCGGGCGCAGCCCGGCTTTGCGAACGCCGACTACCGCCGGGCTCGAGCGTGACGCAGATCGCGACGCCCGCTGGCGCGGACGTAGGCTCCCACTGACTTTTCGCAAGCATCTTGCGTTGCGCCGGTGGGAGCGAAAGTCGGGCGCAGCCCGGCTTTGCGATCGCCGACTACCGCCGGGCTCGAGCGTGACGCAGATCGCGACGCCCGCTGCGCGGACGTAGGCTCCCACTGACGTTTCGCAAGCATCTTGCGTATTGCCGGTGGGAGCGAAAGTCGGGCGCAGCCCGGCTTTGCGA
>REEU01000165.1 GCA_007694905.1 Gammaproteobacteria bacterium | reverse complement strand
GGATGACTGGCGTCGATGTGGCAGCGCCAGATCCACCTGCCGCGCCGACGCGGCAGGTGGCTGATCAGGGCTGCCGGCTGGGGATCGTGGATGAACACGAAGTCCGCATCCTCGAGCACCGACGCGAGGCGCTCCGCGTTGCGGGCATTGTAATCCTCGTAGACGCGCAGCCCCCGCTCGTCCGGCGCCACCCGCATGCCCTGCACGGCGTTGTGCATGAGCTTGGTGCACGCGAAGAAGTCAGCTGCCCCCTCGAACACCTCCCAGGAGGCATCGAGCCCGAGCTCCCGGCTCAGCGGAATCAGCGGCGTCAGGATCTCGGCGACGCCGCCGCCCCAGGCTGTGGTATTCACGTGCACCACCCTGGCGCCCTGAAGCAACCCGGCCAGTTGACGCAGGTGCTCCACCACGTCGCTGCCGGCGACCTCTGCATATCGATGCAGCAGGGTCATGATCCGGTCACCGCCATCGGGTGGTGGGCAAATGCTTCGACCAGCCTGCGGCGGAGCTCGATGAGGCTGCCAAAGTAGTAATCGATCCCGGCGAGGTCCTCCACCAGCGGCGTCAGGACAGGTCCGAAGCCAGTCAGCCAGTGGCTGAAGTCGTCGATACCCCGGGGTTCACGCCGCCGCGCATCGATGAAATGATAGAAGATCGATTCCACCGGCAGGGACGGCAGCAGCGCGGCCAGTTCGGCGGGATCGCCCACTCGCCATCCGGTGTCGAAGATGACGATCTGCGAGCGGACGAAATCGAATGGGCGTTCGGAGCGCAGCCATGCCAGCCTTTCCGACTCGTCGAGGGCACCTTCGATGGTCTCCAGCAGCACCTCACGCAACCCTTCGAGCCCAGGGAACGCCGTCGGATCGATCACGGCAAGCTGTTCGGCCAGCCGGTGCTCATGCAGCTGATGCGCCACCCAGCTCGCAAAGTCGTTGTTGTATTCCCGTTCCTCGAAACGTGCCTGCAGCAGATCCGCCCAGAAGTGGTAGTAAAGGCTCTCCGCAGGCGAAACCCTGATAGCATCGAGCAGCTCATGCAACGTGTTCGCTTGCCGGGCACTCGCAATGGCGATCACCGCGCAATCCTTCAGCGCGAACGGCGGCGGCGGAGAACCACCCCGATCTCCGACGGGAAGCTGCGTGGAAGCCGAGTCGCTCGTCATCTTCAGCATGCAGCCAGGCAACCGTGACTCAACAAGACTACGAAGCCTCACGGTGGATGGCATTGATGGCCGTCAACGAGTCCGCATGGAGCAGCATCTGTCGCGAGTTACCGGGACAAGTCCACCACCGGCACCGCGCGTATGAACCGACGGATCCGCAGGCGGCCGACCGAACGAATCTGCGCGTTGTCTCGCACCAGGCAAAAGTCCTCCCGGGAAACTCACCTGGATTGACGCCCATCATGGCGTTGCCGCCCCACGACGCGCACAGTCGCCCCCATGACTGCCATGGTGGCCGCGTGATGCACCCGGATCGAAACGCACAGTGGCTTTGATTCTCACCGTCAACGCGGGCTCTTCGAGTCTGCGCTTCGCCCTGTACGAAGGAGACACCCGACCCGCTGCCCTGCTCCGCGGCAGGGTCGAAGGACTCGGCGGCAGCGACCCACGCGCCCATCTCACGCCCGAGCGCGACTTCGCTGCCCTCTCCATGGCCGGAGTGGTCGACCATCACAGCGCCATCCGCGCACTGTGCGATTGGCTCACAGAGAACAGCCTGCAGCATCGAATCGGGGCGGTTGCCCACCGCATCGTCCATGGTGGCGACCGCAGCGGTCCGGCCGTGGTCGATGATACCCTGCTCGCCGAACTCGAAGAGCTTAAGTCGTTTGCACCGCTGCACCAGCCGCATGGGCTCGACGCGATCCACGCCCTGCGGAAGCCGCTCCCGTACTGCCCGCAAATCGCCTGCTTCGACACCTCGTTTCACCGTACCCTGCCGGCGGTCGCCCGACGACTCACCCTGCCCCATTCCCTGGCCGACCGGCCGCTGCGTCGCCACGGCTTCCACGGCCTGTCGTTCGAGTACATCGCAAGCAGCCTGCCTGCGCGCATCCCCAACGCCCAGCGCGTGATCGTGGCCCACCTCGGCAGCGGCGCCAGCATGTGCGCACTGCACCATGGCCGGAGCGTGGAGACATCGATGGGGATGACGCCGCTGGACGGACTGCCGATGGGTACCCGTTCGGGTGCCGTCGACCCGGGCGTGCTGCTGTGGCTCCTCGAGACCCGGGGCTTCGATGCCGAACGCCTCGGCAACGTCCTTTACCGCGAGTCCGGGCTGCTTGGTCTGTCCGGCATCAGCGGCGACATGCGGACCCTGCTCGAGAGCGAGGATCCCGCAGCGCAGGAGGCGATCGATGTGTTCACCTATCACTGCGCGCGCACGCTCGGCTCCCTCGTCGTGGCGCTCGGCGGATTGGATGCAGTGGTGTTCACGGGCGGGATCGGCGAACGTGCGGCGAGCGTGCGGGCGGACATCATCCGCCCCTGTGCCTGGCTCGGCCTCCGGCTCGACCCAGCCGCGAACGAGGACCATGGCCCGTGCATCTCGACAGCCGGACAGGCGCCTTCCATCTGGGTGATTCCCACCGACGAAGAACAGGTCCTCGCCCTGCAGGCGATGCAACTGATCGGCCCGTAACCGACTCGTCAGTCGGCGAGCGCCCTACGCTTATCGTCGAGGGTTGCAAGGACCTCGCGCCAGGAGTCGGCGAAGGCCGCCAACCCTTCGGTCTGGAGTTCGTCCGTGATCGCGCCCAGGTCGACCCCGAGTTCCGCCAGTGTCGCGAGGTCCGCCTCCGCCCGCTCCACGCCGTCGTGCAGCGTGGCACTCACCCGGCCATGGTCGACGAAGGCTTCCAGCGTATCCGGAGGGACGGTGTTGACCGTGTGCGGCCCGATCAGCCCCTCCACGTATTTCACGTCCGAGTAGTCCGGGTTCTTGGTACCGGTGCTACCCCAGAGCAGGCGCTGAATCCGAGCCCCGCGATCCCTCGCCACATCGAACGCCGGCGCATCGAGCTCGGTGAGCAGATGGCGATGGGCCCGCGTGGCAGAGGCGATCGCGATCCTGCCGCGCAGGGCGAGCGCTGCGTCCGTGCCGATCTCAGCAAGGACCGCATCCACCTTGGTGTCGATGCGACTGACGAAGAACGACGCCACCGAAGCGACAGCGGCCGGCGTTCCCTGATTCGACACCGCGCGGCGGTAGGCATCGAGGACGTCTGCATGACGCGAAGTGGAGAACAGCAGCGTGACATTGACGTGATAGCCTTGCGTCAGAGCCTTCTCGATTGCTATCAGACCGGCCTTCGTTGCCGGAATCTTGACCATCACGTTCGGTCGGCCCACAGCGTTGAAGAGCCGATCCACCGCCTCGATGGTGGACGCTTCATCATGGGCGAGCAGCGGTGAGACTTCGATGCTGACATATCCGTTCTCACCATCGCTGCGGTCATGGACCGTCCGCAGGATATCTGCTGCCACGCGCACGTCCTCCACCATCAGGTACTCGAGAAGCGACTCCGTACTGCCATTGGGATGACGCGCCAGCCAGTGGCGCACGCTGGCATCGTAACGCTCCCCACTGCTGATCGCTTTGTGGAAGATCGTCGGGTTCGTGGTGACGCCCGTCACTCCGCGGGACACCAGCCGCTCGAGCCCGCCCGTCTCCAGCAGCTCCCGGTCGATGTAATCCAGCCACAGAAACTGTCCGCATTCCGCTAGCGCAGAAAAGGTATCGTCCATTAGTAGGGCCACTTCCAGTTGCGGATGTCCGGCATGTCCTCACCGTGCTCGCGGATGTATTGGTGATGATCGATCAGCCGGTCACGCATGGCCTGACGGATGTAGGCAGCGAGATGGCTGAGGGCCGGGACCCGGTCGACGACGTCCTGAACCAGGTGAAAGCGGTCCAGATCGTTCAGCACCACCATGTCGAAGGGCGTGGTGGTGGTCCCCTCTTCCTTGTAACCACGAACGTGCAGATTGGGATGATTGTTACGGCGGTAGGTCAGGCGGTGGATCAGCATAGGATAGCCGTGATAGGCGAAAATGATCGGCTTGTCCCGCGTAAACAGGGTGTCGAAGTCGCGCTCTGAAAGGCCGTGGGGATGCTCCTCTCTCGGCTGCAGCGTCATCAGGTCCACGATGTTGACGACACGCACCTTGAGTTCCGGCGCGAACTGCCGCAGCAGGTCCACCGCGGCCAGGGTTTCCAGGGTGGGGACGTCGCCAGCGCAGGCCATCACCACGTCCGGCTCCGAGCCGTAGTCGTTGCTGGCCCACTCCCAGATACCGATTCCCGCCGTGCAGTGCCTGATGGCCGCATCCATGGAGAGCCACTGGGGCTGCTGCTGTTTGCCGGCGACGATGACGTTGATGAAGTTCCG
>REEU01000191.1 GCA_007694905.1 Gammaproteobacteria bacterium | reverse complement strand
TCGGCGCGCCTTGTGTCCGAACCGCAGTCAAGCTCACAGTGCTGCGAACTTCGGGTTCGGGACACTAGGGCGTCGCGCAACGCGATGAGGTCGCTTAGAGTTCCACGCCAAACCAGTCCTTGAAGCGACCGTTGTACTGGTCGTCGGTGAGATCAGCCCCCATGGCCACCCAGTCCTCGTCGCTGATCCGGCGGCGCCCCGGAATCATGCCCTGGGCGTCGTCACCGACGGGCCAGCGCAGCCGGTAGTCGTCCGTGACGATGGCTTCGAGGATGGCCTCGGCGACCCGATCCGGCGGTGTCTGGGCCCGAAAGCCCGCGGCGAAGAGTTTGCCGTTGCGACGCATGATCTGTTTGTACGGCGACGTCTTATCGTAGCGGGTCGATTCCGCCGAGTTCTCGAAGATGTTGGTCATGATCACCCCCGGCTCGATGTTCACCACCCGCACGCCGAAACGATAGAGCTCGTGCGCGAGGGCCTCACCGGCAGCCTCCAGCGCCCACTTGGAAGCGGAGTAGGCGATCTGGTTGGGCGTCGCCAGCATGCCCGCCACTGAGGTGACGTTCACGATGGTGCCCCGCTCGCGCTCACGCATCGTCGGCAGCACCGCCTGAATGCAGCGGATGGCACCGAAGTAGTTGGTCTCGAACATCTGCCGGTGTTCGTCCTCGGGCGTCAGTTCCAGCGGGCTGGCCCCGCCAATGCCGGCATTGTTGACGAGCACGTCCACCGGCCCCTCGCCACTGACTTTGGCGAAGGCTGCCGCCACCGATGCAGCGTCGGTCACGTCGAGCTGGATGACCTCTACCGGCAGGTCCTCGGCCGCCGCAGCCTCATTGAGGGGACCTGCCTTTGCGGGATTGCGCATACCGGCAAACACCCGATAGCCGTTGCGCGCAAGGTGGAGGCTGGTGGTGAATCCGATGCCGGTACTGGTTCCGGTGACGACGGCAATATCCATGGCGGTCTCCGCTGATCTGGGGCACGAGGTTTCGCATGATGCCAAGCCCCCGGATTTCAGCAACATGCCAGAATACCTTTCGCATCCTGAGGACACGCTTCCATGGCGCTGAAAGCCACGATCTACAAGGCGGAACTGCAAGTCTCGGACATCGACCGCGGCCACTACGGCAGTCACGGTCTCACGTTGGCCCGCCACCCCTCGGAAACGGAGCAGCGGCTCATGCTGCGTCTGCTCGCCTTCGCCATGCATGCCGATGACGCGCTCGAGTTCGGACGCGGGCTGTCCACCGATGACGAGCCGGATCTGTGGCGGAAGGCGCCCAGCGGTGAGATCGAGCTCTGGATCGATCTTGGGCTGCCCGACGAGCGCCGGCTGCGCCGCGCCTCAGGGCGGGCCGGACGCGTGGTCCTGCTCGCCTACGGCGAGCGCAGCTTCGAGGTCTGGTGGCGCAAGCAGGCGCCGGCGCTGGCGAAGCTTGCGAACCTCACCGTATGGACCGTTCCGGATGCCACCGCGGCTGCGCTCGCGACGCTGGCCGCGCGCGGTATGCAGCTGCAGGTCACGGTGCAGGACGGACAGATCGCCGTCGGCGACGGCGACCGCTTCCTGGAACTGGACCTGCAACGGCTGCAGGGTTGATCCTCAGTCCTGTGCGTCGTAGCGGTCGAACCAGGCGATGATGTGCAGAATCTGATCGATCATCACGCTGGGTCGATGGCCGATGTTGTGCGGCGTTTCCGGCATGCGCACCAGCGCCGCGTCGACGCGCTGCAGCTTCAATGCCTGATAGTACTGCTCCGACTCGGACATGGGTGTCCGCCAGTCCTCCTCTCCGGTAAGCACCATGGTCGGCGTCGTCACGTTGCCGACCAACGAGATGGGTGAGCGGCGCAGGTAGGCTTCAGGATCCTCCCAGGGCATGGCGCCGAACCAGTAGCGGGTCGCCACGATGGGGATGTCGGTCACGAACGCCAGGCTGTACCAGTTGACTACGGGCTTCTGCACGACTGCAGCGCGGAAGCGATCGGTCTGGCCGATGGCCCATGCAGTCAGGACACCACCGCCTGAGCCACCGGTAATGTAGAGGCGCTCAGGATCGATGTAGCCCTTGGCGACCACGGCATCGACCCCACTCATCAGGTCGTCGTGATCCCGGCCGGGATAGTCATGGTGGATCAGCGCCGCGAAGTCCTGACCGTAGCCTGTGGATCCTCGCGGATTGGTGTACAGGACCACGTAGCCCGCAGCAGCGTAGGACTGCAGTTCGACCGCAAAACGTTCGCCGTAATTCGCGAACGGACCGCCGTGAATCTCGAGCAGCAGTGGATAGCGCTCGGCGGGATCGAAGTCCGGTGGCTTGATGATCCAGCCTTGGATCTCGCGCCCGTCGTAGGACGACTCGTAGCTGATCGCTTCGACTTCCCCCAGCTTCCGCTGGCCGAGCAGGTTGTCGTTGAGCGCAGTCAGGGTGGTCACGTCTCCGCGCCGCCCCACCGCGACCACTTCCGCAGGTCGCGTGGTGCTCGCCTGGGTGAACGCCAGGAGATTGGTATCGGACACGCTGTAGCTGCCGCCGGAATAGGGGCGGCCGATGGATGTGCCACCGAGATCCGTCGCGATCTCACGGACCCGACCGGTGAGGTCGGTGTAGCCGATCCGGGTCGTACCGAGGTCGTTGTACTGAAAGTAGATCCCGCGCCCCCCGGGGGCCCAGCGCGGCGCTTCGATGCTGCGATCGAGATCAGCAGCGAGACGAGTGACACTGCTGCCGTCGGCATGCATGACGTAGAGTTCGTTTTGGCGATAGGACGAACCATCGTCCTCATAGCCCAGATAGGCGATGCGCCGACCATCCGGCGAGAACACAGGACTCGTGGCCGGTCCGGCGAGGGCGCTCAGCGTGTCGATCTCACCGCTGGCCAGATCGAGGCGGTAAATCGCGGCTCCCCGCGGTTCGTAGTCAGCGTCCTCGCGCCGGTTGGCCGAGAACACCAGGGCAGAGCCGTCGGCTGACCAGGACACGGGACCCTCGTGATCATAGTCGCCGTGGGTGACCTGCCGCGGTGCGCCGCCATCGGCGGGCACTACGAAAATATGGCGATGTCCGGACTCGAGGAAGCCGCGTCCGTCACGGCGGTACACCAGGCGCTCGGTCATGCGCGCCCGCTCGGCCCACTGGCTGCCGCTGGGCGCTTGCGGCATCCGCACGAACGATTCCGGTTTGCGCGGGACGAACATCGAGAACGCGATCCAGCGCCCGTCCGGTGACCAGGACAGGTTCGAGGGCGCGTGGGTCAGCTGGGCGAGACGCGCCTCTCGGCCGCTGTTCATCCAGCGGACATGGAGCTGAGGACTGGCGTCCTGGTTGCCCACGTACGCGATGCGCGTGCCGTCCGGTGACCAGCGCGGCTGACTGTGATTGGCATTGCCGGTGGTCAGCGCTTCGTGATTGCCGCCGCCGGTGTCGATGATCCAGAGGTGCTGGCGATAGCGATCCGCCATGATGTCCGAATGATTGCGGACATAGACGATGCGTCCGCCGTCCGGTGCGATCTGTGGATCCGAGGCCCACTGCAGCTGGAACAGATCGGCAGGCTCGAACGCCGGGCGCTCCGCATGGGCCGAGACCACCCACATCAGCAACACTACGGTGCAGGCCTGCGCGGCCGCCCGCTGCATGAACCCGCGCGTGCGCCGTGTCGTCGCAGCTCTCATCACCCCACTCTCCTTCACGCTGAACATCCCCAACGCGGCAGACCGCGCGTCAAATCATCGCCTCAATGAGGAACGGACCGTCGCCGGCGAGCCCCCGACGCAGCGCATCGGTCAGACCCTCTGCCGTATCCACGCGGCTGCCCGGAACGCCCATGGACCCTGCCAGCGCGGACCAGTCAATGTCCGGACCACCGATGTCGAACAGGCTTGCAGCACGGGCGCCGACCTCGTTGACACCGAGACGCCGGTACTCGTGTTCCAGGATCTTGTACTGCCGGTTCGAGAAAATGATGGTTCCGACCTTGAGCCCCTCCCGGGCCTGGGTCCAGAACGCTTGATTCGTGTACATGGCACCGCCGTCGCCCAGCAGAGCCAGCACCGGCCGATCCGGACAGGCCAGCGCGGCGCCGGTGGCCACCGGGCCACCCATACCGATGGCACCACCGGTCAGATTGAGCCAGGTGTGCGGTGCTGCAGTCTGGCACGGTCCGGCAGCCGCGCCGCCGCCACCGGAATCCACAGCAATGATGGCCTGCTCAGGGAGCACTGCGGCGATCACCGCCGCCGCATTGCGGGTATCGAGCTCACCGCTGATCCCTTCAGGCCGCTCCACCTGATTGAGCAGCAGCGGCTGCAGCGGCGCGGACAGAGCTTTTGCAAGATCTTCCAGAGCCCCGGCCACGTCCTCCTGCAGCAGCGCCAGCCGCACCACTTCGCAGCCGTCAGGAACCAGATTGCTCGGTGTGTCCGGATAGGCGAAGAAGCTGACCGGCGCCTCTGCTCCGGCGAGCACGATGCGGCGAACGCCGCCCAAGGCCTTCAGGACCTGCTCCGGGAAATACGGAAGCCGTGCCAGTGGCGGTAGCCCAGGACCCTGTTCCGTCCGTGACGGAAACGTTGCCGACATGACTTTGCAGCCCGTGACGGCCGCAACGCGGGCAGCGGCCGTCTGACCTGCCGCCGACAATGCGCCACCGTCGAGCAGGACGAGGGTGTCCGCGTCGATCTGTCCCGCAACGGCATCGATCCGCGCCGAGGGTACGGCGGTGGGCGCGGGTGCCTGCGGCACCGGCACGGGGCCGGAGCCTTCCCCCCAGGCGCAGTCCACCGGAATCGCCAGCGTCGCTATCTGGCCCACCGAGACCGGATGCGGTGTGAGTGCCGCGAGCAGCGCATCCGCGCCGTCGCGAGCAAGACCGGACGCGCTGCGCGCGGTGCGCACCCAGGCGGAGAACGGCCGCGCGATGCCTTCGATGTCCGAAGTCAGCGGCGCGTCGTAGGGGACATGATGCCGCGCATGGTCTCCGACAAGATTGATGATCGGCGACGCGGCGCGGCGCGCGTTGTGCAGATTCGCCGTGGCGTTGCCGAACCCCGCGCCCAGATGCAGCAGTGTGACGGCTGGACGTCCCGTCATCCGCCCGAATCCATCCGCCGCGCCTGAGCATACGCCCTCGAACAGGCACAGCACCGGTCGCATCTCCGGGATACCGTCGATGGCCTGAACAAGGTGCATTTCGGACGTTCCCGGATTGGCAAAACAGTGGTCGACGCCAGCGTTCACCAAGGTACGGATCAGGCTTTCGGCTCCATTCATGCGGGTCTCCCTCCGGCAGTGGCGATGCGCTGATGCATGTTAGCAGCCCGGACGAGCAGCACGGCAGGAATGCACTGCCCCCGGCAACAACGATGCGTGAGGGCTGAATCAGATTCCGAACAGCGTCCGGGCGTTGTCGCCAAGCACCCGGTGGCGCTGCGCCTCCGACAGTTCGGCAATGCTGCTCCGAATCAGCTGCGGAGCCTCGAGCGTCGAATCGACATGAGGAAAGTCGCTGCCCCACAGCACCCGGTCTTGACCGACCAGATCCAGCACGCTGCCAATGGTGCGCTCCTCGGGCTCCGCCACGAACCAGAGATTGCGGCGGAAGTAGTCCGAAGGTTTCAGCTTCAGCGGCTGCGCCGTATGGAAGAACTGATACTTCTCGTCCAGCCGGTCCATCAGATACGGCGCAAACCCACAGCCGGCCTCGACGGCTGCGATCTTGAGAAGCGGATGCCGGTCGAAGAGGCCCGACACCACCATCGCCGCGATGGCCGGGATGAGCTGGCCAGTGGCGCCGAGCCCGAAACTGAACACGGGGCCGGGCTGGGTTTCGTGCCAGCCGGCGAAGGGTACTGCCGCACCACCGAAACGGACGATCACGTGCAGACAGCCCGGCAGGTCCGCATCCACGAGGCGGGACCAGATGGGATCGAAATGAGGATCGTCCGGACGGCGTCCGCCGAGGACCTCCGGCGGCACGAACAGGCCGCGGAAGCCCAGCGCGAGACAGCGATCGAGTTCCGCGCAGGCAGCATCCACATCGAGCCAGTTGACGATGGCGATGGGCAGCACCCGATCCGGAATGGACTGATGAAACTCCGCCTGCCAAGTGTTGTAGGCGCGGCAGTAGGCGGAGGCCAGCGCCATGTCGTCGGTGGGAAACGGCAGAATGCCTATGGTGGGAAAGAGGACGCCACGGTCCACGCCCCAATCATCGAGCAGTGCAGCCCGACCCGCAGGATCCCAGGAGCCAGGCGGACAGCCATCGACGTAGCGCAGACCGCCAGCGAACAGCTCCTCGCGGGGAATGTGGGCGCCGCCCAGCCCTGCCAGCCGCTGCTCGAGCACCACCTGACCGCCGATGATCAGTTTTTCGACGCCGCCCTCTTCGACGATGCGTATGGCGCGATCACGAAACTGGGGCTCCAGGTAGCGCTCCCAGAGATCCGGCGGTTCCATGACGTGGGAATCGCAGTCGACCACCATGTGCTGTTCCATTCATCCTCCCCGGCAGCAGTACGAATCGGCGTCCATGCCATCGTATAGCCGACAAGCAGCAGCCGCGACAAGCCGCGGCCCTGGCGCGCAGGGAGAGATAGACCGTCAGGCTTCGATTCGAGGTGTCGTCGAAGCTCGCTGACCCAGACACGACAAGGCGATTCAGAACACCTTTTTCTTGTCGTTAGGGTTGATTTTATCGGAGCAATTTGTATACTGTATACATGATCAGAAAACGGGTGCGCAGCCATGGAACAGGCGCCTTCCGACACCTTCGAATCCCTCTCCGAAGCCGTTGTGGCCCTCTGCGGCCGCATCCACGGCGCCGAGTACCGGCTCATCGAACTCATCCGCCGTCTGGAGGCCCTTCGGCCGTGGAATCGTGAGCGGCCGGACTGTGCCCATTGGCTGAACGTGACCTGCGGCATGGACCTTGTCACCGCCCGGGAAAACGTCCGCATCGCTCGCGCTGGATGACCTCCCGCAGATCACGGACGCGTTCCGGGAGGGGGAGTTGAGCTACTCCAAGGTTCGGGCGATCACCCGCATCGCCACGTGGGACACGGAAGCCGAACTGATCGAGCTGGCGCAGGCCACCACCGCCGAGCACGTGGCGAAGCTGGTCCGGGCCCGGCGGCAGGCGGATCACCTCTCTGCCCCGGGAGCGGCGCTAAATGCCTGGACCCATCGCCATCTGGGCTACCACGTTGCCACCGACGGCTCGGTGGTGTTCGACGGCCGGGTGCCGGCGGAGATGGGCGCGATGTTGCTGAAGGCATTGGAGCGGGCCTCGGAGTGGCTGCGTTCCGAGGATCAGGCGGAGCCCTGGCGGGCCTTCTGCGACCGGGTTCCTGATGAAGCTGTTCCGGAGAAGCAGCAGGCGCCGATGCGGCGGGCGGATGCGCTGGCGGTAATGGCAGAGCGTTTCCTTGCCCGAGTGCCTGAGGCAGACGAGTCTTTGAACACGGCCGATCGTTATCTGATCACGGTACACGCTCCCGCGGAAGCGTTACCTGAACATGCGGCCATCGATCATGAAGATCCACCGCAGTTCGAGGATGGCAGCGTGGCGGCGCCGGAGACGGTGCGACGGCTGTGTTGTGACGCGGCGGTTGTACTCCCTGTTGATATCGGGGCTGGCATCGAATAGCATCTTCCTTACGCAGGTAATGATTAGTGCAGGCAATGGAACCCGTCGTGTCAAAGATCACATCGAAAGGGCAGATCTCTGTGCCGGCTGCGGTGCGCAGGCGCCTTGATCTAGGGCCTGGCACACGCATTGAGTGGGTAGAAAAGGATGGAGAGATCGTAGTACGTCGAGCCTCCCGGTTTACGTCCCACGATATCCATGAGGCCGTCTTTCGCAAGGAAAGGCCGGTCGTCTCTGTCGAAGACATGGACAAGGGGATCAAAGCCCGCATGAAGAAGAAACATGCGGGCCGTTGACACCAATGTCGTCATTCGTCTTCTGGCGCGAGACGACGAGAAGCAGACTCAACGCGCGGAGGACTTTGTCGCGGGTGGAGCATGGGTTTCCTGGCTGGTGCTTGCTGAGACTGTCTGGGTCCTCGAGTCAGTCTACGAGCTCACGAAGGCTCCCATCTGCACTGCGATATCAATGCTGCTCGAGCATCAGCAACTTGTGATTCAGGATACGGACATGGTTCGTTTCGCGCTGGATGACTACAGGGAGAGTAGCGGTGTAGGTTTCACCGACTGCCTGGTCGTTGCCATTGCAAGAAAGAACGGACACATCCCGGTAGGAACTTTCGATAGGAAACTGTCGAAGCTTTCCGATGTGGACGCTGTGTAGCGAGTGGCTGGCGGCTGTTGGATGCCGCGGAGCACGCCGGGCAGGCACCCGACCCCTGCGGGTGGGCGCCTGCGATCAGGCCGGGAAGAAGTCGATAGGCTTGGTGGTGGTGACCGGCGCCACGTCCTTGTCGTCGAAGCGAAACATCCGTACGCGCTGGATGAGGCGTCGCTCGAGGTCGTCGTCGTCGAGCTCACTGGAAACGATTTCGGCGGCGGACACCTCACCGGACGGCTCGATGGTCAACTGCAGCACCAGCTTGCCCTGCAGCGCAGGATTGGCCCGCAGCGCGCGGTTGTAGAGCGCATAGATCGCACCCTTGTTGCGGTCGAAGACCAGTTCGATCTCCTCCCGACTGCGTGCGGGTACGCCGAAGTCACCCTCAGTTTCGATCGCATCCTCCGGTCGCATGCCGGCCACGGTGCTCACCACGCGGGTGGTTTCCCGATCCGACAAGCCCGAGCCACCCGTGTCGCGGCTCAACGCCGCCGTGTTCACGCCACTGCTGGCACCGGCCGCATCGCGGGTCAGGATGGCGCGTTCGCTGCGCTCGGCTTGGCCGACACTGCCGATGCGGGCTTCGGCAGTGGTGACAGCACCGAGCGCTGCGTTGTCTCTGAGTGCAGCGAGTTCGTCCGCGAGCGGCATCAGTCCCGCCTGGGCCGCCTCCTCGCGCGCCTGCCGCTGCCGGTCCACCGGCTCCGGTTGCGGCGTCGGGGTGGCCACGGGCGGTGGAGTCACCGTCCGTTCCACGGGAGGTGTTGGCTGCGGCCGTACCGGCTCCGGGCGGACTTCCTGCGCCGGGCGTTCACGCACGGGAGGTGGCGGCGGTGGTGGCGGCGGTTCTGCTCGTTCGAGCACCAGGCGCGCAAGGCGCGGCGGCACCACAGGCGCCGCCGTCGGATCCCGTTCCGGCAGCGGCAGGAAGGAGAGCACCACTGCCATCACCGCGAAGGCGAGCACGACCCGGAAAAACAGCGTGCGGAATGCCTTTTCCTGTTCTGCGTCCCGGTCCCAGGGCAGCGCATAGAGTCGATAGCTGCTCATAACGAACTCCGCTAGCCGGCCGGCTGCCCGATGGCAGGGGGTGGATGGTCAGCAGCCGCCAGACCGCGCTGGGACACGGCCAGCGAAATCCTTCCGTACTCCGCATCGGTGCAGGTCGCCATCACCTGGCGCAGCAGGCTGAACGGCAGGCCCTTGTCGCCCATGATCGTCACCTCGCGGTCGGCCGCGTCAGTGACTGCGTCGCGCCGCAGGACACGGTCAGTCTGTGCGCGCAACGCGGCCCCGAGCTCGGGAATCAACGTCGCATCCCGCGCCAGCACCTCATGCACATCGGCAACCACCTGGCCCTGAACGAGGATGTGCTGGGCCGTTACCGTAATCAGCACGGTTTCCCTGGCGCCTTCCTCGGCAACGGACTCCGGCAGCGTGAGATCGCGCGGATTCGGCAGCACTTCCACCTCGGTGGAACTCACCAGCAGGAAGAACACCAGGATCGTGAAGATGTCCATGAGCGACACGATGTTCAATGACCCGCGGCGCCCGCGCTTGTGGTGGCGCTCCATCCGCTTGGCCCGGCGCGACATGCGCATGCTTCAGCCCCCCTGGGTCCTTGCCGGCGCGTCGCCGACGGCGATGTCCGGAAACAATTCCGCCTGCACCATGGCGCCTCCGGCCTCGGCCTCGTAAAGCCGCACGGCATCCATGACCTGCACCAGGACGTCGTAGTTCACGTCCGGTTCCAGCAGCACCGTGGCAACGGTCCGATCCGGGTCCTCCGCCTTGATGCGCTGCAGATAGGTATTCAGGCCGGCAAAGTCGTAGCCGGCCTCCTCGTCCCGCGGCAGCACCGTCAACAGCCCGGCGTCACGGCCCCCGATCTCGATGGCGTCACCGCGAACGATGACCTCGAGCTGCAGGGACTCTTCCACGGCTTCACCACCGTCGGCAGAGGTCGGCACGCTGAGCTCGATGATCGCCAGCCGGGAGAACACGGCCGTGATCAGCAGGAACGGCACCAGGATCACCATCAGATTCAGGAACGCGGTAATGTCGAGCTCCTGCTGCTCCTGTCGCCGCGCCTTGCTCCGCCGCCGTCTCATGCCGGGCTTTGCTGACGGGTCGGCGATGCCTGCTTGGGCCGACGATCGTCTACCGCATTGAGGAACTTCACGGACACCATCTCCAGACTGTCAATGATCTCGGTGGTCTTTGTCTGCAGCAGGGCATGCATGAGCAGCAGCGGAATCGCCACCATCAGGCCGAACGCGGTGGTGTTCATGGCTACGGAGATGCTTGCCGACAGCAGATCCGCTTTCTCGGCCGGGTTCGCACCGGCGACCGCCGTGAAGGCGCGGATCAGACCGATGATGGTGCCGAGCAGTCCGAGCAGCGTCGCGATGTTGGCGAACGTGGCCAGATAGTGGGTGCGCTTCTCGAGATGAGGCGTCACCTCCATCATGCTTTCTTCCATCGCCCGCTCGATGTCGTCGCGACGGCCTGCCGTGCGGATGCGCGCCAGCCCGTAGTTCAGAATCGTACCGATGGACGACTTCGCCTCACTGGTGAGGGTGGCCGCCTCATTGAAGCGACCCTGCTGAATGTAGGGCGTGATCTCGTTCCAGAGACTCCGGTTGCGCATGCTGGTTCGGGCCAGAAACAGCCAGCGCTCGATGGCGATGGCAAGGCCGAGCGCCAGCACGACGACGATCGGGTACATGAAGACCCCGCCGCTCTGGAAGAACCCGACGATTCCCGCGTAGATGTTCATGGTCCACTGACCTCCTCGCTGTTTGCGGAAGCACCTGCTCCAGGCCCGGCGGCCTGCAGTTGTTCGAAATAATTCAACTCACGCCGGAACTCGTCCCGATCCACCGGCGAGAGCACCTCCTCGATCAGGCTGTTGAAAGGACGTCCGGCCAGCTCTGCCATGCCCGGATCCTTCCAGGGCAGAATCACCATGACCCGCGGCAGTTCCTGATTGCCCCGGATCGCACTGCGATCGAGTTCCAGCCGGTGCGCCGGCTCAGCGCCTGCGCCTCCGGACAGGAACAGAACCATCATCCATGCAGCCGTCCGTGATCCCGTCATGGTCTCGCCTCGATCTGTGCAGTACTCGAAAGGTTCGCCGCCTGCCGCTCCAGGTCCGCCACCCAGGCGCGGATCAGGCGAGCGTCGGGGTCATCCTCTGCAAGTTCAAGGTAGTGTTCGTAATGCTCGATGGCTGGACGCGGACGCATCCGGTACAGCTCGAACAGCACCGCCAGATTGAAATGGGCCGGCGCGTAGTCGCGATCCGCCGCAAGCGCGTCGCGGTAGGCCTGCTCTGCGGCATCGAACTCTCCGTGCTGCCGATGCAGCACACCGAGATCCGTCAGCACGGGCGCGCAGGCCTCACACACTTCGAGCGCGCGCAGCAGATAGTCCATTGCCGCCGCATCGTCACCATCGTCGACGGCCAGCCACGCGAGCTGCCGCAGCGGACCGGAGTACTGCGGATACTCGCGCGCGAGGACTTCGAACGTCGCTGTGGCACGGGCCACATGGCCCGCCTCCAGCGCAGCCACACCATCCGCATAGCGATCGAGGACCGACGCCGGCACCTGCTCCAGTGCCGAACCGGA
Source organism: Gammaproteobacteria bacterium (assembly GCA_007694905.1). GTDB lineage: Bacteria > Pseudomonadota > Gammaproteobacteria > Pseudomonadales > Azotimanducaceae > SLTB01. The sequence goes on along the minus strand of REEU01000191.1, from coordinate 53,550 downwards.
ACGCTCCGCACGATCGCCGGACGTGGCGCAGCCGATGAGCAGGGCTGCGCACAGGCAGGCGCAGCTGAAGCGGACCAGCCGACTGACGGCGTCACCCCACGCACTAATCATGGAACCGGATCGCAAGGAGATCCCTCCGTTCGATGCGGGCGTAACGCCCAGGGGAAATGCTGGCCAGCCGCTCGAAGCTCGCCTTGACCCACTCGTCGTAAACGCCGTCGACTACGCGCGCGGCATTGGTCAGGAAGATGTCCAGTGCCTGCTCCTCGAATGGAAAGGCCTGCTCCTCGAGCAGAATCTCGTACTGCTCGAGTGCGTCGTCCGCGAGTCCGGATGGTCGCTCCGACTCCATCAGGTCGCGGGCAAGCTGGTAGTAGAGTTCCGCGATCTGCCAGGTGGCCGCGGTCACGACTGCGGTCACGCCATACTCAGCCGCTTCACCATAGGCGGCCAGTGCCGCTTCCATGCGCTCGCGCTTGCGCCGGAGACTGTCCCGGAGCGGCGCGGCGAGGCGCACGTCCATGAACCTGTCCCGGAGCGGTTCTGCGAGTTCCAGGCTGGCGTGCGCCGCTAGATAACGGCTGCGATCGGTGCGGGCGGCACCGAGCTCACGATCCACAGCGACGATGGCCTCGAGCCAGCGGCGACGCTCACCGGCGTCATCCGACTCCCGCGCCAGTTCCGCGAGCTGATGTCGCGCCTCCAGCGCTTGTGCGACCGGCCGGGGAAAGCGATCGACGATCTCGACGAGGACCCGGCGGCGCTGCGACGCCTGCCCGGCCTGCTGATAGAGGTCAGCAGCCTCCCACAGCGACTCACGCCGCAGATCGGACTCGAGCACGTCAGCTGAGGACACGCGTTCGAACTCCCGCGCGGCAGCCGCGAGCTGGGCATCCTCCCGCAGCGCCGTCGCAAGCAGGCGGGTCGCATCGAGGGCCAGCGCGTGCCGCGGATAGGCATCACGGAAGCGCTCGAGCAGCGGTGCGGCTTCGGTCCAGCGCTCATGCGCGTAAAGCAGTGCGCCGGCGTCGTAGAGCGCATTGCCCGCCTCCGGTGCATCAGGAACCTCGACGCCGAGGCGGACGAAATGGTGCACGGCTGCATCGACCTCACCGGCAGCCCGCGCCTGCTCACCCTGCCTGAAGACGGCAGCGACGATGCGGTCTGTGAAGGCATCGAAGCGTTCCGCGGGCAGCTCTCTGCCCTGCAGCAGGCGATAGGCCTGCTCAGCTTCGTGGTAGTGCCCGAGATCAAACTGGGCATGGGCAATCACCGTCCATGCGGTGGTTGCCGCCGCTGCGTCTGCAGGCGGCTGGTGTTGCACGACCCGCTCGGCGACGGAGATTGCTTCCAGAAACTCACCCGCAGCGAAGCGCTCTTCGGCCAGCACCGTCAGCACCGGAACAGCCTCGGGGTGATCCGGGAAGGTCACCGCGAAACGCAGCGACCACTCGGCGAGGTCGGCCTGCCACGAAGTGCGCGCGTCGTTCTCGAGCGACGCTTCGTGTCGTCGTGCGGCCAGCAACGCCGCATAGCCGGCTTCTGCAGCATCGGCATGGTCACCGTGATCGTAAGCGGACGCCAGATAGGCCGCAGTGGCTTCCTCGAAGCGCTGCGCTTCCAGCAACAGCTCCGCGAGCAGGAAGCTGTGCTGGCCGGCACGCGGATCCTCAGGAAACCAGGCCAGCAGCTTGCGATACCAGTTCACCGCGCGGGCCTGATCCGCCCACTCGCCGCTGTCCTGCGCCAGCGCGTGGTCGTGCTCCGCCAGATCAGCGAGATGCAGATGCAGCAGATCGAGCACCTCGGCGTGATCGTCAGTGTCACGCTGCCGCCAGAAGTCGGCGTCAAGGCCATAACGGACGACGTAGTCCTCCTTGGCGTCGAGCACCAGCGACGGAAAACGGCCTTGGGTATAGGCGTCGATCACGGCCTGTTGAAATCCAGGCGCGCGGACGTGGTTCACGCGGCCGTCGACGAAGGCACCGAACGCCGAAGCCGCGTCCCGGTAGCGTTCCTGAACGAGATACAGCTGTCCCAGCGATGCATACAGCAGGTGGGACCAGTTCCGGTCGCCCTGCTCCGCCATCACTGCATCGATGGCGGCGGGTCCATCGACATACGAGAATCCGAGGGCGAGCACCCGCAGCGTGTCCTCGTAGAGTTCCCGTTCTGCACGGCTCAAGCCATCGAGATCGGGATCCGCGTCAGCGCCGAAACGGAAATCGAGCAGGGCCATGAAGGGCTCGACTCCAGACTGATATTCCCCAAGCCGGTAACGCGTCCAACCGAGCTTGTAGAGCGCTTGGTCGCGGAACGGGCTGCCTTGGGGATGCGCGAGTACCGCTGCGTACGCGTCTTCCGCTTCCAGATGACGCCCCTCAACGAACAGCCGCTCACCGCGCCGGAACTGCGCTTCTGCCGCGTAGGGGCTCGCGGGATGCGCCTGCACCAGAAGGTCCAGCCCGGCCAGCGCCGCTTCGGTATCACCCAGCGCGTCCTGCGCACGGGCACGCTGGTAGAGCAGGCGATCCGTTTCCTGAAGCCCCGGCCAGTTGGCCAGCAGCTCACTGTAGCCGGCCACCGCAGCTTCGATGTAGCGCCTGGCCGCCACCTCGTCGGTCATGTCCGCCTGTAGCGCCAGACCGGTCTGCAGTTCCAGATCCGCCAGTCGGCGCAGCGCCTGCAGGCGCATGGCATCGGGCACCGCGTCCAACTCCAGCAATGCGCGGTACTGCTGCATCGCGCGCCCCGTATCCGCCTCGAGCGGCGGTGCTGCCCCCACCTGCAGCTCCCGGACGGCCACGGGACCGGCATCCAGAGTGGCAATGGTCGGATCAGTCGACCGGTCAGCTTCCCGGTCTCCGAAGGGCCAGAAGCTGGAAAACATCACCAACGTCAGTGTCGCCGCACCCGTGCTCATGAGCCCGGCTCCACAACCGGGGATGGCCGGGCCGCGGTCGCAGCCCGGTCATACAGCGTCGCCAGGGCAAAGCGCGCCTGGACCTGATAGGCCACCAGACGTTGCTGCTGCGCCTCGAGCCAGTTCATCGCCATGGCGTGCAACACCGCCCCCTGCTCCGTCCGCAGCAGCGCGACCTGGTCCCTGAGCACATCGATGCGCGGACTGAGTGCATCGATGCGCTCGGCCAACGCCTCGAGTTCCTGCGGCCGCGCAGCGCGAATCTCCATGACACGCTGCAGCCGGGGTGCGACTTCTTCCAGATGCCCGTCGAGTTCGGTGAGGGCTCGTTGCTGCTGCCAAATGCGATAAGAGTAGTCTCGATCCATCTGCCACAGCAGATGTCCCCGCAGCAGACGATGACGTTCACGCGCCTCTTCCGGAGCGGCGGCAAGCGCCGGACCGGATTCCAGCTCCTCGAGCAGGTTCCAGAACTCGAGCTCCTCGTCGTTGCCGAGGCCGACCACATCACGCTCCCGCGCGATGTCCTCGATCCGAGCGGCAAGCTCGTCACGACGCGCGATCAATGATTCGACGTCAATCGCATCGATACGGGCATCGATCACCGGCGCGCGCTGCTGTGCAGCGAGCATCTGTGCCTCGACCATATGACCGAAGGTCTCGAGGCGCTCGTGCCACTCGTCGAGATGCCGACCGAGCGCCAGCAGATCGCGATAGTGTCCCAGCCCCTGTTGAAAACCATGACTCGCAATCAGCGCATGGAGATAGCGCGACTCTGGTGATACAGGGAGCTCGTCGAGCTGCCAGTGCCAGCGGGCACGCTCAGAGTCGTCCGCCAGAAGCAACGCGTCGACCAGTTCCCCCGCCTTCGCAGCGTTCATGACCTCGTCGAGGTGGCGGATCTCGTCGTCAAAGGCTGCCAGCGCACGCTCGTAGGCGTGCACCGCTTGCTGATCCTCGTCCAGGCGCGCAAGCGCGTAAGGGACCGCAAGCAGCGACTCCTGCACGGCGCCATCGAGCCGGTCCCGCGTCCACAGGGCCTGCCATGGCACCAGCGCACCTGCATGGTCGTCCATCGCTGTCCGGGCCCAACCCACGCCCAACAGCGCACGGTTGGCACTCGCACCCTCGAGACGAACCCGTTGTAATGCGTCCAGCGCGCGCCCGGGCTCGGATTGCTGCAGCCAGGTATAGCCAAGCGCCAGGTTGGCACGGTCGCGAAGCGCCTTGTCTTCCTCGTCGCGGGCCGGCGTCCGCCCCAGCGCTTCCAGCTGTGCGATCCCTGCGTTCTCGTCACCGCTGCGAATCAACGCTACACCCAGGTTGTAACGCATGAAGGGCAACCAGTCCGCCGGACCCTGCCAGTTCTCCAGCAGCGCTGCGGCCGATGCGTAACGTCCCAGTGCCATGCTGCTCTGAGCCTTCAACAGTGGCAGCTCGGCCGCCGCGTAGCCGGCCAGACGGCCCTCGACCCGCTGCAGCGCCCTCAGGGCGGCCTCGTGCTTGCCCTGCCGATAATGTGCGCGACCGAGCTGGAACCACACGCGATCGTGAAGCGCCGGATCACTGCGTTCATCCAACAGTTTCCGGAACGCACGCTCCGCCTCGTCGTACATGCCGAACTGCAGGTACAAGCCACCGGCGAGCAGCTCCGCATCGTCACGATGATGAACGATGCGACCCGCCTCCTGCGCCATGAGCAGCCTGCTCAGGGAGGTGAAATAGTCATCCTGATAGAAATGAAACAGTGCTTCGCCGAAATGCAGGTCCCGCACTTCTCCCGCCGCCAGTTCCTGAGCCCAGGCGGTTGCCTGCATCAAGGCTGAAGCAGTGACGACCATGGCAAGGAAGCAGCGCAAGCGTGGTGTCACGGGACTAATCCCACTCCCGGACCAGGAACTCGGGCTGCTGCCGGCTGACGCGATCGGAAATCTTCAGCTCGACGAACTGGGCACCAATGCCCTTCTCGAAGTTCAGGCTGGTTGCCCGACGGTAGTCGCGATCATGAGGCCCCTTACCGGTGAATACGGCAACGAGTTCATGGGAACCGCTGCGCAGGTTGCCGAGGTAAAGCTGCTGCACACCCCCACGAAGCAAGGCTTCGACTTCGCGCGGCGTGTAGAGATAACGCTTGACCACGCGATCGTTGAGTTTCAGCTCCACCGAGTCCAGCGCAAAGAACTCGCCCACGTCCATGGACAGGAACACGGCGACCTGGGTGTTGGCCGGAAAGAGCAGATCCTCTTCCAACATGAACAACTCCCGGTTCAAGTGCAGGATCTCCTGCCTGAGATCCTGCATGCGGGTGTCCAGGCTTTGCTCTGCGGCCAGGGGCCCGGCGCCCAGCGACGCCGCGAGCAACACGGCCATCAGCAATCGTTTCATGTCCATGGGTCTGTGCTCACTCGTCCAGAAGGGCCAGCAGGGTGGGTTCGTACCGCGTCAGCTCCCGCCCGTTAGTCGTCGCTTCGACGTCCCGCAAGCGTCCGTGGTAGTCGACGAAGTGGACCACCGGTAGACGCCCGATGTCGTAGAGGCGCGCAACCTCGCGCTCCATGTCCAACAGTATCGGTGCCTGCAGTCGAGCAGCCCGCTCCCGGGCTGCGTTCGGTTCACGATCGATGCTCACGACCAGCAGACGTACGCCCCTTTCATACAGGCGCTGGGTCAGCGCATCGAGGTGCTCGACATGCCGATCGCAGTCCGCACAGCGGGATGACCAGAACGCGACGACGAGGACCTGGCCGCGGAACTCGGACAGGCGCACGTTGTGCCCGTCTGCGGATCGCAGGGCAAAATCCGGCGCAGGCGGAGCGGCCCCGCCTGCGATGGCGGCGAGCATCAGCAAGAGGCCGAGCCCTTTTCTGCAAGCCTCGGAGGCCATTCGAACCTGTCCTTGCGGCGTGGCGCCGGCACGCTGCCGGCCTCTCATTCAATATAGGTAACGCTGTCCGATAGCGCTTGTGACGCGCGTCACGTCCATCGTGCTCACAAGCCCCCCTGTCATTGCTACGGCGGTGCAAGTCCTCCGGACACCCGAACGCCGCGCGTGCTGTCGATGACGATGGCTTCGTAGTCCGGAAGCCGCTCGATGAGTTCGAGCCCGGCGTCCGCGCCCATGACGAAGACGCTGGTCGACAGCGCATCCGTTCGGGTGCCGTCGGGACCTATGATGGTGACGCTGCGGACTCCCTCGGAGGGCCGACCTGTCGCGGGGTCGAGAATGTGGTGATAACGCACGCCGTCGTCTTCGAAATAGCGCTCGTAGTCGCCCGAGGTGGAAATGGCTTCGTCCACCAGGGCGAGTCGGGTCACCACGGCGTCCGCGTCATCGGGATCGCGAATACCGACGACCCAGGGTTGCCCCCGGCGGTCGCCCAGCAGGCGCGTGTCGCCGCCGGCACTGACGAGCGCATGCTCCACACCTGCCTGCCGAATGAGATCGACGGCTCGATCACACGCATAACCCTTGCCGATTCCGCCGAGATTGATGCGCACGCCCTCCATCGCGAAGGCGATGCTGCGGGCTTCGGGATCCAGCAGCAGGTGGTGGTAGTCGATGGCGTCGAGTCGAGCATCCACCTGTGCATCCGTCGGCGCCTGCCGCTCCCGGAACGCATACAGGTAGCCGACGCTCTCGTAGGTGATGTCGAAGGCGCCCTGAGTGAGGCGCGACATCGCGATGGACTGCCGGACGATGTCGTAGAGCTCCTCGGAGACGGGAATCGGCCGCTCGGCTGCGTAACGATTGACCCGCGAGATCTCAGAGTCCTCGCGGTAGGTGCTCATGAGCGCTTCGATACGATCGAACTCGGCCATGGCCGCAGCGACCAGCCGTTTGCCCTCTTCGGCATCGGGATGCCAGAGCTGAACCACGATGCGTGTGCCCATCTTGGCCTGCTCGTCGCCGTGCCAGGCGGCACTCACGAATCCCGAGGCGAGCAGCAGTGCGCACAGGGCCAGACCCTGCCAGACATTCGCCCTCTGCGGTGACCCGCTCACGCCGCCCTCATCAGAACCACACCGACAACATGAACTGGATCACGTTCGCTTCGAAGCTGTAGGTCGGCTCTTCACCGGGATCAGCATCGATGCGGACGTCACGGAAGTCGCGGTAGTCATAGAGGATCCGCTCGAAGGAAAGCCCTACGGCACTGCGTTCCAAAAAGCCGCGACGCTCTGCCATGAACTCGTAATTCACGCCCACCCGGAACGCATGGCTGTCGAAGGCGCTGATCTCCTTCCAACGGCCACGGAAGTTCTGGGACTCCCGGAACGGAAACAGATCGGAGAAGAACTCCGCGCCGCTCTGGCGGTAGTAGCGATAGCCCACGTCGAGGGTCCATCGATCCAGCACGCCATGGGTGTAGCCGATCTCCGCAGTGTGGGCATCGATGTCCCAGCTGTCCGCGTAGTAGCGGTAGTCCGTCTGCAGGGCCGCGCGGAATGGCAGATGCAACCGACTGCGCAGCGCGATGGCATTGCTCGTCCGGGTGTTCGGATAGACCTCAGGCTCCCAGGAAAATCCGGTGGCGGAATCCGGATCGAGGAAACGCACCTGGCGATAGGGAAGGTTCAGAAAACCCTCATCGCTGATCGTCTCGAACGCAACCTCCGCAATGAGATTACGGGTCAGAACCTGCGTCAGACCGAGACGCCACGCATGACGATCGACGTCCGCAGAGAAGTCAGGGTTGTCGCTGCGTCCCACCTCATCGAAGCCGCGGACATAACCCATGCTGACCGTCGTCATGCCGCCGAAAATCTCCTGGCTGACACTGACGCCGAAGGTGTTGGCGGTGTAATCCTTTTCGTCGCTGTTGGTGTAGGTGAAGCCCAGCAGAGTGCTGCCGCGGAGATAGTCCACGCCGGCGCTGATCTCCGTACGCTTCTCCGTGTAAGGACTGGCCGTGGTCACCACGTCGATGGACGCGCCGCTGATGGAGTCCACCGTGTAACTCGCAGAGACCGAGACGCTGGAGCCGATCTGCTTGCGTGCCAGCAGTGACGGCCCCTGGATGGTCATCCCGCCACCCTCGTAGAAGTGATACAGAAGATCCAGCCGGTCATCAGGAAGAACCTGTGCAGACAGCGTCGGCGTCAGCAGCGCCAGGGCCAGCACGATCGCAACCACAGCACCCTTGTAAGACCGGAGCATCATGTCAGTTGCACCCGCACCCGCCACCAGAGCCGCCGGCGGCACCGCGCGCAGCTTCCCGTACGTCGAACACGTGGCGACGATGGGAGGCGATGACGGGGTCGCGCTCGAAGCTCATGATCGGATCGGCGAGACGGTCCCGCTCGTAGGGCTTCACCCAGGGATCGACACTCGCGCATCCACCCATGAGCAGCGCTGCAGCGGCGACGGCGAGCAGTTTCTGCCGGCTCATGATCGTTCCCTGATCAGGCGCCTGACCTCGTCCTGAACCTTCTGCTCGTCACCCGGCCGGAACCCGTAATGAATGTAGCGAACGATGCCCTGGCGATCGATGATCACCGTGGTGGGCATGGCCGGAACCTGATACAGCTTGCTGACCTGCTCCTGCGGATCCAGCAGGATGGGGAAACTCACCGGGACATCCGCGAGGAAACGATCCGCGAGGTTGCTGTCCTGTTCCACGTTCACACCGAGCAGGGTGAAACCCAGCGCCTCATAGCGTCCGTAGATCTGGTCCAGCAGCGGCATCTCCTGCCTGCAGGGCGGACACCAGGTCGCCCAGAAGTTGAGCAGCACCACTTCGCCCTTCAGATCGCTAAGCGCAACCGTTCCTCCAGACCGGCTCTCCAGCGTGAAGTCAGGCGCGGGAGAGCCGACCTTCGGCCCTCCAGCCTGCGCCGCCACGGCGAACAGCGCGGCAGCAAGCAGTAGCCATGCATGCTTGATCATCGGAACAGTCTCCTCGTAAGCGTGCGGCCGCCGGGTCAGAAGAACCAGCTCAGGCCCAGGCTGAATTCGACGTTGTGCGCAATCTTGTCGTCACCCAACAGGTCAGTAGAAAACATACGATCACGGACGAGGAAATGAGCAGCGAGCCAATCGGTCAGCAGGACCCGATAACCGGCGCCGAAACTCACGGTGAACAGGTTCTCTCCCCCGAATTCGGTGTTCCCGGCACCGAGCAGCACATACAGCGCCGAGTTGAAGGCGCGGTTGCGACTCAAGAACACCTCTCCGGGAAGTACGTTGTAACCGATCGACAAGTCGTAGTAGCGGAAGCGCCGCTCTGAATCCGTGAGCAGCGGTGCACCACCGCTGAGATTCTCGAAGCTGGTTCTGCCGGCATCGCTCTGACCCGCCATGACTTCTGCAAACAGTGACTCGCTGATGTGATAGGCGAGGCGTACGCCATAGCCTGCATTGCTGCCGAAGTCCTCGACGCTGACGAAGCCGCCGTACACGCCGATTTCGAAATTCTCGGTATCGATGCGCGGCTGCCGAATCTCACGCCGGTCCACCGTAGGATCCACGACTGGTCCGCGATCGTCCTCCGCCACCTCGCGTCCGAGCGAGCTGCATCCCGTCGCTCCGGCGAGGACCGCGACGAGCAGCATGCCTTTCAGAAAAAGAATGCGAAGCCTGCTTTCCATTCGTCCACTGCCTCATTTTCGTTGCGGTCGGTGAAGATCAGATGGCTCCTGTACTCGGCGCGCAGCATGAAGCGTCGCGTCAAGTGCATGCGCAGTCCGAGGCCTACGCTCGCGACCTGATCCGTGCGTCGTTCGGCTTCAGCCAATCTGGCCTGGGGCTTAATCCAGATCACACCGGTACCCAGCGATACGAAAGGCGAGACCCGCCACTCCGGGAACGGCTGATGGACCAGATGAGCATTGACCATCCAGGCGTCGGAGAATCTGCCGGTGATCGCGTTGCCGGTGAGCTCCACCGACAGGTTGCGCGTGAGCAGATAACTGCCGTAAAGCGAGATGATGTCGCCGCCGCTGAAGTCCCCGAGCATCACCCCGGACTCCCAGCGCCGATCGAAGTAGTCGGTGGAACCCGGTTCGCCCAGATCCAGAGGCTGACCATCGGTGGTCGTCGCGAGACGCATCTGTGTCAGGCTCACCCAGCCCACACGTTCCCGCGGCCCCCGAATTCTGAACCAGTCGGTCCGGCGCGCCAGGATTTCGAAGTGTTCCCCTCGATCCAACACATGGAACACGGGATAGCCCCGACCTGGCCCCGTATGCATCTCCATGAAAGGCTCAGCCACCGCGGCCCGGAACCCATCGGCCTGTGCCCCCGGCGCCAGCAACAGGCCGAAGCAGAGTGCCAGGGGAATCAAAGCGCGTCCGGGCACGATCAATCCTCCGGCGCCGCGAACGGATCGTTGTAGTACTGCGTTCCGAGGTCCATCCACTCCGACAGCAACCGCAGCTCGGCTTCACTGAGCCAACCCGCGTGACTGCCGTCCGGTTCGAAACGGTCGAAGAAGCGTCCCGCCGACAGCGCCCGACCTACCGCCATCGGCGGCGGCATGGAAACCGTCGCGAGAATCGGCTCGCCGGTGTCTTCATCGATACCGATTTCCACCAGGCGATCCTGAAGAATCCCATCGAGGACTTCCCGCTCATTGCGGGGAAAGACCAGTTCCCGATACGCATTGAAGTGGTCGGCCTGCAGGGGCGACAGACCGTCGGCGAGGTCCAGATTGGCTTCCGGGACCCGAAGGGCACCCATGTCGTCCGTCGGGCTGTGGCACAGCGTGCAGGTGTTGTCCGCCAGCACCGTGAAGCCGTCCTCGGGATCGATCACCTGCCGATCGAGGTCCCACAGAGGATGAATGTGCTCTTCATAGTGGATCACCGAGCGGCAGCGCGGGTTCCACTGCAGCAGACATTCGCCAGCCACAGGAATGGGCGTCTGCAGATTGACGTAGCGCCACGCGAACGACACGTCCGGCGCGCGCCCCGCACTCTGCTCGTCGGTCCAGACGTCCTCGAACACCACGTCGACACTCGGCACCCGGGCGGAACAATCCGTCGCGCAGCTGACCCGCGCGCGCACCTCCGCCATGGTCTCGCCGAAGTCGGCAAACAGTTCCGGGCGCGTGTTCGGATAGGGCTGACCCGTGGCGGCCGCACCTGGATGAACGCTTTCGAACGCGTCCCGGCGTCCGTGGGACAGGCCGCTGTTCGGCGTGTGGCAGCCGACGCATGCCAGCGTCTGTCCTGGCCGGACCTGCAGCCAGCTGCGATGGCGTGCACTGATCCGTCGACCCTGGCCGTCGAGGACCTCCACTGCCAGCGGGACATTCGCCGGCACCTGAACGATCACGGAGCCATCCGGCTCGATGGGCGTGTAGCCGATGATCTCGCGCATGCCGTTGCCGGCACCGCCGCGACCAAAGGCCGTATTGCGGAAATCGCGGACGTCGTCGTCGGGCAACGCGACAGCCTTGAGGATCCGGAGGAAGCGGGCCGGGCGCTGTGCGGCGGTCGTAACCGCCGGGTCTGCCAGGGTCGCGATACCCGCCCCGGACGTGTCCACACCATTGATGTCGTAGACGCTGCGGATCGCGAGCAGGCCGCTGTCGGCATCCGCAAGCAGCAGATCCGCCTGGCCGGAATCCACCTGATCGAACAGCACCAGAGGCTGGGGGCGCATCTGGGCGGCCACCACTTCCGTATACATGACACCTTCTACGGGCTGCAGCACCGGCAGCTGGGTGTCGGTGCTGCCATCGTAGAGATAAAGTCCGTAGAGAGGTGGCGCCGGGATCGCATCAGGATCCGCGAGCCGTTCTTCCGTGCAGGGCAGGATGCCACCTTCGTCGCCCTGCAGACGGCACAGACTCCAAGTCACGAACATCCGTCGGCTACCGTCCCGCAACGGCCACGCCGATGTGAACCGCCCCCCGGGGGAAATGTCACCGTTGGTGCGTACGTCATTGATCGTGGCGCGAGTCTGCGCAGGACCGAACATGGCCCCTGGCTGGAACGGTATGGGCTGTTCGTTCTCGACGAATCCCTCCACGTCGATGCGCACGAGATCGGCACCAGCATCCGCCGCCACGAAGGGTCGCAACAGGGTCAGCAGCGCACCGTCGGCCTGCCGGGGTCGCAGGAACTGGACGGTCGCTCCATCGGTGCCGGTCTGATGGCTGTTGGCGCCATAAAACAGTTCGAGGTCCGTGCCATCGGGGTTCATGCGATAGAGATGAATGCCATTGCGGCCGTTCGCCCTGTCCCAGCGACTGAATACGATCTGACCGTTGTCCATGACCTCCGGGTGCAGGTCGTGGCTCTGGTTGAAGGAAATCTGATTGATGTCGCTGCCGTCCGCGTTCATCACGTGCAGGACGAAGGCCGACTCACGTCGCTCCTCATTCAGCGCATCGAACTGGGGCTTGCCTTCATCAAGCAGGATGGCCTTGCCCTGGCGTTGCCGGGTGGATGAGAACACGACACGGCCGTCCGGGAGGTAGGCGGGTGTCCGGTCGTGACCCGCTTCCGCGGTGGTGTCGGAACTGATGATGCGGCGCAGCTGGTCCGTACCCCGGTCGAATTCCCAGAGGTTCCAGGACGGTTGATCATCGTCGTCGGCGTCAGGCAGCAACGGTCCCCGCAGGGCGAAGATGAAGCGCTGACCGTCGAAGGAGACATTCAGGTCGCGAACGTCGTAGTCCCCTTCCTCGAGTTCGTCCGTGAGATTGCGCTCGCGTGCGGAAGGCGAGGCGCGCTCGCGCAGGAATAACTGCGCACCGGGCTGGATCCGCAGCAGCTGTCTCGCATCGTCGCTCGCAGCACCCATGTCCGCCGCCATCGGCGCAGGCCGTGTGATGTAGGCAATCGGGACGTCGACGACCACCGGATCCTGACTCTGACCGCCGGAGACCGTGACGCCATCACCGCCACATGCGACGAGGCCCAGGAGTAGTACGCAGGCGAAATGCCACCCCCGCCCTTCGGCGTGACGCGGCAAGTCATTGGGTTCTGCGATCATCCTGTCCCGTCCCATACCCAAGCCATTGCACGGCCCCACGAAGGGCTCACCATGTGATCGCCGTCTTGAACCGGACACGCTCTTCGCCATCCAGCGCCTTCGAAGCGGCACCAACACCCCGGCCCTGCAGTCTTTCAATCTAGTACAGCTTCGGCAGTCTGCCTCTGCGCAAAATGCCAACACGATCACGGTTGGAGTCGCAATCGTCGACTAAACCTAATGACATACGGTCGTACTTCGCGGGGAGATTCGCGTGAAGGGGAACAGCATGGAGCGTAACGAAGCCAGAGGCTGGCTGCGGCAAGGCATGTCTGTCCTGCTTCTGGTCGCCTGTATTGCCGTCGGTGTCGCCGAAGCTCAAGCCGGACCACGAGACCAGGCCCGTCGCATCCACGATCGCCTTGCAGGCGTGCCGCCAAGCCAGGACGTCCTCGACCAGATGGAAATGGACATCCTGCAGAACAACGCCATCAGCGCTGCCTATCGCGCGATGGAAGATCCCTCGTTCTACAACGTCACCCTGAAGAACTTCGCCGCACCCTGGACCAATCGCGACGAGTCCGCCTTCGTTCCCCTGAACGACTATATCGCCACGGTGATTGGCATGATCCGTGACGACGTGCCCTTCAACGGTTTGCTCTCCGAGGACATCCTCTATGTTGGCGCTCCGGGGCTCTCCGGCGTCCCGGCCTACTCCATGACCAGCAACGCCCACTATGAGGCGCTCGAGCGGGGTGGATTCAATCTCGGTTCGCCCTCGGTCCTGGTCGCGACGACCCAGACCGCACAGACGGACCTGCCCTTTCAGGGGGTTGCAGGCGTGATGACGACCCGGGCCGCAGCCGAGGCGTTCTTCGTTGCCGGCACCAACCGGGCCATGCTCAGGTTCACCCTGATGAGTCACATGTGCCGAGACTTGGAACAGTTCTTCGACACCGAGCTTCCCACCGATCGCATCCGCCAGGACGTGTCGCGCAGCCCGGGTGGTGACAGTCGTGTCTACCTGAACAACTGCATCGGTTGTCACACCGGCATGGACCCCCTTGCCCAGGCTTTCGCCTACCACGATTACGACGAGCAGGCTGGCCGCATCCGCTACACCCCCGGGCAGGTCCAGCCGAAATACTTCAACAACGAGGACACCTTCCCGTTCGGCTACGTGACGCCGGACGACCGTTGGGACAACTACTGGCGCCGGGGTCGCAACGCCCAACTCGGCTGGAATGGCGCTTCGCCGGGATCCGGCAACGGCGCTGCCTCCATGGGCATGGAACTGGCCAGCAGTCAGGCCTTCGCCCAGTGCCAGGTGGAGAAAGTGTTCTCGACCGTCTGCCTCAGGGCGCCGGCGAACTCTGCTGATCGTGCGCAGATCGATTCCATGGTGGGCGGCTTCGTCTCCGGCGACTACCGGATGAAGCAGGTCTTTGCCGAATCGGCCGTCTACTGCAAGGGCGACTGATTCGCTGCCGGAGGCACACTCGGATGGATCAAAAACAAGAAATGGACGGCGAGCGCACGTCGCTCCCGGCGCACCACCTCGAGGGAACGTCCATGAAGACGATGTCCTGGCTGGCGGTGCTGCTCGTGGCCGCCCTGGCACTTGCGGGATGCACCGATGGCGGTGAAAGCACCCAGCCCCTGCAGCAGACGGCGCCGATCCAGTCCAGCAATTACACGGGCCCTGCGCCAGCCACCACCGACACCCAGGCCTTCATGATCAACGTCTGGGAGAACGTGCGCGCAGCCAATCGCTGCGGCCAGTGCCATACCGCAGACGGCCAGGCACCCAGATTCGCCAGGGTCGACGACGTCAATCTCGCCTACGAAGCCGCGAACACCATCGTCGACATCACCTCACCCGCTGACTCGTTGATGGTCACGTACGTGGCCAGCGGTCACAACTGCTGGCTGTCCAGCACGCAGGCCTGCGCCGATATTCTGACCACCTGGATCAGCAACTGGGCCGGTGGCGCCCTCGACACCGGTCGCGCCATCGAACTGCAGCGACCACGCAGCCGCGAAGTGGGCTCGAGCCTGGCCTTTCCCGAGGATCCGATGCTCTTCGCCGCCACGGTGTACCCGCCGCTGGCGACCTACTGTGCCGACTGCCACAGAACCACCGTCCCCGGTTCCGTGTCACCTTTCTTCGCTGACGGAGATCTGGTCACGGCTTATGACGCATCGCGCAGCCGCATGAACCTATCGGTGCCGGCGTTGTCGCGTTTCGTGATCCGCCTGCGCAACGAGTTTCACAACTGCTGGAGCGACTGCGAGGACGACGCACAGCTGATCGAGAACGCCATCGCCGCATTCGCCGGAGAAGTCGAGCCGAACGAGGTGGACCCGAACCTGGTCACGAGCAAGGCGCTGACGCTGCCGGACGGCATCATTGCAGCCGGCGGCAATCGCTTCGAGAGCGCCCAGATCGCCCTGTTCGAATTCAAGGAAGGCACCGGAACCACCGCATTCGACACCAGCGGCGTCGATCCGGCAGCGAATCTCACGCTATCCGGCGACGTCGAGTGGTTCGGTGGCTGGGGCATCGACATCAGGAGCGGCAAGGCCCAGGCCAGCACAGCCAGCAGCCGCAAGCTGCATGATCTGATCCGCGCCACCGGCGAGTACTCCCTGGAAGCCTGGGTCGTTCCCGGCAACGTCACGCAGGACAACGCGCACATCATCGGCTACTCAGGTGGCACAGGCGTGCGCAACTTCACGCTGTCCCAGGACATGCACAGCTACGAGTTCCGCAATCGCAGCAACGTCACCGGACCGAACGGCGACCCGGTACTCGCCACAGAAGACGCAGACCAGATCCTGCAGGCCACGCTACAGCACGTCGTGGTGACCTTCGATCCGGTTGCAGGCCGACAGATCCATGTCAACGGCACTCGTATACCCATCGACGACCCGGTAGGCGGCGGGCTCATCAACGACTGGGACAACACCTTTGCGCTGGTGCTCGGCAACGAAGTCTCCGGGGACCGTCAATGGGAAGGCGTCCTCCGTCTGGTGGCCATTCACAACCGGGCCCTCACCAGCGAGCAGATCATGCAGAACATGGCAGCCGGCGTCGGCGAGAAGTTCTTCCTCCTGTTCGATGTCAGCGAGCATGTCGGCATCCCGGACAGCTACATCCTCATCGAGGTCAGTCAGTTCGACACCTACGCGTACCTGTTCACCAGCCCGCGCCTGATCAACCTCGATCCCAGCGTGTCCATGGATGGTGTCGTGATCCGGGATCTGCGCATCGGCATCAATGGCTCCGAAGCGGGAATCGGTCAGGCCTTCCGGTCCATCGACACCGTCATCGGTGGGGAGTACTCACCGGAGAACGGTCAGCTGCTGTCCAGTCATGGCGCCGTGATCGCGCTCGAACTCGGGCCTCAGAGCGACGAGTTCTTCTTAAGCTTCGGCGAGATTGGTGACAGCGTCGGCGTTACGGTGGATCCGACGCCGCTGCCGGTCGTCGAGCCTGCCGATCTCGAACCGCAAGCCGAGATTGGTGTGCGCACCTTCGATCGCATCAATGCCACCATGGCGAAGGTAACGGGCATCCCCAGCACCGAGCCCTCGGTTCGCGACACCTTCGATCTGGTTCGGCAGCAGCTGCCCGGCATCGATCGTATGGAGACGTTCGTCTCGGCACACCAGATCGGCGTCACGCAGCTCGGCATCGCCTACTGCAACGTCCTGATCGAGGATACGACCCGCAGGACGAGTTTCTTCCCGGGTTTCGACTTCAATGCAGGCACTGCCACCGCCTTCGCAGGCGATGGCCGTACACTCCTGCTGACGCCAATCATCGACCGGATGATGGGCGTGGGCCTGAACAGTCAACCCGAATTCGCCGACGTACGTGGCGAACTCGATGCCCTCATCGACCGCCTGCTCGCTGGCAGCAGCGCCAGCGGTCCGGAACGTACCCGTGCCATCGGCAAGGCCGCCTGCGCAGCGATGCTGAGCAGTGCGCCCATGCTGGTGCTGTGACCCGCCCGAGGAGTGATCATGCGTAGGAAGCGAGGTACGCCAGACGACTGGTTCGCGCCCAAGCGGCATCCAGATCATCCGCGCCCGATCACCCGGCGTCAGTTCATTTCGCAGGGCTTCATGGCCGGAGCTGCCACCCTCGTCGGCGGCGGTGTATTCAGTCTCTTCGCCAATCCGCGTGCGGCGTGGGCGCAACTGTCCGGCGATCTCGAACCGCTGAAGGAAGCATGCGGCATCGCGGTGCAGGGTGCCGGCAGGATTCCGTTCATCTGTTTCGATCTCGCCGGCGGCGCGTCCATGATGGGCTCGAACGTCCTGGTCGGACGTCAGGGTGGGCAGCTGGACTTCCTCAGCACCCAGGGCTACAGCCGGCAGGGCTTGCCC
Organism: Gammaproteobacteria bacterium; assembly: GCA_007694905.1. Lineage (GTDB taxonomy): Bacteria > Pseudomonadota > Gammaproteobacteria > Pseudomonadales > Azotimanducaceae > SLTB01. The sequence goes on along the minus strand of REEU01000191.1, from coordinate 36,310 downwards.
GGCAACATGATTCCTCCGGCGCCGAATCCGGCGACCGGCGGTGACCACGTCGACCAGCGTCTGGGACTCGCGTTCCACAGCGACAGTGGTTTCCTGCGCGGCATTACCGATCGCCTGAGCCCAGGTGTCGAGCAACTCATCAATGGAGCAGTCATCCCTGCCCGCTCCGAAAACGACACCGGCAACAACCCTCACAACCCCATGTACGGCATCCACCGCGCCGGCGCCGACGGTGAACTGCTGACCCTGATCGGTTCCCGCCCCTCAGACTCCGGCGGCAACTCCGTCGCGCCGATGAGCATGATCAATCCGGAAGTGCGTCCCACCAAGGTGGACCGCCCCAGCGACGTCACGGGTCTGGTGGACACGGGTCAGCTCATCGGCCTGCTCGGTCAGGACGACGCGGTGGCCGTCATGGAATCCATCTACCGAGTCAGCGACCAGAAACTGCAGCGGGTCTCCACGGGCATCACGCGTGATGATGTAATCAAGGACCTGGTCCGCTGCGGGTATCTGAAGTCAGCCGACATCGCCAACCGATTCGGCGACCCGGCCAGCCTCAATCCGGCCCTGGATCCCGATATCGTCGGCGCCGCGGGCATCTTCAGTGCCCAGGAATTCAATGGCGACAGCGAATTCCGCAAGACGGCTGCCGTCATGAAGCTGGTGATCAACGGCTTCGCCGGTGCCGGCTGCGTGACCATGGGTGGTTATGACTACCACGGAGGCCGTCGGGCCGAGGGCGAGGTGAAGGACCTGCGCGCAGGGCGCTGCATGGGCGCATGCCTCGAGTACGCCCATCGCGTCGGCGTACCCCTGATGCTGTACGTGTTCACGGATGGCTCGAACTCGAGCAACGGCGTGATCGACGACTCCATCGAGGGGCGGGGTAAAGGCGAGTGGACCAGCGACAATCAGTCCGCCACCGCAGGCTCATTCTTTCTCGTTTATAACCCGGGTGCTCGCCCGCAGCTCATCGGAGGATCGGCAGCGCAGCAGGCGCAGCACCAGCAGATCGGTCATTACAGACCGGACGGCTCGGTGGAGTCGGCCTCATCCCCGGCAGCGAACAACGTCAATCTGCTGGTGGAGACGACCATCCTCAATTACCTGGCACTGCACGGCGAACAGGGCGACTTCCCCACCCTCTTCCCCAACCACGGCCTCGGCAACCCGGCCCTGCGCGACCGCCTGACGGCGTTCGAGCCCATCGTCGACGGTACGCTCTGAACACCCACCCGTATCCCGGATGCAGCCCAACGGCTGCGTCCGGGATCACTTCTCCGCAACGACGGCAACGCAAGTTGCTGCAATAATCCGTGCATGCAAACAGACGCTGACCTCAAACCACACCTGGCGTGTCCCCGTTGTGACCTTACGCCGCTGGACCGGAGCGCAAGCGGCTGGCACTGCGGCAGTTGCCGCGTCGACTTTCCCGTTCTCGACGGCATGGCCTGTCTCTACTCGGCACCCAGCGCCGCCCTCGGCGAGTGGCGGGGTCGGCTGCATGCGGAACTGCGCCGACTGCAGCAGGACGCGAAGCTGCTCGATGCCGCACTTGCTCAGGGTGCCCTTGCCCCGCTCACGAAGCGGCGGCTGGAACTGCGTCGCGATGCCGCACGAGTCCACCACGACGAGTTGCGCGACCTCCTCGCCCCGTTGCTGGCGGGCCACCCCGCCGCCGGTGCCGAGACCTATCTCGCCCTCAGAACCCGCCCCCCGACGGACCAGGGTCTGACCACCTACTATTCCAACGTCCATCGGGACTGGTGCTGGGGCGACGAGGAGAACCGCCGCTCAGTGGAACTGATCAGCGAGGCGTTTGCTGCGCGTGAACGTCCGCAGCACATGCTCGTGCTGGGCTGCGGGGCCGGCCGACTCGCACGCGACCTGCATGAACACTTCGGCTGCCGGTCCACCGTGGCAATGGACTTCAACCCTCTGCTGATGCTGATCGCGGCGCGCATGTTCCGCGGTGAAACCTTGCGCCTGCACGAGTTTCCCATCGCCCCGAAGCGCATGGCCGATCAGGCCGTGGCCAGGACGCTCGAGGCATCCCCTGCTGCACCCGGACTGACACCGCTGCTCGGTGATGCGCTCAGACCCCCGTTCGCCCCCGGCAGCTTCGATACCGTGGTCACGCCATGGGTGCTCGACATCCTTCCGGACGCGCCGGCGCATATCGCGGCTCGCATCAATCGTCTGCTTCAGCCGGACGGACGCTGGATCAGCTTCGGATCATTGAGTTTCAGCCACGCCGATCCGGCCCTCTGTCTGAGCCTGGAGGAGACGCTGGCGATGGTGGAAGCAGCGGGCTTCGCTGCCCCGGATGTGGTGGAGGCGGAGATCCCCTACATGTGCTCGCCCGCCAGCCGCCACGGCCGTCGCGAGCAGTTGGTGACCTTCTGCGCCGATCGCATCAAAGAGATCCCCCAGCCTGAACGCCATACCGCACTGCCGGACTGGATCGTGACCGGCAGGCAGCCGGTGCCGGTGCTGCCCCATTTCCAGATGCAGATGCTAACCAGCCGCGTGCACCTGTTCATCATGAGCCTCATCGACGGCAAACGGACGCTGGAGGACATGGCGCAGCTGATGGAGGCACAGCAGCTCATGAGCCGCGCCGAGGCGGAGCCGGCCATCCGCACCTTCCTCGAACGCCTCTACGAAGACAGCCAGCGGGAAAAGCGCTTTTGACAGCGCTTCAACCGGTCTTAAGCAGCGCTTCGCAGCCAGTGCCGTCGATGATCCCGGCAACCGTGCGTTTCGCCGACGCATCCAGAGCAGCGTGCGCTTCGCGCAAGCTCTGCAGACACTTGACCTGATAGGGAAACGTAGGCTGCTCCCAGCGCTGCCCGTCGATGGTGGTGTGCCACTGCTTCTCCCCCGACTCCAGGGCCTTGGCGTTGGCCAGCAGCGCTGGTACGTAGACCCGCCCCACTTCGGCCAGCAGCCCGCCTAGAACCTCGCGTGCCGAAGCGTTTGCGAGCCAGCCACTGTCCGGCGCCGGATGACCGGAGAGATCGTCCACCGCATCCACCCAGGCGCAGACCCTGGGCGCACGCTCGAGGGCCAGCGCCATGGGCGTCGGATCGAATTTGGCGAGCTGCGTGAGCTGGGCATAGATGCCGAAGTCGCCGGAACCCGGGCGCTGACCCATGAGGAAGGGCTGACGCTGAAGCAACGCCTCGAACAGATCCAGAAAGCGGACGTAGCTCGCCTCGATGACCGGAGCCGTGACCGCGTTGGAGCCGACCACGTAGAGCCGCGCGATCTGCCGCTCGGCAATGAACTGCCGCATGCGCTCGTGGGTTTCCGGCGACATGAAGGGATCGCGCCACAGCGGCAGGATGCTGGCAGCCTTGTCGATGTCCGCCTCATACCACCAGCGATAGTGGAACATGGCCTTGGTGAGCCACTCGTCGGCATAGTCCTCGAGCAGGGCATCGATGAACGCCAGCGCCGGATCCGGAGGAATCACAGAACGGTCCGGTCGATCACGCTCGAAGCGGCGAATCAGCGGCGTGGAGTCCACCACCGCCTCGATCTCACCGGACGCGTTCGGCAAATAAAACGTGGGCAGCAGCTCCACCTTGGGCTTCGGCAGCCCAAGGTCGTCGGCCTGATTGCCGATCAGAAACTCGTACGGAATGCGGCGATAACGCAGCAGCGCCAGCATTTTGCGGGTATAAGGCGATCCTGGCGCGCCCTTCAGGCGGACGGACTTGCGCTTACTCATAAAGCCTCCGGATTCTGACGTGAGCGGCGGCGCAACAGGCGCCAACCGGGCGCGAGCATCACAATGCCTGCCGCGGGCACACCGAGGAGCCATGGCCAGTTGTGGGCCAGCAGGCGCTGCCGCGTCGCACGGGTCATCTGCACCATGGGGTCGTAGCCCGCCGGCAGTTCCAGCACACCCTCACGCTCCGCGTACGCTTCGTAAGCCGAGCGAAGTGTCCGCTTCAGGTCCGGTTCGGAAGCGGACAGGTCGCGGGTCTCTCCGGGATCCCGGGAAATATCGTAGAGCTGCCAGGAACCGTCGCCGTAAGGCGGCATGTTCCGGACCAGCTTATAATCTCCGCGGAACAGGGCGACGTTGCCGCCGACTTCCATGGCCGCGACATCTTCCGGTCCGTAGACCGCCTCCACTTCACCGTGCAGCAGAGGCGCCAACGAGCGTCCGGAAAAGGACTGTACCGGCACACCATCGACGCTCGCCGGCCTTGGCAGGCCCACCAGATCAAGCAGGCTCGGCACCAGGTCGGTGACGAAGGAGAAGGCCTGCGTAACGCCTGGCTCGATGTCTGGGCCTGCAATGATGAGGGGTACGCGAATGCCGCCTTCCCCGGCGTGAAACTTGAAAAACGCACCTGGTGCTGCCGCTGCGCTGGCGAACTCGGGACCAATGGCCACGTAGGAGCCGCGTTCGCCCAGGGTCTCGTAGTCCGTGCTGTAGCCCACCGCGCGCAGCCACAGGCGCAGCAGGGGCACGTCGAGGGGCTGGTTCGGCTCCGGCCCGTTGTCCGACAGCACCACGAACAGCGTTCGCTCGTATTCACCGGTGGACTTCAGGTGCGCTTTGAGCCGACCAATGTGGAGATCCATGGCTTCGAGCATGCCAGCGTTCACCGCCATAGCTTTCGCCGCGTAGCGCTGACTCTCCGCATCCAGGCTGTTCCACGAACGCAGGCCCTCGGGCATCGGTCCGAGAACCGTATCCGGCGGCAGTAGGCCGCGCTCCATGACACCCCGGAACCGTGCCTCTCGTAGGACATCCCAGCCCTGTTCGTAGACGCCGATGTAGCGCTCGGTGAACTCGCGCGGAGCCTGCACGGGAATGTGTATCGCCTGGAAGTTCACGTAGGCGAAGAAAGGACGACCGCTGCCTGCCTCGCCATCGATGTAATCGATCATCTGATCGATGACGAACTCGGAGGAATAGAAGTCGTCGGGCAGCGTCCCGGGCCGTCCGTCTTCGAACCAGGGTGCGTAAGCATAGTAAGGCAGATAGCTGCGCTGTTCCCAATTGTCGGCGCCGGAGGCGTCCAGGACGAAGGAGCGGTCGAAGCCACGCGCATCCGGCAGTGCGCCCGCTTCGTGCCCGAGGTGCCACTTGCCGGTGACATAGGTCCGGTAGCCCGCAGCCCTGAGCATGCTCGCGATGGTCACCACGTCGTCTCGGAGGCGGCCGAGATAGGACGGGTGCCCCCGCTGCTCTGGCGGTACCGTCTCCGGGATGTTGCCGAGGCCGGCCCGATGGTTGGAGACGCCGGTGAGCAGCATGGCCCGGGTCGGCGCACAGTTGGGCGAGACGTGGAAGTTCGCGAACTGCATCCCGGCCGCTGCCAGCGCGTCGATGTTCGGCGTCGAGACCTCGCTGCCGTAGGCACCGAAGTCACTGAACCCGACGTCATCGGCCAGGAGAATCACGATGTTCGGCGGCGTTTGGGCCTCTGTAAGCAGCGGCAGCAGACCGAACAGAGTCAGCAGGCAGGCGCGCTGAATACGCCAGGTCACGACTTGTCCTCCGGCAGAAGCAGCCTGCGCACGCCCCGCTCGATGACCTCCCGTGCCCTGCGCTCGGACAGCTCCTGCAACTCCCGCAGTCGCGCCCAGGATTCGAAGGAGAGCAGCAGTTCGAGCAGCTCGAAATCCACGGCCGCCAGGTCACGGCTCTCCGGCAGCGCGTCACGGGTCAGCGCCCGTAGCATGGCCTGGTCCTTGTGCACGAATTCCTGCAGGGTTGGCGAACTCCAGTAGCGTGAGCTCAGCGCCCGGCGGAATTGGGTGATGCGCACATGGAAGCGCGTACGCTGCTTGACGAGCTGACGGATGCGATTCTCGATGGACCCCTTGAACTGGGTGCCGAGCAGAAAGGGTTGCGCCCGCTCTGCGATCGCATCATGGATCGAACCGTACAGGGACTCCATGTCCTGGAAGTGCCTGAACACGGTGCGATGACCCACTCCGGCACGTTCCGCCACATCCTGACTGGTGGGCGAGAGATGGCCTTCGTCCACCAGAGCGACGAATGCCGCTGCGATGGCCGCCTTGGTACGAATGCTTCGATTCAGCCGGCCATCGGTCGTCACCGCCGAGCCCTCGTCGCGTTCACTGTCGTCATCCAGCATGCACCCTGCCCTTCAACGAAGCCGACCGTGCTGAATCCGGTTCGAATCCAGCGGCATTGACACCAGCGTCCCGTCCCGGGCCACCGTGACCGGCCCCGAATAGACCTCACTCACGCCGCGCAGGAACGCCGTCTCGAGACCGGGCAGCGGCAACGGCGGCACAATGTGGTAGAGCAGCAGCGCGCCCACACCGGCCGCCGCAGCAATCTCCGCCGCCTCCACCGGGGTCGCATGATAATCGGGAATGTCGAACAGAATCTTCGCCAGGCGGTCCTGGCCCGCGGCGCGGGCCGCATCCTCCATGATCCCCACCAGATCGGATGCCAGCGCCTCGTGCGCGAGCAGATCCACGCCGCGTGAGATCTCGACGAGTTCCGCCACCGCGATGGTATCGCCGCTGATGACCAGGCTGCGACCACCATAGTCGAATCGGTAGCCCACCGCGGGTTCGACGGGATGATGGGCCACCCGGAACGCCGTGACCGTGATGTCGTCCTCCTCCCAGACCACCTGCGGCCGGCCCGCTTCCGGCATGGCAAAAGGTTGCGCCTCCATGCCGGCACCGCCGGGGGGAACGACGTCACGGCCGTGATGGGCGACCCGATAGTAGAAGTCCTGACTGTAGGCACGATTGAAGCCGTCCACGACCCGCTCGATGCCTGCGGGCGCATGAACCGGCAGCGGCGTGTTCCAGCCCCCGTTCGTCCAGCGCAGCATGGCCATCTCACCGAGACCATCGATGTGATCGGAGTGAAAGTGCGTGACGAACAGCGCTTCGATGCGCCCGGGCGACATGCCGAGTCGCTGCATGTTGCGGGCGCCACCGCTGCCCGCATCCACAACGAAGAGCCGGTCGCCGGCGATCACGGCCAGACAGGGACCGGAGCGGATGGGATCGGGCAGTGGCGAGCCGGCGCCGCAGACGAACAGGTGCAGTCCAGCCGGGAGATCGGCGATTCGATCCGCAGTCATGGCCGCGCCAACGGCACGCGCAAATGCGGCGGTGGCCAGTTCCGCACGGAACAGCCACCCTGCAGCAGCCAGCACGGCCACGCACAGTCCTGCCACCATCAGCGCCCGTTTCATGGCGGTGTGGTCCCTTCGATGGTCGTCGAGGCGTCAGGCATGAGGCCGCGTCCTGTCAATTGGGCACGTAGACGTACTCGTCCTCGGGCAGCTGCGGCTCGGCAAGGTGCTTGTCGATCAGCACCGGCAGCTCACCGGAGGCTGGCCACAAGGGCTCCGCTTGCGCGGCATTGTGGGCGTCGAGGAGACGACCGAGTTCTGCAACCTTGTCCGGTCGGTCACCGGACAGGTCCCGCTGCTCGGTGGGATCCGTGTCGAGATGAAACAGCCAGGTGCGCTCCGGACGGGCCGCCCGCTGCAGCTTCCAGCCGTCTGCCAGCACCACCTGGTAGTGGCCCGCACGCCAGAACAGCGCTTCGTGGGGATTGCCCTCCTGATCGCCGAGGATGAAGGGCAGCAGATCCACGCCATCGGTGACCCGATCCTCGGGCATGGCCGCGCCCGCTGCAGCCGCTGCGGTCGCATAGATGTCGAAATGGTGAACGGGCCGCTGAAACTCACTCCCGGCCGGAATGGCCGCTGGCCAGCGCATAAAGAAAGGCACGTGGATACCACCCTCGAAGAACGTGATCTTCCAGCCGCGGAAGGGCGCGTTCACGTCCGGCAGGCCCAGATACCCCGCCCCACCGTTGTCAGACGTGAAGATCACCAGCGTGTTTTCCGCAAGGCCGTGCTCACGCAGCGCGTCCAGCACCCGGCCCACGCCGCGGTCGAGGGCGAGCATCATGGCGCCGTAGACGCGCTCGGTGTGGTTGTCGATGTGCGCCAACGCTTCGTAGTCGGAGCGCAGGGCCTGCAGCGGCGTATGCGGTGCCCAGTGGGCCAGATAAAGAAAGAAAGGCCGGTGGCGATTGGCTGCGATGGCATCCACGGCCGCATCGGTGAAGTAGTCCGTCAGATAACCATCCGGCCGGAAGCGTGGGCCCTCGTTCCAGTTCACTGCGTGGCGCAGGTTGGCCCACAGGAAGCGGTCGATGGGATCGAAATCCTGTTTCGAATTGACGACGTCCGGATGATCCTCAGGCAGATAGAGGCCGCTGGCCATGTTGAGGCTCTCGGCGAAGCCCTGGTCGATGGGTGCGGAGCCGTGGGTGTGTCCGAGATGCCACTTGCCGATATGGATGCTGTGGTAGCCCTGCGCCGTCAGCAGGTCCGCGAGCGTAATCTCGCTCTGGGGGACACCCATCTGTTCGAAAGGCAGGCCCGCCGCATCCCCATGGTCGTTCGGCTCGAAGACCGGATGAATGTTGTTGGGGTTGCTGTTGTGCAGGCGCCGGACGATGGGCGTCATCATGTTCGGCGTCGGCGTGAACTCGAACCCGAAGCGGGTGCCGTAGCGTCCGGTCATCAGCGCTGCGCGCGAAGGTGCGCAGGTCCCGTGGGCGGCATAGCCCTGAGTGAAGTGCACACCCGCGGCCGCGATGGCGTCGATGTTCGGCGTCGGAACCGTGCCACCGCCGACGCCTCCGCCGTAGAACGTGATGTCGTTGAAGCCCATGTCATCGGCAAGGATGAAGACGACATTGGGCGGCCGCTCGCTGGGCGGCTGCTGCGCCTCGGTGGGGCCCTGATCCCAGGCGATGGGCTGATGCTCACCGATGGGACTGCGCCAGTCCGTGATCAGACCGGGCAGATAGATCCAGTAACGATCCGCCAGCCAAGCGCCCAGGCCAAGCACGGCCACGATCACGGCGACCACGATGTGCCACCTACGCATTGCCCCTCCCCCAACCGCTACGATCAGTGCCGAAGCGGATTGTCCTGTAAGAATTTGATGATGGCGGCGGCGAACGCCTCCGGCTGATCCTCCTGCAGAAAGTGGCCTCCGCCCTGAATCGTGACATGGTTCTGCCCCCGCGCGCCGGGCACCTCCCGCTGAAACCGCTCATGGCCCCCGGTCGTGACCGGGTCACCATCCGAAAACGCCGTCAGGAAGGGCGCATCGAGGTTCCGCAGCACCTCCCAGGCCGCCTGCTGCGCAGGAATCTCCGGATCATCAGGGAAAATCGGCACCAGGCTCGGAAACCGACGTGCGCCCGCCATGTAGCGCTCGTCAGGAAACGGCGCATCATAGGCCGCAATCTCAGCTTCACCGAGGGAGCCCGCAGCACTGAACTGCACCAGGGTGCCGACCTTGAAGTCCGGCTGCTCGGCGGCAAACTTGATCCAATAGAAGAATCCCGGGGCGCCGCCGCCGTCCAGGAACTTGCTGCCCAGTTCGTCGACAGTGACCACGGGTACGGAAGCCAGCAGCTTGCGCATAGGCGCCGCCATGTCGGGCGTGAGGCCTTCGGCGTCCGGCAATCCGGTGTTGGCGACAACGACCCTTGCGAATCGTTCCGGGCTGGCCGCCACCAGCCGCAGGCCGATCAAGCCGCCCCAGTCCTGGCAGATCAACGTGATTCGATCTAGACCCTGCGCGTCCAGCCAGGCGCGCATCCACTGCACGTGGCGTGCGTAGGTGTAATCATCCTGCGCAGCGGGCTTGTCCGAGCGGCCGAATCCCACCAGGTCGGGCACGATGACGCGATAGCCGGCCCCGGTCAGGATGGGGATCATCTTGCGGTAGAGGTAGCACCAGGTGGGCTGGCCATGCATGCATAGCAGGACCTCACCGTCACGGGGTCCCTCATCGAGATGGTGAATCCTGAGCATCGGCCCGGCACCGCTGTCGACCTCGGTGTAATGCGGCGCGAAGGTGAACCCAGCCAGACCCTCGAAACGCTCATCCGGTGTGCGCAAGACATCCATCAAGCAATCCCCCCATATAATGACACAAACAATGCCATTAGTTTCCGCAGGAGGCAACCCCGGCTGCCCGGGGTCAGTGAACCAACTTTTCGGCGTTCTATCGACCGCTACCAGGAGGCCGGGTCAGAGGGGCTACTCGACCGGCGCATGTACGAAGTCTCGCACCACCGCGCCCCGGTGGATGAGGTGCCGCGCCTTAAGGCTCTGTAGAAGGAGACCTATGGCGATCGAGCGGATGCGCCGATTGAGCAGCGCTACAGCGATCGGGATTCGCACTAATGGCATACCCCGCGGGCAGGCGAGCCACCCATCGTGCTGGGGACCCGCAGCAATCGCTCGTGATCCCTTTCGCCCATCCGATATCTACGCGCCCTGCCAGGTCTGCTCCGAACCTGCGCACACCCTTTGCTTGAAGTCGGCATATTTGAAAACCACGCGGGTTTGGATCGCCCCGCCCTCGAACGGATCTATGCTCATGAACAAAATCCGATCTACGCTGCCGTCGTCAACCCTATGGTAGCCACGACTAAGGGAGACGCCTTCGAAGTCCGATCCCCGGAGTCCACGAAAGTAACCGCCGCTGTAACCGCCACTGGCCTCGAAACCTGACTCATAGGAGTATCCACTACCTCGACAACGCAACCTTGCTTCGAACTTCTGTGCGTGCGTCGCTGCTTTCTGCTCCAAGACGGTAACCGACTCGTGGGGGCAATTTGTCTGCCCACGAACAGTAGCCGAGACCACTTCGTCAGGGGACGACCGTGGCTCCAAGCGAGGATCGCGTAGTTCCTCCAGATAGACACCGTAGTGAGCAAAAAATCTCTCCTGCGTGATGCACGCGTCAACTTCGAATCGGCTATCGGGAGAGCACGCCGCCAGTGAGTGAAGCATGAATGCAGGGGCAAGCGCTCGCAGACGACCGAAACTCATGACTCTATCCATCAGTGACTGATTGTCGTTGGGCTTGCTTGCTGCGGAACAAGCACGATCAAGGATCATCGACGCACGTACCTGGAAAGAGCTGTTTCAGCATATCGGGCCCCTGCTCCCGGATCGCGGGTGCCATCAGTTCGTCACGATGATATAGATTGGCCATCCTGGCTACCTTGGTCCGTGAACGAACTGTTCGGCGGTACATCGACCGCGATCAGGAGCCAGGCTTGGAGGGTTACACGACCGGCTCATGCATGAAATCTCACACCGCGGCCTTGGTGGATAAGGTGCTGCGCCTGGAGACTCTGTACACGGAGGACTATGACGGCTGGAACGTCCAGCACTTCCGTAAGCGCTGCCGGGAGCACCACCAGAGGACCCGCTCCTACACCTGGGGGAAGTCCACCTTGCAGAAGACAGCCTTGGTCCCGAAGGGCCGCCGCAAGGGCACCCACGGCCCGCAGCAAACGCTCGACATCTCCTTCGCCCATCCGGCATCTACGCGTCCTGCTAGGCATGCCGTTAATCTGCGCACACCCTTTCCTTGAAGTCATCGTATTTGAAAACCAGGTAGGTTTTGATCGCCGAGTCCTCGAAGGCATCTATGCTGATATACGAAATCCGATCTACCCTGCCGTCGCCGACCCTGGAGTACCCACGATTAAGGGAGAATCCTTCAAAGTCCGAGCTGGGGTGTCCACGAAAGTAGCCGCCGCTGCCCTCGACACCGCCTGACCGATAGACAAAGCCTACATCTCGACAACTCATCATTGCAGAGAATCTCTGTGAGTACGTCGCCGCTTGCTGCTCCAAGACGCCAACCGACTCGTCTGGACAACGGTAGTAGCGACTAACACGAACGAGCACCACTTCGTCAGAGGGGGGGCGTGGCTCTATGCCAGGATCACGTAGTTCCTTCAGATAGGCACCATAGTGGGCAAAAAATTTCTCCGACGTGATGCACGCGTCCATTTCGAATCGGCTATCTGGAGAGCACGCCGCTAGTGAGTGAAGTATGAATGCAGCGGCAAGCGTTCGTGTATGGCCGACACTCATGCTCTTACCATCCATCAGGTACCATTGTCGTTGGGCGCGCTTACTGCGGAACTAGCACAATCAGGGGTCATCCACGCACGCGCCTGGAAAAAGTTGTTTCAGCTTATCGGTCGCATGCTCCCAGATCATCGGAGCCATCTTTTCGTTGAGTTTTGGCAACGGTCCAGATCCAGCCCCTACTGTCTCGATAACAATCTGCCCCCCTTCTGTCTTCACCGTGCGCGTGACGGTGCCTTCATGCAGTAGATGTCCTTCAACTGTTGCGTTCACGACCGATCGAGCTGAGGCATCAACTTCATGCTCCACCGGCCCAACATAGTCGAAGTCGGTGTTGGTACCCCAAACAGACACGTGAGAGCACGCTCTCGGATCGGCCCCGGGCCCCTCGCAGGTGCCTTTCCTGACCGTGAGAAAGGGCGGCCTTTTCATTACGGGCAGCTTCTTCAGCTTGCAAAACACCGTAGCTTCATCACAGTGTGGCTCTCCCACATCGCACACGACGTTTTCGTCCAGCGTGCTGTGACTCTCGCCGATACTCACGTTGTCGACCAAAAGATCCCTGATGATAGTAAGTAGAAAAACTTGAAGCACGTGGCGGTTCCGCTGCTCGTCAGAAAGACCTTCAAGGGTTATCCCTTCAAATGCTTCGTTCGGCACTGGGCGATAGGAGCCGAATCCGAACGCTGGAGCGCCAGTAGCGTCCTCGTACCTGCCAGAGAGGGCGATCATCGCGGCATTAGAGAAATCTCCGTTCTCCAGCATCGTTCGAAGCTGATTCACGAACTGCTGACTTTGTGGATGGAAGTTTTCGACCACGACTGTTTCCGTCCCGATCAGGTCAACCCATCCCCAGCACTGATCGAAAAAGCCATCCGTAAAGTGAGGGCATCCCCATGAACATCCAAATACAGGACGCGTGATTCGGTTGGTGTTGTCGCTGAACCAACTGGGGTCATTCAGGCCCTTCCCGATCTCATCGAAGAATCTCGCAAATGCATCGTCCACCGCTGATGCGATCGGATCTCCTTCGCCGAACGGCACGCCGGATGCGAAAACGACTATGGACGATGGCAGAGAACTTGAAATCGAGTGCAACCCTTCGATAGCGCGGTCCACCATCAGGTCCGCATTCGGATCAACTGCTTTAGCTGACACGCCCGTTGCCAAGGGATACTGACGCATCGTAGTGAGCTGCTGGCTAGTTGGACGGGAGGCGACGAAACTCCCGTCCAACGTTTGCAGAAGACGAGTAGACCCGAGAGTGCCGTCATTCGGAAACGGATTAGTAGGACGGTCTAGAAGAAGATCAAGACGGCCGTTGCTGTTGAAGTCGCCGTATCGAACCGTAAAGTTTTCTGCCGCCTGCTGCTGCCTCGAGGGCGGTGTCGGCGGCGCAACGAATATCCGCTTAGGAGCAGTAAATGCGCCGCAACCCGCGTAGGAAGAGCATGCGCGAACACGAAACCACCACGACCCCTGGGTGTGACTCGAAAACGATTTGCTGAAGACGGTGGGCGTCGTGCCAACGCTCATCCATGAGGAACCATTTGACGACCGCTCTAGTTCCGAATAGGGCTCTCCAGAGGGGTTCTGCCAACTAATGGTGAAATCGCCATCCTCGGTGACGGAGGGCACGCTGAAGGCCATAGGGGCATCTGGCGGCGGGTAACTGCCTCTTTGGGCAAACGATTGTTCAGCCCCGCAGAGCAAACAAACGACGATCAGAATACGCAGGTGGGGGGGCGGGGGAATAGCTCTGTCACTCGTCTCGATCCCTGAGGTCCAATGATGACGGGAAGGTAACGACTTCGGAATGATGGCGTCAAGTTTGGTGGCTCCCTGCTGACACGAAGACAGAACGATAGAGGATGGCCAGCCGGGCCACCTTGGACCTGCGCTTGCCTCGATTCGAGCCCCCGTCGGCAGAGCGGGATCGGCGCGCATTGGAGGCAAACGCCTTGCTTCGGTGCATTCATACCTCCTAGGCATGTTATCTGTGCACGATCGAGCCCGATTGGTTGCATTTGCGGCTTGTTGGTTGGGCAGGCTTCTTGCATTGCCCGTTGGCAACAAGGGATGGGCAACAGGAGCTTGGTCCATGACGCTGCGTTTGCATCGAAGATCGTTCATTGGCGGCATCGCGGGGGCGATGGCGCTTGCGGCAGCACCGGTGGCTGCCCTGCGCCGGCCGGCCTACGGACCAGCGGAAGGCATCATCAAGCTCAATGCCAACGAAAATCCGTACGGACCGTCACCGAAAGCGCTCAAGGCCATCGCCGAGGCCGCGACCCACAGTGCCTACTATCCGGGCCCCACGGTCCGCCGGCTGCAGGAGATGGTGGCCGAATACAATGGCCTGAAACCTGAAAACGTCGTTCTCACCTCGGGCTCCATCGAGGCGCTGTTCGCGGTGGGGGCCGCGTACAGCCGCCATGGCCGCATCGTCGCGCCAGCGCTGACGTTCGGGCCCCACCTCACCGTGGTGGAACGCATGGGCGGCGAAGTGATCCGGGTTCCTCTGACAGCGGATCTCGATACCGATCTCGCCGGCATGGAACGCGCCGTCGACAACACGGTGAGCATGGTCTACGTCTGCAATCCCAACAATCCCACCGGCGTCGAGATCGATGCCGCCGCACTGCGCGCCTTCTGCACCCGGGTCAGTGCCACGGCCACCGTCATGGTGGACGAGGCCTACAACGAACTCACCGACGACCCGGAGGCCAGCTCCATGGTCGACCTGGTGCGCAATGGCAAGAATGTCATCATCACCCGGACCTTCTCGAAGCTGCACGGCATCGCCGGCCTGCGGGTGGGTTACGCACTGGCGCCTGCCCACCTGGCGGAAGTCATCTCCCGCCACGCCATGACCCAACCCAACCTGGTGGGGGCCGCCGCCGCCATCGCCACCATCGACGACGAACCCTTTCTCGAATTCTCGAAGCAGAAGATCCGGGAAGGGCGGGAGCTGGTGGCTGACGTCTTCCGGCGCCACGAGATCCCGTATCTCGAGTCCCGCGCCAATTTCGTCTATGGCGACATCGGCCGCAACGCGGACGACTTCCGCGCCAGCATGCAGGCACGCAATGTCCATATACGTGGCATCTACGCGCCCTACTCCACCTGGTCGCGGGTCAGCATGGGCCGGATGGAAGATCTCGAGGTCTTTGCCCGCGTGTTCTCCGAGGTCTACAACGCCTGACCGACATTCGGAGTAATGCGAACCATGAAGCGTGCGAGTGTGATTCTGGCCGGCTGCCTGCTCTGGACCTGCGCTTCCGCCCATGAGGCCATCGTCACGGAGTATGCGCCTCCGGCCGTCGGTCCTTACAGCCAGGGCATCCTGGCGGGAGACACCCTGCACGTCGCCGGTCAGATTGCCCTCGACGTGGCAACGGGCACCGTCCCGGGCGACATCGAGCTTCAAACCGAGCGGGTACTTCAGCAGATCCGCGCCATCGTCGAAGCATCCGGCATGACCATGGCAAATGTGGTGGCGACGACGGTCTACCTCGCCGATCTCGACGACTTTTCACGCATGAACACGGTCTACGCGCAGCACTTTCCGGACCCGGCCCCCGCTCGCAGTACCGTCGAGGCGGCACGTCTGCCGCGTGATGCGCTGATCGAAATCAGTGCTGTCGCGATCCGCTGAAGCAGTCCGGGCACGCTCTATCTGTGCCTGCCGTGAAGAAAATCCAGCGCCAAAGCAGTCATGGCCCTGACGCCGACCGGCAGGCCACGCTCGTCTGCATAAAATCGCGGCGAATGGTTCGGGTGCACCATAGCCGGATCGTCTGAGGCGACGCCGACGAAGAAGAACAATCCTGGAACTTCCTGCTGGTAGAAGGAGAAATCTTCCGCGCCGGTGGCGCGGGGCGCCTCGATGAGACCGTCGCCAA
The DNA here is from genome assembly GCA_007694905.1 of Gammaproteobacteria bacterium. Lineage (GTDB taxonomy): Bacteria > Pseudomonadota > Gammaproteobacteria > Pseudomonadales > Azotimanducaceae > SLTB01. The sequence goes on along the minus strand of REEU01000191.1, from coordinate 20,451 downwards.
CGACACGCCGCAGTGTCGGCAGCATGCGGCCGGTGAGATCCGGATCATTGTAGGTCACCGGATAGCCGTGGAAGATCTCGACTTCCGCGGTGGCACCGGCACTGGCGGCGATGTTCTCCGCCGTACGCGTGACCCGTTCGTGGATCTGGGTGCGGGTGTCCGGGTCGAAGGTGCGCAGGGTCCCGGTCATGTCCACCTCCTCCGGGATGATGTTGTGGCGCACGCCGCCGCGGATCGCACCCACCGTGACCACGGAGGGCGTCAGCGTCGCATCGAGCTGCCGGGAAGGAATCGTCTGCAGACCCAGCACGATCTGGGAGGCCACGACGATGGGATCCACCCCACCCCAGGGTACGGCGCCGTGGGTCTGCCGCCCCCGAACCTTGATCGTGAAGCGGTCGCTGGACGCCATCATGCCGCCGGAGCGCCAGCCGATGGTTCCCACCGGTGCGGGCACCACGTGCAGCCCGAAGATCGCATCCGGACGCGGATCGTCGAACAGACCCTCGCGCAACATCAGTTCGGCACCGCCCTCCTCTCCGGGCGGCGCCCCCTCCTCCGCAGGCTGGAACACGAATATCACAGTGCCCGGCAGCTCGTCGCGCATGTCCGAGAGCACCTCCGCGACGCCCATCAGGATGGCCACGTGCAGGTCGTGACCGCAGGCGTGCATCACCGGCACTTCCTGGCCCATGTACTCAGCCCGCACGCGACTCGCGAATGGCAGGTCCACCTGCTCCTCGACGGGCAACGCATCCATATCCGCGCGCAGTGCCACCACGGGGCCCGGTTCGCCGCCACGCAGGATACCGACCACGCCGGTGTGGGCGATTTTTGTGCGGACTTCCATACCAAGCGTTTCGAGATGCTCGGTGATCAGCGCCGCCGTCCGGAATTCCCGGTTCGCCAGTTCCGGGTGCTCATGGATGTCTCGGCGCCAGGCCACCACCTTGGGCATCACGGCGTCGATGCGCTCCGCCACCGCATGCGGTAGCGCATCGTCGGCGATCGCGGACACCGCCAGCACGGTCATCAGCCCCATCAAGGCCGCTTGGATCATCCATCGCATCATCCCACCTCCCCCCGTTCTGTCCCCTGCGCCCGGTCGCGGGCACGGTCTGCCACATAGACTGCCATTTCCCGGCGCAACCGGGGACCCAGCAGGTACAAGCCAAGAATGTTTGGAATGCAAATGACGAAGACCATGGCGTCGGAAAAATCGAGAATCGAGGTGAGTTGCAGCATGGCTCCGAGGACGATGAACAGGCAGAACACCGCCTTGAAACCGATAGCTGGCAGTTCCCGCTCGCCGACGAGATAGGTGAAACCCTTCAGACCGTAGTAGGACCAGGCCAGCATGGTGGAAAACGCGAACATGATCGCCGCCACGGCCAGCAGGTTGGGGAAGAAGGGGAATGTACGCGCAAATGCGGCACTGGTCATTTCAATACCGTTCCGGCCTGCCGCGAAGTCGGGATCAAAGTAGCCGGTGGTGATGATCACCAGCGCTGTCACCATGCAGATCACCAGCGTATCGATAAACGGCTCCAGCAGAGCGACGTGGCCTTCGGTGGTCGGCCGGTCGGTACGCACTGCGCTGTGAGCGATGGCCGCCGAGCCAATACCTGCCTCGTTGGAGAATACGGCGCGCTGAAAGCCGATGATCAATGCCCCGAGAGCCCCGCCTGCGGCCGCCTCTCCGGTGAAGGCCTGGACGAAGATCTCGCGTACCGCCCAGGGCAACGCCTCCGCATTGAACGCGATGACGATCAGGCCCGTTACGAGGTACAGAATGGCCATGACGGGCACGAGAATCTGGGTGACCCTGGCAATGCTGCGAATGCCGCCGACGATCACGGCGCCCACCAGGACTGCCATCCCAAGCCCGAACAGCCAGCCCTTGTTGGCAAACCAGCTTTCCGATCCGCCGGTGACGCTGACGAACTGAGAGAAGGCCTGGTTGACCTGGAACATGTTGCCGATGCCCATGCAGCCGATGACGATGCCGACCGCATAGAAGATGCCAAGCGCACGCCCGAGTCGGGCGCGCCCGGTTTCGGCAAGCCCCCGCTCGAGGTAGTACATGGGGCCACCGGAGACACTCCCGTCCGGATGCTCACGCCGATACATGACCCCCAGCGTACACTCGGCGAATTTCGTCGACATGCCGAGGAAGCCGGCCACTGCCAGCCAGAACGCCGCTCCGGGCCCGCCGAGACCAATGGCGACCGCCACCCCGGCAATGTTGCCGATGCCGACCGTGCCTGAGAGCGCCGTGGAGAGGGCCTGGAAGTGGGACACCTCACCGTGTCTAGCATCCCGATCCTCGCGTCCGAGGACCAGGCTGACTGCGTGCCGGAAACCGAAGATGCTGATGCCGCGCAGATAGAAGGTGAAGAACACGCCGGCCGCCACCAGCCACAGCACAACGAGGGGAAAGCCCGCGCCGAATACCTTGATCTCCGCGAAAATCAGCGCAGATACACCTGCCGCCAACGGCGCGACCATGGCATCCACCCAGGCGTCGATTTCTCCCATGGACACGCATCACCTCCTGGTATCGGAAAGCAGCGAGCTTAACCTGCACCCCGCAGAAGATGCACGAAGGTCGCATATGCAGGAGACTTGCCATTCACGCAGTGATGGAAACCACGGTGAACCGAGCAGCACAACAATTGAGCGCACGCCTGACGGCCACCCTGCCCGAGGCATGCCTTGCGCCCACGCCGCTGCCGCTGGCGCCGCAATTGCGTCTGTGGCTACTGTCCACGGACTATCCTCGCGGCCCGCTCCCGCCCGAAGTCGCGGCACGGGTCGTGGCAGAGCCCGCCTACTGGGCGTTCTGCTGGGGCAGCGGCCATGCCCTGGCGGCATGGATTCTCGATCATCCGGAAGCCGTACGTGGGCGCAGAATCCTCGATTTCGGCAGCGGCTCCGGTGTCGCCGGCATCGCCGCTGCGCTGGCCGGCGCAGCGAAGGTTCACGCCTGTGACATCGACGCGGACGCCCTGCTTGCGACCCGCGCCAACGCGGACCTCAATGGTGTCTCCATCCAGTGCTGGCGGGATCTAACCCAAGTGCCCAACGTGGATCTCGTCCTGCTCGCGGACGTACTCTACGACCGCGCCAACCTGCCGCTGCTCGAAACATTGCAGGCACGCTTCCCGGAGCTGCTGCTGGCCGACTCCCGCCTGGCCCCGGAACTGCTGCCAGAGTGGGAGACGTTCGCCTTGGTCGAGGCCGACACGATTCCCGACCTGGACGAGAGTCCGATTCATCGCTGGATTCGCTTCTACCGTCCGAAAGGCCAGGCGACCGGCTCGCCGCCCGCAGCGCTGCTGGCGTAACCAAGGAGAAGTGTCCATGCAGGTGTTGCTGTATCGGCCGAGTTTCGAGCGCGTCCGCGATGCGCTTGCTGAGCGCGGCGTGGAAGCCGTGGTGCTGGAACATGACGGTCATCTCGCGCATGCAGACGGTTCACCCTGGCCGGAGGCCCGCCCCACCGTGGCCTGGTTCTCCCGGGAACTGATGACCACGCCAGGCGCCCCGACGGGCAAGTTCCTGAAGGCGGTGCACGGGGGCAGCGTCGAGTGGGTGCAGTCCGCGGCCGCCGGGTACGAGCATCCTGTATTCCAGGGCCTGCTCGACGCCGGCATCCGGCTCAGCAGCAGCGACGGCAACAGTGACGGCATCGCCGAGTACGTCCTCGCAGAGGTGCTGGCCTGCTTCCAGCGCATCGATGACCGCCGCGCCGCCCAGGCGGCAAAGCGCTGGGAACGGGTGGCATTTCGCGAGGTCGCCGGCAGCCGCTGGGTGATCCTCGGCTATGGCAGCATCGGCAGGGAGGTCGCCCGGCGTGCCACGGCTTTCGGTGCCGAGGTCGTCGGCATCCGCCGTCGGCCGCAGCCGGACGAGCATGCACTGCGCGTGGTCGGTCCGGATGCCCTGCATGACGAAGTCGCTAACGCGGACGTGATCGTCGTCAGCGCCGCTGCGAATGCGGACAGTGAGCACTTGATCGACGCAGACGTACTCGGCCGAATGCGCGCCGAAGCCGTTCTGGTGAACGTCGCCCGCGGCGCGCTGGTGGACGAGGCCGCGCTCCGGGCGTCCCTCGATGCAGGCCGTCCCGGCTGGGCATTGCTGGACGTTTTCACAACGGAACCGCTGCCGGAGGACGACCCGCTCTGGATGCATCCCAAAGTGCGCATCAGCGCTCATTGCTCCGGGGAAGGTGATGGCGCAAACGCCCGCGGCGCCAGGGTCTTCCTCGAACACCTGGACGCCTGGCTGGCCGGCAACCCCTTGCGTCTGGAGGTGGCGGCCGACTGGCGCGATTCCCATCCACGGTGAGTCCCGGTAGAGTCCGGACCATGAACACCCGCACAGCCAGTTCCAGGTTAGGGTACCCGCCCCGCCGTACCTGGACCCCAATCGCGCTTCTGCTGGCCACAGTGCTGGCGCTGGCGTCGTCGACCATCGCTGCACAGGGCCAGCAGGTCTGGGTCCTGGAACTCGATGGCGCGATCAGTCCTGCCAGCAGTGATTACATCACCCGCAACCTGGCGGCTGCGGAGGTGGCCGGCGTGGCCGTGTTCGTGATCCGCATGGACACCCCTGGCGGACTCGACAGCTCCATGCGCGACATCATCCGCGCCATTCTCGATGCGGACGTGCCGGTTGCGACCTGGGTCGCACCCGGGGGAGCCCGAGCAGCCAGCGCCGGGACCTACATTCTATACGCCAGCCACATCGCCGCCATGGCGCCGGCAACGAATGTCGGCGCTGCGACCCCGGTGGCCATCGGCGGTGGCGGTCTGCCGACGCCTTCAGGGAGTGAAGACGCAGCCGACGAGAACGGCGAGGCGCCCTCCGGCGGGACTGCATCGGAGCGCAAGGCAATCAACGATGCCGTCGCCTATATCCGCGGTCTGGCTGAGCTTCGGGGGCGCAACGCCGACTGGGCTGAAGCGGCGGTGAGGGATGCTGAAAGCCTGTCAGCGAGCGAAGCTCTCGAGAAGAACGTCATCGATGTGGTGGCCAAGGACATCGAGGCGCTGATCGCTGGCATGGACGGGCGTGTGATCACGCTCGAACGTCGTACCGTCACCCTCGATCTCACCGACGCGCAGGTCACGCACATCGAGCCGGATTGGCGCAACGAGTTCCTGGCCCTGATCACCAATCCAAACATCGCCTACATCCTGCTGATGATCGGGATCTACGGCTTGATCCTTGAATTCTACAATCCTGGGCTCGGCATTCCCGGTGTCACCGGCATCATCTGTCTGCTGCTCGCCTTCTATGCGCTGCAGATGCTGCCCGTAAGCTACGTCGGCGTGGCACTGCTGCTGATCGGCATCGGGCTGATGATCACGGAAGCATTTGCGCCGAGTTTCGGCGTATTCGGAGTCGGTGGCGCCATCGCGTTCGTGATCGGCTCGATTCTGCTCATGGATACCGACCTGCCCGCCTTTCAGATCTCCCTTCCCATCATCGCCGCGTTCGCTGCAGGCTCCGTCGGGATCTTCATCTTCTCGGTGGGCGCGGCCCTGCGGGCCCGCCGTAGCAACGTGGTCAGCGGCCGCGAGGGCATGATCGGAGCAAGAGCCGTTGCGGTGGAAGACTTCGACGGCGACGGCCGGGTACGCGTTCACGGCGAGATCTGGCACGCTCACTGTGACGCGCCGGTGACGCGAGGCGAATCACTTCACGTTACGGCACTCGACGGCCTGGTCGTCCGGGTGCAACCTGACACGGGAACGGAATCCGCACCGGGCTGACCGGTCGGGTACAGTCGCAACCCTGGAACCACCATTTGGGTGGATTCCCCGAAAGGAGAGGCAGTCATGGGTCTTTTCGCCGGTATTCTTCTGGCGCTGGTGGTCACCCTGCTGGCCAGCGCCTTCCGCATCCTGCGCGAGTACGAGCGCGGCGTCGTGTTCATGCTCGGCCGCTTCTACAAGGTCAAGGGGCCAGGCCTCGTGATCATCATCCCCGTGCTGCAGACCATGGAGCGCGTGGATCTGCGCACGCTTGTCCTCGACGTCCCATCCCAGGACCTGATCACCCACGACAACGTCACCGTGAAGGTGAACGCGGTGCTCTACTTCCGGGTGGTGGATCCTCAGAACGCCATCATCAACGTCGAGAACTACATGGAGGCCACGGGGCAGCTCGCGCAGACGACCCTGCGTTCGGTCCTCGGCCAGCACGAACTCGACGAACTTCTGGCGGAGCGGGACAAGCTCAACAACGATATCCAGGACATCCTCGATAAACAGACGGATGCCTGGGGCATCAAGGTCTCCAACGTGGAGATCAAGCATGTGGACCTCGACGAAAGCATGATCCGGGCCATCGCGCGGCAGGCCGAGGCCGAACGTACGCGGCGCGCCAAGGTCATCCATGCCGAAGGTGAAGAACAGGCAGCACACCGGCTGCTGGACGCCGCGCGCACGCTGTCCGAGCAGCCCGAAGCACTGCAGCTTCGCTATCTCCAGACGCTGATCGACATCGCCGGCGACCGCAGCAATACCATCGTCTTCCCGGTGCCGATGAATCTGTTCGACATGTTCAAGCCCGGCGCCAGCCCGAACCCCGCCAACGATCCCTCATGAACGGCTGACGGCAGCGCCTTCGACGCGATCGAAGAACAGCACCTCGTCCACCGGCTTGCGCGGAGGTCGGCCGTAGCGCCCGGCCGGCCAGCCAATAGGCAACATGGCGCAGCTCGGGGTGTCTGCGGATAGACCGAGCACCGCGTCGATCTCTTCGCCGTGGGCCCGGTGGACGGTGGTCAGGCTTGCGCCCAGGCCCACTGCCCGGCAGGCGAGCAGGATGTTCTGAATGGCCGGGTAGAGTGCCTGATACTGGGGCTCCCCCCGCCGGGTCCAGCCCGCCACGAACAGGTGCACCGGCGCCTCGTGCAGATGGTCTGCCAGATGGATCGCGGCAAGCATGTTGCGCCGCTTGCGATCAGGATAATTCGGATCCTTTGCCGCTTCGACCGCAGTTGCAATGTAGCTGTGAAACGCCTCCCGGTAACGCTGGGCAATGAATGCGCGGCGCTCGGCATCCATCACCGCAACGAAGAACCAGGGTTGGCGATTGCCTCCGCTCGGTGCGAACGTCCCCGCTTCACAGATCTTGCGCACCAGTGCGCGTGGCACCGGATCCGGCTTCAGGCGGCGGATGGCGCGGGTGGTGCGAATCCCTTCGAGCAGAGGCAGGCGTTCACCGAGGGCATCGACCTCGGCATCAGAAAGCACGGCGGACATGGCAAGCTCCGATCCAAACGAAGCTCGCATTGTGCGCAGTCACGACGCCTCCTGCCACGGGCCCGACGTACCTCAGGGCGCCAACAGCAGGAGGACTCGATGGTCGCGGATCACAAACGCCCGGTCAGCTGACGAGCACGATGGGCCGCTTGGCCGTCCGCAACACTGCGTCGGAGACACTACCAAGCAGAAGTTCCTTGACCTTGCCGAGACCGCGACGGCCCATCACGATCAACCCATCGGAGACCTCCGCCGCAGCGACGATCTCCTCCCGAGGTTCACCCCAGACCACCGACTCCTCGACTTTGACGTCTTTGGCCGTGATGGCCTCCCGCGCGCGCGCGAAGGCGACCTTGCCGGATTCGCGGCTGATCTCCTCGATCCGCTCTTTGGGCAGCTGGGCCATGCCGACGATCTCGTTGCCACTCGGCGCGAAGACATGCAGCAGCTGGACCGGGCAGTCACTTGCCGCGGCCAGATCGGCGGCGAACGCAGCCGCGCGAACACTTCCTTCCGAACCGTCCACGGGGACGATGATGAGCTTGTAGTGTGCGATCATTGGGCAGGTACTCCTTGGCGACACCGGAATTGACGGCTGGACGGGGCCATTACACCGCCCTCAACGCCGCCCGGCGTTGATCTGCGTCAAGGGGGCGGAACGGACGGGCCTCGGCTCCATGGAACAAATTTTCGCCATTGCCGTTTCGTTGGCTATCCTCGTGCTGGCCGTGTGGACTGCGGGCCACGCATTGCTCTTCAAGCGCGATGGGCGCTCAGTGATTCTGTGGGTGGGCTTCATCATCCTCCTGCCCCTGCTCGGCGCGGCCCTCTACTGGCTGGTCGCCGTGAATCGCATCAGGCGCCGGGCGAGTGCGCTGCGGCCTCAGCCCGCGGGCCACGGCGAAAACGTCGAAACGCCGCCAGCCACACCGCCCCAGTCGTTCACATCGCTGGCGGCCCTGGGCGATCGTATCAGCCCCTTCCCACTTGCTGCCGGCAATACCATAACACCACTGGAGAACGGCGACGTGGCGTTTCCTGCCATGCTCGACTCCATTGCACACGCCCATCATAGCATCGCCATGGCCACCTACATCTTCGATGACGACCCCCTCGGCCAGCGGTTTCGCGCTGCACTCGCGGACGCAGTGCAGCGGGGCGTCGCCGTCCGCGTGCTCATCGACGCCATCGGACAGCGCTACAGCCGTCGCAGCATGATCACCGCTCTCCGGGACAGCGGTGTCACCGCAGCAGCCTTCATGCCCGTGCGCGCACCGCGGGACCTGGCGTCGTTCAATCTGCGCAATCATCGCAAGTTGCTGGTGGTCGACGGCTCGCAGGCCTTCACCGGCGGCATGAACATCCGCGCCGGTCACGTGACCGCAACACCCGGCGGACATCCCATCCGCGATCTCCAATGCGTGGTGCGCGGCCCAGTGGTTGCCCAGCTCATGCGCGTATTCGCTGACGACTGGGCGTTCACCACTGGTGAAAATCTTGGCAGCGACGCCTGGTTCCCTGCGCTCGCGCCGAGCGACGGCATTCCCGCACGCGCCGTCCCGGATGGTCCAGACGAGCACTTCGAGGCGCTGAAGCTGCTCCTGCAGGGGGCCCTGTCCCAGGCCAGACGCTCGGTGACTATTGTCACCCCCTACTTCCTTCCGGACGCGACCCTCATCAGTGCCCTGAACACCACGGCGCTTCGTGGCGTGGTGGTTGACATCATGCTGCCGGCTCGCAACAACCTGCGCCTCGTGCAATGGGCATCCCATGCGCAGTACTGGCAACTGCTGGAGCGAGGCTGCCGGATCTGGCACTCCCCGCCCCCCTTCGATCACTCCAAACTCATGCTCGTCGATGATGAGTGGATTCTCATGGGCTCCACCAACTGGGATCCACGCAGCCTGCGACTGAATTTCGAGCTCAACGTCGAATGCTACAGCCCTGCCCTCGGTCAGACCCTGCGGGACTGGTTCGAGCGCCGCCGATTCGAAGCTTCCGAGGTGACTTTGGAGCAGGTGCGCGCGCAGCCGTTTCCGATGCGCCTCCGGGACAGCACGGCACGACTGCTGATCCCCCTGCTCTGATAGGTAGAATCAGGCTTCCGACAAGTGCCGCTGTCGATGGGGTTACACGTGACAACGGATTCCGCCACCACACCGCCCAGCCAGCGCATTCCGACCCCGAGCGGCCGTGCGCGGTTGCTCTGGGGCGTGCAATGCGCAGTGATTCTGGGCGTGATCTGGCTCGCGCTGACGGGCGTCGATGCGCTGATTCTGGGTGCGATCACCGTGATCGTCGGGGGAACGGCAGGCGCCTGGGCCGTACCGGGGATGCCCTATCCATGGCGACCACTGCGCCTGTTCCGTTTCGCGGGCTTCTTCCTGTGGAGCTCCATCAGCGGCGGCTTCGACGTCGCATGGCGGGCACTGCACCCCCGGCTGGCGATCGATCCGCGCTGGATGCGCTATCGCCTCGAGCTTCCGGCCGGGCAGCCGCGAACGCTGATGGTGAGCATCATGAGCCTGCTGCCGGGAACCTTGAGTGCGGACCTGGAATCGGACAACGTCCTGCTGGTCCACGCTCTGATGGGGAGTGATCCGGACGCGGTACGCGCCAACGTGGCGCAGCTGGAAAGGGAAATCGCCTGGTTTTTCTCGCTGCCCGAGCCCTCAGGAGAGGGTCGATGATGGACTGGCTCCTGCCCCTGACAGGTATCGTGCTCCTGCTCAACCTGATACTCGGCATGCTGCGTGTGTATCGCGGCCCCACGGCCGCGGATCGCATGCTCGCGGCGCTGCTGTTCGGCAGCACCACCGTCGCCGTGCTGCTGGTGTTCGCCGAGTGGATGGATGTGCCGGCGCTGCGGGACGTGGCGCTACTGTTCGTCATGCTGGCCGCCATCATCAGCGTCGCCTTCGTGGGGTTGCCGGAAAGCGATGAGGGCAATCCATGAACCTGCAGGAAGTCGTGGCCACAGCCCTGTTGCTTTCCGGCTGTTTCTTTTACATCGCCGGCACGGTCGGCCTGCTTCGTTTTCCTGACGTCTTCTCAAGGCTGCATGCCCTCACCAAGGCAGACAATTTGGGCCTGCTGCTCATATGCGGCGGACTCGCCGTCCAGCAGGGCTCGCCACGCATCGCCGGTCTGCTGCTGGTCATCTGGCTCCTGGGCCTGCTGGCAGCCACCGTGTCCTGCCACCTGATCGCCCGGCGCGCGCTGCAGATGACCGATCCGGAGCAACGCCCGTGATTGCGCTGACCATCGACGCGATCATTGCCATCGGCATCGTCTGGCTGGCGTTGCAGACGGTCCGCGGCGCGAACGTCTTCAGCGCCATCATCATGTTCATCGTCTTCGGCCTGATCATGTCCCTGGCCTGGGCCCGCCTGCACGCGCCCGACCTGGCGCTGGCCGAGGCGGCCATTGGCGCTGGAATCACGGGCGCACTGCTGCTGGTCACCTGGCGACGCGTGCATGTGCTCGAGGGCCGGACGCCGCAGGTGGGCATGGCAGCCCGAAGCCTCTGGCTGACGCTGCCCACCGCACTTGCGGCCGCCCTGCTGATCGCCAGCCTGGGGTGGGTCGCCCTGACCTTGCCCGCCGAACCCGCAACCGCAGGCGAACTCGCGTGGCAGCGGCTGCCAGAGATGGGGGTCAGCAACCCGGTTACGGGGGTCCTGCTCGGCTTCCGCGCCTACGACACCCTCCTGGAGATGGCAGTGCTGCTGGCCGCATGGCTGGGCGCGCGCGTGGTCGCCTCTGAACTGCGCCCCGGCGCACTGCCCGGCCCGGCCCACGAAGAGGTCCCCCTCGTCGGAGCACTGCTGAGCCTGGTGGTGCCCATCAGCCTGCTGGTGGCGGTGTATCTGCTGCAGGCCGGAGGCAGCGCCCCCGGCGGCGCTTTCCAGGGCGGTGCCGTGCTCGCGGCAGGTGGCGTTCTGCTCTGCCTCACCGGACGCCTGGAATCGGCAGATCAGACCAGTCTGATCGAGCGCATCGTCTTGATCCTGGGCCTGGCGGTGTTTTCCAGCGTCGGACTCATGATGCTTCCACTCGGTGAGCCGATGCTCGCCATGCCCGGAGTATGGGCCATCTATCTGATCGAAACTGCCCTGCTGCTGTCCATCGCCCTCACCTTAGTGCTGCTGTTTGCAGCCGCACCCGGCTTGAGGCGCAGTTCATGAGCGCAACGGCCACCATCTATCTGCTGACCGCAGCTGCAGTTTTCGGCATCGGCGTGTACGGCCTGCTGCAGGCACGTCAGATTCTGCGCCAGCTGCTGGCCATCAACCTGATGGGCGGTGCCATCTTCCTGCTGCTGATCACCCTCGGCGGCGGCGCCGAGGGTCCCCCGGACCCGGTCCCCCAGGCCATGGTGCTCACCGGAATCGTGATCGCCGTGTCCGCAACCGCCTTCGCTCTGGCGCTGCTGGTGAAGCTGCAGGACGCAACCGGATCCTCCGACCTCGATCCGCCCGATGCCGAGTGAGCTTTTGATCGGCCTCATTTTCCTGCCGCTGCTTGGCGCCTGCCTCACCGTTCTGCCCTGGCGCTGGAGTACCCGACTGGGGGTCTTCGCCGGATTGGTGAGCCTGCCGGTGCTGCTGGTTGCCCTTACCCTTGCGGTGATCCGGGAGGGCGCCTGGTACTACAGCCTGGGCGGCTGGACGGCACCACTCGGCATCCGCCTGTTCGTCGACCCGCTGGCGCTGCTGATGCTTTGGATGGTCGCCATCATAGGCGGTGTGGCGGCTGCCCACGCCTGGCACGACTTCCGACCGGGAACCCCGGAGGGCGCTAGGTTCTGGCCCTTGTGGCTGCTTCTCACAGCGGCCATGAACGCTCTCTTTCTGAGCGCGGACCTGTTCAATCTCTACGTCTGCCTGGAGCTGGTCACGTTGGCGGCGATTCCCCTCATCGCCATGGCAGGAACGGCAACCTCCATTCGGGCTGCGATGCGCTATCTGCTGCTGGCACTGCTCGCCTCCCTGGTCTACCTGCTCGGGGTCGCCTTGCTCTACAACGCGACCGGTACGCTCGATCTCTATCTGATGACCCAAACGCTCGCGGCCTCGGATGGCCCGGCCACCAGTCTGGCCTTCGCACTGATCGCAGTGGGACTGCTGCTCAAGGGCGCCGTGTTTCCGCTCCACGTCTGGTTGCCGAACGCTCACGCCAGCGCACCGGGACCGGTCAGCGCGGTACTGTCCGCACTGGTGGTGAAGACGGCCGTCTACCTCGTTTACCGCCTCTGGCTATGGACGCTGCCTGCCGAGGACCCCATGCAGGGAGCCGTCGAACTGTTCGCAGTCCTTGGCGCTGCTGCGCTCATCTACGGCGGCATCCTCGCCCTGCTGCAGGAACGCCTGAAGCTGGTGATCGCCTATTCCACCGTCGCCCAGCTCGGCTATCTGCTGCTGGTACTGCCGCTGGCCTCGGTCACCGCGTGGCAGGCCGCCAGCTATCAGCTCCTGAGCCACGGCCTCGCCAAGGCCGCGATGTTCCTTGCAGCCGCCAACATCCTCCACGCTGTGGGCAGCGACCGGCTCGCCGATCTCGAGCGCCTCGATCAACGAACGCCCCTGTCCCTGTTCGCGCTCGCCCTCGGCGGGGTGAGCATCATGGGCCTGCCCCCGAGCGGGGGCTTCCTCGCGAAATGGCTGCTGCTGGAGGCCGCCTGGCAGGAGGGTCGCTGGCTGCTCCTGTTCGTGCTGGTCCTGGGAAGCCTGCTTGCTGCTGGATACGTGTTCCGCATACTCGCCGCGGCCCTGCGTCGCGCCGATCCCACCGAGGCTGAGGACGCCGAAGGCACTTCGCCCATCGGGCGGCGCCAGGCGGGTTACGCGCTGCTGCTCGCTCTGCTGGCCCTCCTCGCCGGCTTCGGCGCTGCCCCGATACTCGAGGTGATCGATGCCGGTGCCCCCGCGGGCTGGAGTGCGCCATGAACTTCGGCTGGCAGGCGCTGCCTCTGTATGTCGTGCTGATTTCAGTGGTCACCGCGATGCTGATCTTTGCCCTGGGCGAGGGCCGACAGCATGTCCGGACCACGCTCAACCTCGGCGGCGCGATCCTCAAGCTCGCGCTCATCATGCTCATGCTGCTGGCCATTCAATCCGGTGCCAGTTTCGAATTCAGGATGTCGCTGCTGCCCGGCCTGGACCTCGTGCTCCACGCTGATCGCCTGACCATGCTGTTCGCAACGCTGTCGGCCATGCTGTGGCTCATCACCACCGTATATGCCATCGGCTATCTGGAACAGAGCCCGAACCGCGCACGGTTTTTCGGCTTTTTCAGCCTCTGCGTAGCGGCCACCATGGGTGTGGCGAGCGCCGGCAACCTGTTCACGTTCTTCATTTTCTACGAGCTTCTCACGCTGGCCACCTGGCCGCTGGTGGTGCATCGAGGGACGCCGGAGGCGTTCGCCGCCGGCCGACTCTACCTTGCCTATACCCTGGTTGGCGGCGTGCTGGTGCTGATCGGACTGATCTGGCTTCACGCCCTCGCGGGCGGGTCGGACTTCATCGTCGGCGGCAGCCTGGCGCCGCTCGCTGCAGGCAACGAAAATGCCCTGCGCACCATCTTCGTGCTGTTGATGCTGGGCTTTGGCGTCAAGGCTGCACTACTGCCCCTGCACAGTTGGCTACCGCGCGCCATGGTCGCACCGGCTCCGGTGAGCGCATTGCTGCATGCGGTGGCGGTGGTGAAAGCCGGCGCGTTCGGCCTGGTCCGGCTCGTCCAGGACGTATTCGGGTTCGACCTGGCGGCGAGCCTGGGGCTGGCCGACGTGCTCGCCTGGCTCGCTGCCGCCACCGTGATCTACGGTTCGGTGCTCGCCCTGCGTCAATCGGACCTGAAACGCCGGCTGGCCTACTCCACCGTCAGTCAGGTCTCCTACATCGCCCTCGGCGTCGCCACCGGCGGCATGCTGGCCACCGTCGGCGGACTTGTGCATCTGGTGCACCAGGGGCTGACGAAAATCACGCTGTTCTTCTGCGCCGGAAACTATGCCGAGGGACTCGGCGTTCACTCCATCGAGGAACTCGATGGTCTCGGTCAGCGCATGCCCGTGACCAGTGTCTGCTTCACGCTGGGTGCATTCGGCATGATCGGCATCCCACCGCTGGCGGGTTTCGTGACCAAGTGGTATCTCGGTGCCGGTGCCGTCGCCGCCGGCGCGCCATGGATCATTGCCGTAATCGTTGCGAGCACCCTGCTGAATGCCGCGTATTTCCTGCCGCTGGTGCACCGACTCTGGTTCCGGCCGCTGCCGGAGGCGATGGCCGAGCGTGCGCTTGCGATCAGGGGTGGCCGCATGCAGGCACTGGTCGGTCCAACTGTCGTGGTCGCAGCCATGGCTCTGCTGGCCGGTCTGTTCGCCGGCACGCCCGGCAGCCCGCTGTTCTGGGTGATCCGGATGGTGGGGGGCGAGTCATGATTCTGCTGGCAATCATCCTGCCGCTGCTGCTCGCCGCAGCCTGCCTGCTGTGGACGCCGGGGCACTGGCGCGCCCTGCTGCCTGCAGCCAGCCTGCCCGCCGTGGCGCTGGCACTGTTACCCGCGGAACGCAGCGTCCTGGACTGGGCCCTGCTTGGCATGACGCTGGGGCCGGACGCCAGCGGACGCCCCTTCCTGTTACTGTTGGGGGTGACCTGGACCGCATGCGCATGGTTCGCCCTCGGCTACATTCAGCGCCACGTACGCAGCTTCTGGGTGTTCTGGCTGCTGACCCTGACCGGGATCAACCTGGTGTTTCTGGCCCAGGACACCGCGGCGTTCTACTGCGGCTATGCGCTGATGAGTCTCGCCGGTTACGGCCTGGTCCTGCACGAACGCAGTGGGGAAGCACGTCGCGCCGGGCGGGTCTACCTGATGCTCGCGCTGTTCGGTGAAGCGCTCATCATCACTGGCCTGTTCCTGCTGGCCGCCCGATTCGGCAACGCGGAGTTGGCCACGCTCGGTGAACGGTTCGCTGGTGCGCCCGAGGCAGATCCGGCTGCTGCATTCCTGTTCGCAGGTTTCGCAGTGAAGATGGGCACCCTGCCGCTCCACGTCTGGCTGCCGATGGCCCATCCGGTCGCCCCCGTACCCGCCAGCGCGATTCTCAGCGGCGTGATCGTCAAGGCCGGTCTGTTCGGCTGGCTGCGCTTCCTGCCGCCGGAAGCCGCGGGTGCCGCACCGCCCGTGCTTGCGCTGATCGTGCTGGGACTGGCCGGCGCCTTCTACGCAGCCCTGTTCGGACTCACCCAGCAGCGGCCCAAGGCCATCCTCGCCTGGTCCACGGTGAGCCAGATGGGACTGCTGCTGACCCTGTTCGCGGCCTCCCTGCTCGGCGTGGTGGAACGGGAACTGCTGCTGCCCGTCCTCGGTCTCTGGGTCCTGCATCACGGTCTGAACAAGGCGGCCCTGTTCTTGGCCACCGGGTGCGCGCCCACCACATCGTCCTGGCGAATCTTGCTGTTCGCCTTCCCGGCCCTGTCCCTTGCCGGGCTGCCATGGACCAGCGGCGCCCTCGCCAAGGACGCCGCAAAGTCAGGACTCGATGCCGCTCACATGCCCGAGTGGGTCATCACCGCGTTCGCCCTGACCTCCGTCACCACGACCCTGCTGCTCTGGCACCTGCTTGTGCGCCTGCGTCAAACCGACAAACCGGCGGCTGCACATCCAGCCTGGATCCTGCTCACCGTGGCAGGGCTGCTTCTGCCCTGGTTCTGGGCCGGAACCATCGGCCAGGCAGCCTTTCCCGACATGGTCAAAATCTGGGACGGGCTCTGGCCCCTGCTGCTGGCCGCCACCGCCATCCTCATCTGGCAGCGCGCACAGATCCCTGGGCTGAGTCTGCCCGAGGATGAAATGCTCGCGCTGGGCCGGCGACTACGACCCGTCATCGAAGCGATCCCCAAGGTGCCGAAGCCGGCCCCGCCTGCAGCGGAACACGTCTCATCCGCGCTCATGAGCGTGTTGCGGCGGGTTGAGGGGCGGCTCACCCAGCTACCCATCGTCGGACCTTTCGCGCTGGCGCTGCTGTTGACCGCCTGGATCATCGGAGCGTTCTGAGAGACAGCGCTTCGAGTCAGCCCAGGGCTTCGCCAGCAACATGTGCACGTCCATGGAACCTTTTTCCGGAAACGCTCGTTTAGATGAACGAGCAACATGGAACGTCGTCATCGCCTGCAAGGACCTGCACATGGGGATCGCCCGGCGAGCGAACGATCAACGAGGTCCGATCCGGACCCAAGGAGAACACGCATGACGATTCAGACTGCATTGAGCGCGCTGCTGGCACTGGGCGTCCTGGGGGCCGCTCCCTCATTCGCCGATACCGACGTCATCGATGAGGAAACCACGCCCGAAGAGGTCATGGAGCAGATCGCCTTGCCGGAGGACGTATCAAAAACCGCGCTGGAAGCTTCAGCGCAGGGCCTCGAGACGGCTAACGAAGCCCGTCGTGATGGTCGCGCCTTCGGTCAATCCCAGGCAGAACGCGCCCGGGAAGATGGGCGTGCCATGGGCGCTCAGCGTGCTGAAGCAGCTCGAGAGCGAGCTGAGGCCGCCCGCGACCAGGCACAGCCGAGGGGTCGTCCTGACAATGTCCCGCGACCCAACTGACGGCATCTGAACTACGCTCATGCGAGGGCATCCGGGCTCGACCCGGATGCCTGCATCTCGTTCAGTAACACCGGCTGGCGAGTCAGTACCATCCACTCTCCAGCTAAGGCATCTTCATCAGGATCCACCATGGACGCAGACTTCGAGCTGAAAACAGCGTTCGAACGCTCGACGCGTCCGCACCTGACCACGCTCTACCACAGCGCCTACCGTCTCACCGGCTCCTCTGCAGACGCCGAAGACCTGCTGCAGGAATTGCTCTTCAAGCTTTTCCGCCAATTCGACCAATGGCGCGGTCTCGACCATCCCAAGCCCTGGATGCAGCGCGTTCTCTACAACCTGCACATTGATCTTTACCGCAAACGGCGCCGAACCCATGGCGTCAACGAGCGCACCCTCGATTCCGACGCCCAAGCCATCGATGAGATGGCGAATCCTGAGCCATCTCCAGCGGTCCAGGCTGAGGGGGACCAGCAGCAGCGCCGCATTCTCGAGGCCCTGCAGGCATTGGGGCCGGAGCAACGGGCTCTGGTGACCCTGCATCTCATCGAAGGCCACACTCTGGAAGAAGTATCCGCCATCCTCGATGTGCCTCTCGGGACGCTCAAGTCCCGCCTCCACCGATGCAAGGCGCAGCTCAAACGTACGCTGCAGTTGGAACCTTTTCCGGAAAACGTTCGTTTAGCCTAGTAGACACACAGGACGTCGATCATGAACTGCATCGAAGCGCGACAGGCGATTGGTCATCTGGACAGCGGAGTCCGGCCCGAGGGCCCACTCGCGGAACACCTCGGCCAGTGCGAGCTGTGCCGGCAGCACTACGGTGACGCGATGCTGCTTAAGACCCTTGGGTCCCTCAAAGTGCCGGAGCCGTCGCCACAGTTTCTGGAACATGCGCTGCAACGCGCCACCGACGAGGCCGCCCCAACGCCTGCGCCTGCGCCTGCGCGAACCGCAAAGTGGCGGATTCCGGCATCACTGGCCGCATCGTTTCTGATCGCTGCAGCAGCCATGCTGATCTGGGACCAGATGCCCGAACAGCAGGCCATCGAGATCGTCGAGCAGAGAACACCTGCTGAGAATGTGGTGGCCCTCGAGGCGCATCGTCAAGAGGTCAGAATCGTGATTCACAGCAACGATGAACACGCCGCTGCCGAGGTCTCCATTGAACTGGCCGGAAACCTGGAACTGGAAGGCTACGCCGGACAGCAACGGCTCGCCTGGACGACTTCGCTCAAGCAAGGCGCCAACCTGCTGGTGCTGCCCGTCGTACTGCATAACGAAAGTGGCGAGATACGGGTCCGCTCGCAGTTCGGCCAGGCGTCGCATGAAGTGAACGTACACGTGGCGCGCAAGAGCCAGGCCGGACGCACGGCCCCGTTAGTCGAACCCTTCGCACCCGTCAACGCCTGACTTTCAACCCACGACAATACAAGCCCCGCAGGGCTTCAGGAGTGAAGACATGAGGAACAACCAGCTGATTGCATCAGTACTGGCGCTGGGCCTCCTTGGCAGCGCCCATGCGTTCGCCCAGGACGATGACACCATGATCGTCATCGATGAGGACGCAACGCCGGAAGATATCGTCAACGTGCTGCAGCTTCCGGAGATGGCGTCCGAGACTGCGGTCGATGCGTCGGCACGCGGTCTTGGCACTGCCACGGAGGCACGCGAGGACGGACGGGCATTCGGTCAGCGGCAAGCGGAGGAGGGCCGCGCCTTCGGCCGCGAGCAGGCCGAAGCTGCCCGGGAGCGGGCGCAGGATGCGCGCGAAAGCGCGGGAGAGAGCGCCCGCGACCAGGCACAGGAACGTGCACGCGACATGGCCCGGCCTGGTGGCCCTCCGGATGACCGCCCCGGTCCGCCGACCACCCCGCCCACGCCCTGAACACGCACAACGCCACAAAGAAACTAAGCTCATGAGTGGGGCCTTCCGGCCCCACTCTCACGTAGAAATGAGCGTTAACGCTCGGTAAGTTATGGGGACGACACGATGAAGGCGATGCTACATCTGCTGCCAGCGCTGGCACTGCTGATCGCGCTCACCGCATCCGGCTCAGAGCGCGACGAGTTCCGCCAGGGCATCGAAGCATTCCGTGGCGGGGACTACAGCGAAGCGCTGCACCATTTCCAGCGGGCAGAGGCAATGGGCCTTCGCAGCGTCTCCCTCGACTACAACCTGGGTGCAACCCACTATCGGCTCGGTTCTTACAGCGAATCCGCCCGCCATTTTCAGCGTATTCGCGAAGACCGGGACTGGGGCGCGCTGGCCGAATACAACCTCGGTCTGATCGCCGAACAGCAGCGCGCGCCTGATCGCGCCCAGGAGCACTACCGGGAAGCTGTCCGCAAGGCGCGCGCCGATCGCATCCAACAGCTGGCCGCCGCGCGCCTTCAGGCCTTGGAGCCTGCGCCTGCCGCAGCCGTCGTTGCTGACCCCGGCTGGGTATTCTACCTGTCCGCAGCTGCTGTCTACGACGACAACCCGGCTCTCGCGAAGGGCGACGATTTCGCACCGGGTAAGGACAGTGACTATCTGCTGGAAACGTTGGGCACTGTCAGCGGTTACCTCCGCGGAGATCCCGACGACGGCGTGCGGCTCAACGCCGGTTTCTACAGCCGGAACCACAACGACTTCACCGAATTCGACATCACAGGCGTTACTGCCTCCATCTTCCTGGATGACCAGGGTTCCACCTGGCGCTTCGAGCGCGGCCTCCGCGTCGCCAACTATTGGCTCGACGGGGATCGTTACACAACGGAGGCTGCTCTGGCACTGAGAGGCACCCGTGCCCTGGGCGCGATGAATCTGGATGTCCGCAATGATCTGAGCTACATCGATACGACCAGTGACTTCGAGTTCGTCAAAGGCATCCGTAACCAGCTCATCCTGGAGCTGTTCGGCAGCGCGGCGTTCGGTCGCTGGCGCGTGGGTTACGGCAATGAGTTCAACGACCGTGACGATCTGGGCTCAGAGGTCGAGTTTCTCAGCTATTCGCCCTGGCGACACGAAGTCTACGGCCAGCTCAGCCAGCGCCTGACCGACCGCATGGGCGTGCAGACTCGGCTGGCATTCCGCCACAGCCACTACCGGGATGACAATCGCGAAGTGGGTCTCGACAACGTCCTGACCGAGAAGCAGCGGAAGGAAGATCGATTCATAGCCTCCATCCTGCTGCGCTACGCCCTCACTCGAACGTTCAGCACATTCGCGGAGTACCGCTACACGAATAACGACTCGAACTTCGACCGCTTCAGTTACCGCGGCAATGAGGTTCAGGTGGGGATCGATGCAGCGTTCTGAGTGCCCACTGATGTCTCGATGGTGCCACAACTGAACGCAGGCGTGTCCGGGCGCAGCCCGGACACGCTGACCCCTCCCCGGAGCATCACCACTTGTTACGCAGTTCCCGCAGCCT
Source organism: Gammaproteobacteria bacterium (assembly GCA_007694905.1). Lineage (GTDB taxonomy): Bacteria > Pseudomonadota > Gammaproteobacteria > Pseudomonadales > Azotimanducaceae > SLTB01. The sequence continues at coordinate 143 of REEU01000191.1, read as the reverse complement.
GACGAACACGTCACGCGGGCTGGGATCAGCAGGCAAATCCGGAAAGTCCTCCCGCAGTTTCGCGATCACCGACGGGCTGCGGAGACGGAAGAAGGCGTTGATGTCCTTCTCCTGCGCCAACGTCGTCACCATGGCGTGTTCTG
>REEU01000284.1 GCA_007694905.1 Gammaproteobacteria bacterium | reverse complement strand
CGGGCAAACCGGCCGTGACCCGGTTGCCGCGCGGGCTGACGGTGTATTTCGCGCCGCGCGGGCCGAAGGACAGCGAGGCCGTCGACTTCGACAGGTTCAGCGTGACCCCGGGGGCTATCCGGATGCGGCGCCAGAAGCGGAAGGACATGGTCTAACTCGAGATCTTTCCAAACCGCTGTTTGACGTATTCCGTGATGGCATTCCCCTGCAATTCAGCGGTCGCGTTGCCACCGCGAACGAAGAAACGCTGGAGTTGGCCGTCCTTCAGGAAAGCTTCGCGAGGGCCAGGCTCACAGCGCACCAGCAGCACCCGAACACCATCTTGCTCCTCAAACCGAGGGTGAACATACGGGCGAAAAACATCCCCAAGACGCGACGTGATCAGGTTCGTCAGATGCAGGGCCATCTTGTCCTCGTTAGGAAAACCATCGGCTTCAAGACCAAGAACCTCACCGTCATCGGCTACCCCGATGAGCAGCGTCCCGCCCTTGGCGTTCAGGAATCCCGCGATGGTCTTCAGGGCCGACACCTGAATCTTGTCATCTTGCTGACCTGTGTGAAGGTTGACCCGCAGCGTCGACTTGAACTCGACCGCATCAGTTTCGCCAGATTCGATCAGTTCGGTCACGCTGATTTCGGTCGTCGCAACGGGAGGGCCGTCGCCCTTGAGAAGCTTCCAGGCCGCTTCGATGACCCGCGCCATGCGCTCTCTCCGCTCGACCAGAAATGCTTCATAGGGCATCTCCCACCAGAGATGCGGAAGGGCATGCCAGAAATAGAGCTGGCTGCGCTTTTCAGCGGACAGCGCCGCATCCAGCGGTGGCACATAGGCAGACGGCGCCTGCTTGCCGATGCGGATGTTCTCGGGCCACTCCACCGGCGCAAAGTTCGCGATCTGGTTGATCTTCTTCAGTTCCCTGACCCCGTTCTCCTCAAGGTAAGCGCGCGGGAAAAGATGATGCCGCTCGAGCGCAACCTTGGTTCCCTTCACGGCGGGATCGACAAGGCTGGCGATTTTCACCGGGCTGTAGAGCGCATCTGCATCCAGTTTGATCAGCGACGCGTTGTAGGCGAAGAGCGAAGGGCTCTGCGATGCTGATGTCGCGAGTTGGCTGGGCAGGGTGATACTCCAGTAATCAGGCGTCAGCGTCGTTGCACAGATTTCGCGCAGCTTCGCGAGGTAGGCTTTTCCGTCTGGCAGGTCCCGAACCAGAGCGAGGTCTGCCTCAAAGCGCGTCTCCGGGGAGTTCGTGTAGCGGCCGGTCAGAGCCGCCATGAAGAAGTATTCAGCGATAGCCTGGCGCATCGACGGCTTGTCGATGCCATAATCCACTATCCCAACCAGATAGAGCACGTAGCTGTAGATGATCGCCGTTTCCGAACTGATCATCTTCTCGCCGCGATACCCGGCCAGCGTCAGCGCGCTGAGGAAATGGTGCCAGTTGGCCAGGTTCAGCGCCGCTGCCTGTCCGGCCTGCATTCTCTGGAACTGCTCATCCCGCCTTTCCGGGTTGTCGATGCCGGTCTTGGCATCGCGGCCTCGGAGCGCGTTGTAGACGTTCTCAAGCCTTGCGCGCTTCAGGGCCAAGCCAATCGTCGCGCGCAGCATCTGGTCAGGAGCGGGCTTGATGAAATGATTGAACGGCGAAGCCTGGCCATCATGTGGCTTTGTGGCTGCGCGAGCGAAGGCCTCAAGCTCGGTCCGTCCCTCGTCCCAGTGAACAGACATCAGCGTCATGATGAAATCGGACTGGTTGAGCTGTTTCCCTTCCCCGTTGATCCGCACGAACACATCCGCCACGGTCGCGCCATCAACAGTCGCGGACAGCGTCAAGGCGGTGAATGAATACTGATTGGGCAGAGCGATCAGCTTGCCGATCGCATTCTGAATCTTCTTCTCGTCCGCATCCGATACATCTCGCACAGACGACAGCTGATCGAGGAAATCGCTGGCAATCGAGAAGACATTCGCCTCGGGCCGCCAAAGCTCGGAGATGTCGGGGATGAAAGACTTGTCCTTCACGATGGCCGCATCCCAGACAGCGAAACGCTCGGTCAGCGGGTTGAAGGCGATCCGAATTCGCTCTTTCTTGAAATTCGCCCGGATCACCTCCTCGCCCTTTATCACGGCATAGAGCGAGGTCAGCCGTTGCTGCCCGTCAACGATGGCAAGCCTCGGCACGGCCTTGTTGTTCTTTGCCCCGATCCCCTTCAGGCCACCTTCCGCCCCAGTGTCCCAGAACAGCAGAAACCCTGCCGGATAGCCCTTGTAGAGCGAGTCAAACAGGTTGCGGACCTTCACGTTCCGCCAGACGAACGGACGTTGAAGGTCGGGCAGACCGACTTTTCCGAGGTCAATATCGGCGATCAAGGCGCCCACAGGATAACCGGTTGTCGTGAAGATCGCCATGTGAGCCCCTTGTCAGTTCACGGAATTTGTCGGGATTTGTTGTTCGGTGGCTGCGGCATTGCTACGGAACGCATGCACGCGATGCCATGCCAGGTTTTCACGCTGGCGCCTCGTCAAGTACAACGCTGCACTCCACCGCAGCTCTCGACGCGCTGCCTCGCTGAGCGAGGGTGAGAACACTGGCGTTCCCTCGTCTGAAAAAGTCACAAGACCCTGATCGAACGCAGCGTCCCAGAGGGCGGACAGCAACAGCCCGTTATGCACGTCGAGGCGCTGGGCATCCGTCTCGCAGACCCTCCACGGTACGATATGCGATGCGCGCAGCAGCGCGGGGTCAGTGATTCCTGTCAGGGGGCAGGCTCCCCGCCAATACTCCATCAGACTGGCACGGAAGATGTCCTGGCCGATCCTTTGCACGACCAATCGCTCCGCCTCGGTCGTCTGCGGCAGGGACCGGACCTTCTGTTCGAACACCCGCAGTGGCGCGTCGGGCAGGCTGGCGGAGAGCTGGTAGACACGCGACAGAACGCCATAGAGCTCGCCCAGCGAACCGAAAGCATGGCGCGACAGGCCGGGCCCGGGCAGCGCAGCGGGGGGTAGCGCCAGTTCCTCGATCACGCCGCTGTGGTCGAGCGCCAGATACCACGGCCCCTGCGGCCCCCCGGCCGCCAGATGGATCGCCCCCGGCACCGTGGTCGAGGCGAACCCGGCCCAGCCCGGCGGGCCGCCGAAGGCACGGCGAAAGCCGTTCTGCCAGGCGGCCTTTTCGCATTCCTCACGGACCACGAAGGATGGGGGGGACTCAATCATGCCGCCATCACCACGTCACACCATGCCGCGAAAACTTCTCCGCCAGATCGCCCAACTCGCCCTTGAGCCAGTCCGCGTCTCGCTCCCATTCGCTTACAGCTACCTCGAAATTCGGGCGCTCCCGGCGCATTGCGGCCAGCATGCGAAGGTGGGCACACATGGCGTTCAAACGCTCGCGTGATCCCGGCCCACCCCACGAAGCATACTCTCGCCTCAGCTCCGGTGGGATGTCGATGCGAAAACACACCTTCATCCGCCGCTCCCGATCCCAGACCGGCAGACCATTCGTCTTGCCAACGCGGTAGCCCACATAGGCCAGCGGCGAGCGATCAGATCCGACGAATTCACCCGCAAGGAAAGCCTGCATCGATCGCTTGATATCCGCCGGCACGGGGTCGCTGATATACCGCGCGAACTCTCTGCCGACCGTGCTGTCAGCGGCTTCGCGGGCCGCAAGGCGACGGCGCCTCTCGTCCTCCTCCTGCATGCGGCGCGTTGCCTCTTCGAGGCTCTTGCGCTTCTCCTCGTCCTCCTGCGCGCGCCTTTCCTCCATTTTGCGCCGACGTTCCTCGATCTGATCGAGACGGTCCTGTTCCCGCTCGCGCTCACGCCGTGCCTTTTCGGCGGCGAGTTCCTCGGGCGTGCGTTTTCTGCGCTGGGCCTTGCCCGGTGTCCGGACCCTGTTCGCCGGTGTTGCCTCGCGCGGCTGAGTCTGCTCGGGCGCCTGCCGGAAGAACACCCAGTACAGGACCAGGATCAACAGCAGCAGAAGCAGGAACCCGAGCAGACCGTCCACGCGTCACATCCCCATGGCTTTGAACTCGCCGTCTGCCTCCATCCGGTCCCAGGCGGCGAGGACGAGGCGGCGGGTGCGGTATTCGCCGTGTTGGCGGATTTCCTTTTCCTTCAGGACGCGGAAGGTTTCCGAGGGGTAGTCGGGGCCCTTCACGTCGGCGGGGTCGAGGATGTAGCGCAGCTCGTCGCGGGTCAGGCCGTAGGCGCGGGCGTAGAAGGCGTCGAGATCGGCGCGCAGGTGGGCGCGGCGGTCCTCGTCCCAGGCGAAGGGCGGGCCGTCATGGCCCAGATCGCGGGCGAAGGGGGCGAGGCTGTGCGAGGTGTAGGTGAGTTCCAGCACCTTCGGGGTGATGAAGGCGAGCCGGGGTTCCGTGTAGTAAGTGAGGGGAAGGAATGGAAATTGCTTGAGATAAAATAGATTTAGGTTTGTGCCGCCGATTT
>REEU01000171.1 GCA_007694905.1 Gammaproteobacteria bacterium | reverse complement strand
GCGAATCATCCTCTCGCGGCCGGAACAGGTTGCTGGTGCGTTTGCGCAGGCGCACCGGTCCGTCACTCTCCCGCAACTCTGCGCTAAGGCGCTCCACACGCGCCATATGCTCTTCACGGGAGGTCGTCTTCACAGCCTTACCGAAATGGCGCGGTTCATTCTAAACATACCACCTCGATGGTCGGCATCGTAATCAGCCCGAGCCTTGATGGTCGCCAAATACCGGGGCGCATTCAAGCGGCATAGGACCCTGGCGCAGCGAGGCGCGGCGCGAGGTCGAGCAGTTACTCGCTAGGCAGCGTTCCGCAAGCCCTCGGCCGTCCGCCGGAACGACGCCAGTCCCCACCAGAACAACAGTCCGGCCAGAGGCGCAGAGATGCCCGCCACAAGCGCAATCGAATTGCCGACGGCGGCATCGTCACGGAACAGGTAATCGGTGCAAAGCGCTACCAAGGTCGGCCCGAATCCGATCCCTATGAGGTTGAGAAAGAACAGGTAGATGGCTGACGCAGTTGCCCGCATACGATTCGGCGTGATCACCTGAATCGCCGCAGCGGCAGCTCCCCATGCGAAGGTCGAGAAAAAGATCAACGGACAGAACAGGAGCAGACACAGCCAGAGCGAGGACACGGTCGTCGCTGTGAAGGCGAAGGGCACGAGGCAGACGGCGCTGATGAGCCCCACCAACATGGTCGCATCCGACCGCCCACGACGACTCAACCAATCGCTTAGGAAACTGCCAACGAGGATTCCCACGGTAGAGAAGACCAGCAGGATGGTACCCAGCCACAGACCCGCCTGGCTCGCAGTCAGTTCGAAACTGCGAATCATATGGGTCGGCATCCAGGCCAGGGTAGAGTTGAACAGCAGACCGAGCAGCGAGAAGCCCGCGAGATGCGCTGTGAATGCGCGCCAGTGCAGCCGCATCCAGACCAGCAGAGTGCGGAAGCCCGACTGCTGTTGTACAGCCTTCGTGGACACGCGTCGCACAGGCTCACGTAACGTCATCACCCACGCCGAAAGCAGCAGACCAGGCAGTCCAACGATGAAGAACACCATCTGCCAAGGCTTCACTGCGCCGATAATAGGCAGCATGATGGCGTCGGCAGTGGCCACAAGACCGACCACCAGACCGCCGATGATAAAAGCGATGCCGGCGCCGATGAAGGCGCCGACAGAATAAATTCCGAGTGCGCGGCCAAGCTTTTCCTGCGGAAAACTGTCGGCGATCATCGAGTATGCTGCTGGCGAGAGTGCAGCCTCGCCCACGCCAACGCCAACCCGCGCGAGGAACAGGCTCCAGAAGCCACGCGCCAATCCGCAGGCGGCTGTGGCCAGGCTCCAGAACGTCATTCCGATAGCGATGATGTTGCGACGGTTCTTACGATCGGCAAGTGTCGCGATCGGAATACCCATCAGGGTGTAGAAGATCGCGAACGCGAAACCGTGCAGCAGGCTGATCTGGGTATCGGTAATCCCGAGATCGGCTCGGATGGGCTCCACCAGCAGCGCGAGGATGGTGCGATCAATAAACGAGTTGATGTACGCGATCATCAGCACCGCGACGAGGTACCAGCTCGCCACCGGGCTTGGCCAGCCCTGTTCGGAACGAGGTTCTCCTGAGGCGGGCTGGGCCTTGGGCTCAGACATCACGAAGTTCCTGCTTGAGCACCTTGCCGCCCGCATTACGCGGCAGAGCCTCGACAAACCGTACGCTTCTGGGCACTTTGTAGCCGCCCAGCCAACGGCGGCAATGCACCTCAACCGCTTCGGCGTCTAGAGGGTGACCCTGCTCGGTCACTACGAAGGCTCGCAGCGCCTCGCCCCAGCGCTCGTCTGGCACACCGATAACAGCGGCCTCTCGAATACCCGGATGCTTATGCAGCACCTCTTCGATCTCGCGGGGATAGATATTGAGCCCACCAGAAATGACCATGTCCTTCTTCCGGTCGACAATATAAATGCAACCGTCCTCGTCGCGACGCGCAAGATCGCCCACCGAAACCGCACCTTCGCGCATGCATGCAGCAGTTTCCTCGGGCCTGCAGTAGTAGCCATTGAACAGAAAGGGCGAACGGGAGTAGAGCTCGCCAACCTCACCGTCCGCTACCGGTCGCCCGTCGTCGTCGAGAAGAAGAACTTCGGTGCACGAAAACGGTCTACCCACACTCTGAATCTTGGTGAGCTGCTCGGCAGGCCTCAGGTTGGTGACGATACCGCCCTCGGTCGACCCGTAGGTTTCGTGCAGGAGACCCTCACCCCAGTACCCGATGATCTTCTCCTTGACGGCCTGCGGCAGCGCAGAAGCATTGGAGATGATGGCCCGCAGCAGCGGCGTAGTGCCGCGATAGCGCTCCAGCACGCTGGGCTCCAGCCCGAAGATCGTCTGGTAGTGGGTCGGCACCATGAAGGTACCGGTATGGTCACCACGACCCAGCCGATCCAGCACGCGCTCTGGATCGAATTTCTCAAGGACCTCGACAAACGCGCCGAAAAACAGTGGCGCCATCGTGAACGCAAATCCGGCACCGTGGGCCATGGGCGCGATCGAAAGATGCCTGTCATCAGGACCAAAGCAACCGAACTCCATGGCCATGCCAAAGAACGTCATGGCGCGCGATCTGTGGGACAGCAGCACCCCCTTCGGCTTGCCGGTCGTGCCAGAGGTGTAAACCAGCGCAAACGGATCGGTTTCCATCAGCTCCGAGATAGGGCTGCGCGGGGCCTGCGCTGCGAGCCACGCCTCATATTCCTCACCGAGAACAAGCGTCTTCTCTACGCTGGGGAGCGAAGCCCCGCTCACGACACTCTCGAGCGACGGATGGACGAACACCATGCGGGGTGCGCAGTCAGCCGCGAGCGCCTCAAGCTCGCGTGACGTGATGCGGGGATTTGCTGTCGATACGACCATGCCCGCATCGCTCAGCCCGCAGATGATCTCAGGATACTCGATGCAGTTCGGCGCGAGGATGACGGCTCGCTCGCCGTAAGTCCTGCCCAACATCTCGACCGCGCCACCTGCGACACGACGGATGCGCGCGGACAGCTCGCCATAGTCGAGCGTACGCTCGCCAAGCATGAGCGCGGGCCTCCTCGGCGAGTGCGCCGCCGTCGCGTGAAGGCCTGCCGCCAGCGTCAGACCTTGATAGGTCGACGGCTTCTGCGCGGTTCCGCCCATGATCAAGCGCTACCGCGACGCTTACGACCGCCCCGCCGGCGAGGGATCCTGGTGAAGACATCAAGCGCGTTGTCGCGCATCAGTCGCCGCTTTGAGGCTTCACGGAACTGCAGCGCATCGACTTCCTTGACCGCCCTCTCCGGGTCTATCACCGGCCAGTCCGTCCCGAACATGACCTTATGGCTGCCGTAGGTATTGGCGTAGTGCACAAACGCTGCGGGCCAATGCTTGGGCGCGTAGGCGTCACCGGCGAGGTACACGTTTTCATGCTTCCATGCCATGGAGATCGCCTCGTCGGTCCAGGGCACGCCGACGTGGATCCCGATCAGCTTCAACTCTGGAAAATCGATCGCGACCCGGTCGAGCGTGATGGGCCGCCCGACACTCGGCAGCCGTCTCTGTCGCGAGTACACGAGGTTGTGGCCAATCTGCATCATGATGGGAATATCAAGCTCGCAGCACTTGGCGTAGTACGGATAGTACTTGGCATGATCCGGTGGAAGTTCGAACCAGTGCGGGTACAGATGTGCACCAACGAAGCCGAGCTCTTTCACCGCGTACTCAAGATCGCGCAGTCCCTGCATCCCCCGGAACGGATCTACACCCGCGAGACCGGAGAAGCGGTCCGGGTGTTTCTCACAGACCTCATGTACGCGCTCGTAAGGTAACTCGAAAGACCCTTTGATCTTGAGATCCCCGGCACGCACAGCTATCAGTAGCGAGCGCTCGATCCCGGCGCGATCCATCTTCTTGATGTACTGCGCGACCGTGACGCCCTTGCGCATTTTCGGGTCCATGCGCACCTGTTCCTTGAACTCCTCGTCGATTCCGGTCTGCCCATCTCGCACGGCCTTGGGGTCGAAAAGATTACAGACGATATCAATATATCCAGACATATTTGTCACTTCCCTGTGTCGATATGGCTTTGTATGGCAGCTTGCAACCCGAGTCTACCCGCGAGTCGCACGCGGCCTTCATCCAGGGCTTCGCGCGGGCCCGGTTCCATGCGCTCTGGCGTCCATGGAACACTCCAGTCCGGACGCACCCGGATCTGGTTGAAACGTCCCAGGCTCTCGAGGCGATCCTCGATGGATGCGATCACTCGGTGGGTGAACTGGCATCCCACCTCTGTGAAGGTGATTGCCACCTCGATGTCGCCTGCCTGCTCTTCGACTCTTGATATCAGCCCCAGTCCGAGCACGGACATCTGATGCCCCGCCGCAAGCAGACAGGGATCCAGAACATCGTCCAGTGCCTCACGAACGTCGTCCGCCAGTTGCAGGTCACTCATTTGGGGTTGACCTCCGTACACAGGTCCAGGGTTCCAGCAACCCATTGCTCTGGCGATGCTGTTCAAATGAGTCCTGTGCGAGCTTGTTCTTACGCGCTTCCAGATCGATGCCGTGGAGCCTCGCAAGATTACCGCCCATGACCAACGCGCGGGTGTCGGCGGAAAGCTGGAATGGCGAACCCTCCGGCATCTGGAATGCGGTCAACGCATCTACCACGACCTGCGGATGCGGATTGACGGCTGCAGACGCATAGATGACCTTCTCGAAACCACCCGCCGCGAAGAATTCACCGAACAGCTTCGCCTGGTGGGGGGGATCAAGGATAGTAAAGAGCATGGATGCTTCCATGGTCGCGTAAATGTTCGGGTGATTCCGAAGCAGCATGCTGGTCTCTTCAACGAACATGAACCCTGCATGGACAATCTGGAAGTTCATGTCCGGGAAGCAGTTGGCCGCGGCAGAAATGTCGTCGACCAACATACCTTCGCTCGAGATCGGCCCGATCGGAAGCGCCTTGTGGACTGCGACATTACGGACCCCGTATCTCTGAGCGAGTTCGAACACCGGGAAAGCAATTTCGCGGGAGTCCATGCGCCAGCTCTCGGTGAACCCGTCCACGTAGCGAGACGGATAGAGCTTTACGCCGTCGGCCCCTCTGTCCAGATTTTCTTCCAATGTGCGCAACACCTTGTCTCGCTCGTCGAACAGGTCGGCGCAGGTGTACCAGATCACTCGATCGGGATAACGCTCCTTCAGCCATGCACCTTTCTCGTTGGTAACGAGTCCGTCGGCGTAAGCATCGTAAATGGGAGTGGAGTGGACCGCGCACATGTCCGTCCAGCTCTCCAGAAGCATGGTTTCGATGAACTCCTGAGGCTGCCAATCACGTTCCCACTCTTCCCGCGACAGCGCACGCCCGGGCGGATTGACGAGCGGATGGAAGCTGTGCATCACGTCGTTGAAAATCCGTCCGAAGCGTCCGTTCAAATTCTCTTGCGCGAAATTGTATGGATGGCAAACGCCATCGATAACGAAAGGTCTGCTCATCGTGTGGCTCCTGTCTTCTGAACTTGCTCGACACTCGTTGACTGGGGCATCCGCCAAATCGAGTTTGATTCACGTATATGAACAATGTAAGCTTCGCGGCCCATCCAGTTTGAGGGCCCGGCGTGAGCGAAAGACAACATGGCGAGCCGATGGCTGTCGTGAAATCCGTTGGTCGGGTGATCGAAGTCTTCGAGCTGATGCGCGACACCCGTCGGCCGCTTACGGGCACGGAGATTGGCCGGACCCTGGACTACCCCAAATCCAGCACCAACGCCATCCTCAAGAGCCTCGTGGCGCTCGGCTACCTGTCCCTCGACCAGGAAGGGCTGACCTACTTCCCTACACTCCGTCTCACGCAGCTTGGTGATTGGGTACCGGCAGCGCTGCTTGGAAGTGGCGAGGCAGCGAACCTGGTCGGCGAACTCCACGAAGCCACCGGAGAGACCGTGACTTTGTCGATGCAGAACGACCTGTCCATCGAACTGCTGCGGCTCATCCCGGGCAAATTCCCGATTTCCCTGAGGGTGCGGGAAGGCTTCATGGCCCCCCTGTTCGGCACAGGAATCGGTTCGGCGTTGCTCTCGACCATGCCGGACGACCGCGTCGAAGCACTCGCCGAGCGGTTCAACGCACAAGCGCGTCGCCGGAGAGACAGAGTCGACATCTCGGCCGTCATGCAGGAGGTCCGGCAGGTCCGCTCTCAAGGCTACGCCGCGGCATATGACAGGCTGATGGACGACACCGGCGCGGTGGCAATGCCCTTGCCCAAGTCGCTCGAAGGGCGCCAGCTCATCGTCGCCGTCGCAGGGCTGGGTGATCGAATCCGGCGCAATGAAACGATGATCGTACGGACCATGCGCCGGGCAATTGGCCGGTATTACACGACCGCGCGCCGAAGCTGAGCCCACACGCACCGGCGCTATTCTTCCCATTGACGCAGCACTTTCGCCCAAGGCAACACCCAGGAGAACGTACCGTACCAGGCTCCCGTGACCGCCTTTGGCTTGAGTGCAGTCAGACCTGATGAGAATGGATGATGCATGGCCACATAGCCTCGGCCAGCCCACAGTGAATTTACCTTGAAGTCCTGCAGCGTCACCCACAGATGTTGCTTGATGTCCGGATGCTCAGGGTCCGGACTGGGTAGATGCCGTACAAAGGTGAAGTCGGCGCCAAAGGGCAGGGACTCGACACTGGCCGGCCTGTCGATACACATCGACAGTTCCAGCATCAGGTTGCCGTTTCGTCGAAGGTAACCGGCGACGTCATTGCCATGTTTGCGGATATGGTCATCGTCGCAGATCATCTTGGGCATGCCGTAGAGTTCGCGCCCTGCCAGCATGGCAGTATCGGTCGACGTCCAGATATACGGCACCGTCACGCCGCGCTTGTCACCGAAGCGCACTGGCTGGACGATGGCCACCTCGTGGTAGCTCAGCGAGTGCGAGAGCTGGCTGCAGCGGCCTACGAAGGCGCTTACCCGGTTGTGCTCTTCCGGCTGAAGGGGCGCGGGCGTAATACGCTGAAGCTCGTCTCGATCGACCTCGAACTCCACCAGCAGGAGCTCAGCGGAGAGCATTGGAAACGGCGGCCGCTCGAATGGCGGACTCCAGACCGGCATCAATGCTCCGCGTTTTGTGCTCATGCCTCCTCCCAAGCTGCCTTCAGCTGCTCCATATCGATGACATAACCGAAAAGCATCCCGATGGATTCCAGCGCCACGCGATGACGATCCTCATCGAACTCGGCCACAGCATCGCGTACGACAAAGCACCGGTAATCGCGGTGGCTGGCGTCACGCACTGTCGATTCGACGCAGCAGTTGGTCGTCACACCACAGACCACCAGATTCTCGACACCCAGACCATTGAGCCAGGTTTCCAGAGGCGTGCCGTAAAACGAACTCGGCCTGTTCTTGTCGAGCACGTAGTCTTCCGGCCGCGGCGCAAGCTCCTCGACGATTTCTGCATCCTCGCTGCCCGAAATCAGCGCCCGACACTCACGCAGAGCCGGGATAAGCTCGCCTGCGAGCAGGCCACCATCGCGGTAGTCCTCTCTATAGACATACCGGGTGTAAATCACCGGAATGCTTTTCGCCCGGGCCATCGCAATCAGCTCTCGACAGGGTTCCAACGCAGGCTTTAGCGCCGCCACGGGCAGACCAACCCTGTCACAAGAGGCACCGTCGCGAAGAAACCCCACCTGCATGTCGACGACGATCAGCGCCGTCCGTGCAGTATCTGGCAGCATATTTGCCCCTCCCCCGGGACCCGTCCGATTTCGCGGCCGACGATGGAGTATCGTCCGCCAGTGCGTCAAGATATGCCGAAGCGTTTTTCAGGTCAACGAAAGGTTCCCCCTTGTGCGACCTTGGTTCGTCTATATGAACCACGGAATTTTACGACAAGGGAGAAATGACCAATGACGGAGAGCAGTAATGCCTCAACTCAACCGCGTGGACCTGGCCGACAAGTACACGCAAGCCGACGGGGAGGTCTTCCTGTCCGGGATGCAGGCGCTGGTCCGGCTCTGCCTCCTGCAGACTCACTTCGATCGGTTGGCCGGCAGACGCACGGCGGGGTTCGTGAGCGGCTACCGGGGTTCGCCGGTTGGCGGCCTGGACCGCGAAATGCAGCGCGCCGCGCGCTGGCTTGGGGAGGCGCAGGTTCATTTCGAGCCGGGCCTGAATGAGGACCTTGCCGCAACCGCCTGCTGGGGCACCCAACAGACCGGCCTCTTTCCTGGCGCCCGCGTAGAGGGTGTCTTCGCCCTGTGGTACGGAAAGAATCCCGGCCTGGACCGGTCCATGGATGCCGTCCGTCATGCCACCCACTGGGGCACGTCACCCCTGGGGGGAGTGCTCGCCGTAGTCGGTGACGATCATCTCGCCAAGTCGTCCGCGTTCGGTCATCAGTCGGAATACGCCTTTGCAGACTGCCTGATGCCAGTCCTTGCACCGGCGGACATCAGCGAGATCCTGACGCTTGGCCTGTTCGGATGGGCTCTTTCGCGTCACTGCGGCGCCTGGACGGGGTTCAAACTGGCAGGGTCGATATGCGAGGGAAGCGCTACAGTGCGCCTGCCTGAGCGGCTACCGTGGACGCTACCTGCTGATTTCCAGTCGCCAATGGCGGATGTGCATATCCGTTGGCCTGACGACCCCGCAGCGATCGAATACCGCGCGCGTGAGCTGAAGTTACCCGCGGCACAGGCCTTGGCACGGGCGGCAGGGGTAGACCGGATGCTCGGGGCCATTGGCAGACCCGCCCGGCTCGGTATCGTCGCACCCGGGCGAGCCTGGCGCGAGTTGCGCGAGGCGCTTTCGCAGCTTGGAATTCGCGATTCAGACCTTGCCAGCCTCGGGATCCGGTTACTCAAGCCCGCGCTGGTGTGGCCTCTGGTTCCGGATACGGTGCAGGCGTTTTGTCACGATGTTGATCTGATCCTGGTAGCCGAGGACAAACGGCCTCTGGTGGAGGATCAGCTCAAGGTGCTGATGTATGGGCAACGCTCGCGGCACCCGGCCCCCATCATTGGCAAAACCGATCTCGAAGGCCGCCGTCTGCTGCCCGAAACCGGCGAAATCAGCGCTGTCGACCTCGGGCTGATCATCGCAGGTCTTCTGGCTTTTCCAGAGGAGCGTATGGCGCCCCTGCTCGCGCGGCGCGATGCGATGACGGGCGGTGGGCCGGCAGAAGCGCGCACCCCCTACTTCTGTGCGGGATGCCCCCACAACACTTCGACCCGGATACCGGAAGGCAGTCTGGCGATCGGCGGCATCGGTTGCCACACCTTGGCGATGGGCATGGATCGCGGGGTGAAGACTTTCTCGCACATGGGTGGCGAGGGCGCGACCTGGCTCGGAATTTCACCCTTCAGCGACCTCCCTCATGTATTTCAGAACATGGGGGATGGCACCTATCAGCACTCAGGATCCATGGGTATTCGCGCAACGGTCGCTGCCGGACGCAACATCACCTTCAAACTGCTGTTCAATGACGCCGTGGCAATGACCGGCGGCCAGACCATTGAGGGCAACCTCACGGTGCCGCGCCTGACCCGTCAGCTTTCCGCCGAAGGTGTACAGGCCATCGCTGTTGTCACGGACGAGCCGGACAAATACAAGGCTATGGGTGAGCCCCTATGCAGCGAGGCGACGGTACATCATCGAGATCAACTCGATACGGTGCAGCGGAGACTGCGCGAGACCCCAGGCGTTACCGTGCTGATCTACGATCAGACCTGCGCTGCCGAGAAAAGGCGGCGCCGAAAGCGAGGTACCTATCCGGATCCCCCACGCCATGTGATGATCAACGAACTGGTCTGCGAAGGCTGCGGCGATTGCAGCCAGCAGTCGAACTGCCTGGCAGTGATTCCCAGGCAAACCCCCTTCGGCATGCGCCGACAGATTGATCTGGATGCCTGCAACAAGGATTTCTCCTGTCTCAAGGGGTTCTGCCCGAGTTTCGTGACAATTGAAGGCGGTCGGCGCCGCAGCCAGCCAACGACTACACCACCCGCAACGCCTGATATCGCACCTGCAGACGTCAGCCAACGGCCGCATTCGCTGCTGCTGGCCGGGATCGGTGGCACGGGAATCGTCACGCTCGGCGCGCTCATCGGCACGGCCGCGAGAATGGAAGGCAAGGCCTCGGTCATCAATGACGTCACCGGCATGGCACAGAAAGGTGGCCCCGTGCTCGGGCATGTCCAGGTAGCAAGGAGCGCGGAGATGATCGCCGCGGAACGAATTTCTCCAGGCAGCGCCGACGTCGTGCTGGCCGCTGACCCCCTGGTCGCCACCATGCCAGACGCGTTTTCGCGTATCGGGGATCACACCCGGATACTGGCGGGCAGCGAAGTCCTGCCCACAGGCGAGTTTACCCGTAATCCCGATGCCAATATCGATCCAGCGGTTCTGCTGGAGCGCTTGGGAGCTCGCGCGAACGCTGTTGAAGCCGTGCCGGCCATTGCCATCACCACACATCTTCAGGGCAGCGGCGTCTGCTCAGGTGTGCTGCTGCTCGGCATGCTCAGTCAACGAGGCCTGCTGGCAGTTGGTGCCGCGGCACTGCGCGAGGCCATCCGGCTGAACGGCGTGTCCGTCGAACGCAACCTGGGCGCGTTTGAGTGGGGGCGGACGCTTGCCGCCGAACCAGAGCGCCTTGCCCTTTTATGTCGTGAGACGGGATCGGTGATTCCACTGGACGCATTCATTGCCGAACGTAGCGAGTTTCTGGAGCGCTACCAGGACCGTCTTTGGAGCGACAGGTTTCGAGCGCTGGTGAAACGGGTCCGAGAATCTGAGAGACACGTCGTACCGGGCAGCGAAGCACTGACGCGAGCGGTGGCACAGTCGGCGTTCAGGTTGATGGCCTACAAGGATGAATATGAGGTCGCGCGCCTGCACATGGATCCCATCTTCCGTGCGCGCATCGCAGAGCAGTTCGAAGGCGATTACCGCCTCCAATGGCATCTCTCGCCACCCCTGATCGCGCCTCACGACCCAGAGACCGGACGCCCGCGAAAGCTCCGATTCGGCCCCTGGGTGGAGCCGCTGTTCAACCTGCTCGCGCGCTTACGCCGTATCCGCGGACGCTGGTATGACCCTTTCGGCTACACGCGTGAGCGTCGCACAGAAAGGCGCCTAATCGAAGACTACTTCAGAGACGTGGATCGTATTCTCAGTCTATTGACACCAGACCGAATCGAAGAGGCGACCGAGCTTGCTGCCTTACCACAACACATCAGGGGATTCGGTCCGGTGAAACTTCAGACGATCGGCGAATATACCGTGGCACGCCGTGCCGCGTGGGATCGGTGGAGCAAAAAAACACCCCCTGAAGTTCTCATATGCGAACCTTAGTGACATCAATGTGCACGGCGCATTGACAACATGCTCGGGATCACCGTAACTTCCGAGCGACGATGCGGGGCTGCGTTCCGAAACGGCGGGTACGTAAAAAGAGTCGGGTTCTAAACTTGCGGGAGGGGAATAGCATGAAATCATCACAGCTGGCTTTGAGCGTGGCGATTGCGCTCGGGGTCTCGGCACCAGACGTTGTTTCAGCGCAACAGGAACAGCGCGACCTGCGGCTGGACGAAATCCTGGTGACTGCGGAACGGCGCGTCGCTGACGTGCAGGATGTGCCCGCTGCGGTCTCTGCATTCGACGAAACCGAGCTGAGACGACGGCAGGCGACCAATGTCATCGACGCTGTTACCAACGTCCCCAACCTGATGGTGAGCAACAACCCGGGGCAGGCCACGTCAACCACGGTCTTTCTACGCGGGGTCGGGAGCACCGAGTCCATCGTCACACTGGACACAGCCATCGGCTTCTACCTGGATGACGTCTATTTCGCGCGTCAGGGCGTCAATAACCTCAGTCTGTTCGATGTGGAGCGCATCGAGGTACTGCGCGGGCCGCAAGGCACTTTGTACGGACGTAATACCAGCGGTGGCGCCATTCGCGTCATGACTCGCAAGCCGCAAGACGAGTTCGAGCTGGGCGGTGAACTGACAGTCGGCAACTATGACCGCTGGGGTGTGAAGGGCTCGCTCAACGTGCCGTTTACCGACAATTTCTACGGGCGTTTCAACGCACTGGTCGAAAAGGGCGACGGCTGGACCAGGAACGTCATCCTTGATCGCGACGTCAACGACCGCGATAACAAGGGCGCCCGGGCAGCGTTCCGTTGGCTGCCGAACGACGATGTGAGCGTTGATTTCAACTACGACTACTACCGATCGTTTAGCAACGGCGTCTATGGATTCGACATCGCCGGCCTCGCGCGGCCCGTAGCGGACGACTTCTTCATCTCGACCAGCGGTGACGACACATTCAGCATCGGCCGAACAAACGGGGGCGCGCTCACCGTTGAGTGGGCCATTAACGATAATCTTGAACTGACCTCCATTACGTCGCTGCGCAACATCTACCAGCGCTGGAAGCTCGATTTCACTGACCAGCCGACACCGATTTTCCGGCTCTGGACAATCAACGACACAGACCAGTTCACCCAGGAGCTCCGGCTGAGCGGTGACACCCAGGACGGACGTCTGCGGTATGTCACCGGAGTGTACTACTACGATGAGGAAAGCTATTCGTTCATCGGCGATGAAATCAATCTGGCACCCGCGCCCGGAGTCCGCGTACCGCTGCCATTTTTCGCTCGCTTCTACGATGTCGACGTCAAGAGCTACGCGGCTTTTGCGGAGCTCAATTACGACCTCACCGACCGGCTGACCGTCACCGCCGGTGGACGCTTCACCCGCGATGACAAGTCACTGCGCATCGATCAGTTCATCGGCGGAGATATCGGTTTCGTCGCGCCGGGTAACGGTGCTCCGGGCTACAACACCGAATCACTGCGGGCTGCCGGCATCCCGATGGATATCAAGGACAACGATTTCTCCATCAAGCTCGGCGTCCAGTACGCGTTCACCGATGACATCATGGGTTACCTGAACTACACACAGGGGTTCAAGAGCGGTGGCTGGTCTGCGCGTACGAACGCAGCTGAGGAATTCGTCGTTTTCGATCCTGAATATGTGGATTCGTTCGAGGTTGGCCTTAGGACTCTAGTACTGGATGGTCGGGCGCGCCTCAACTACACCGCCTTCTACTACGACTACCAGGACTTCTTCGCCACCGCGACCGGCCAGGACGGCAACTTCATCGTCTCGACGAATGATGCGGAGTTCTACGGCGTCGAGTTCGAAGGCACCATCCGCGCGACCGAGGACATTGATGTTTTCGTCGCGGCAGGCTGGCAGAAAGGCAAGTACAAGGAAGAGTCGGAGACGCTCGGCGACAAGCCGCAACGGTTGCCGGAATGGACCATCAAGACTGGCGTCACCTATACGCGCCAAATCACTTCCGACGGAGATCTCAGATTCACGCTTGATTACAACTTCATCGACGACCATTTCACGAATCTGCAGAACAGCCCGGAGGGCAGCTCCGGCAAGGTCGAACTCTGGAATGCCACCCTTGCCTACGAGTTCAACGATGGACGCTATGAGGTATTCGCCTCGTGCAAAAACTGCCTGGACAAGCGCTATCTAACCCAGGCCTTCGACTTCCGCGGAATCAACTTCATTCAGGTGTATCCCGGGGATCCCCGGACCTGGGTGTTCGGAATTCGCGGACGCTGGTAGGGCCAACCTCCACTAGGTTGCGCTACATGTTTCGGCCGGACAGCAATGTCCGGCCGTTTCATTTACGACTGAGATACCAGCGAAGAGATCACTCGAGATCTCCCTCCAGCGCCCGCCAACAGCGTACCCGTCGACCATCCGCCTGCGCCTCCAGCGACTGGGTTTCCGCCCTGCACCGCGACACTGCATGGGGACAACGCGGGCTCAGGCGACACCCCATCAGGCTCTCGGACACGGGGACGATTTCGCCCAGCAGACCTGTGCGATCCGTTTGGTCGACCCGACGGCTGTTCGGATCTGCAGAAAGATGCGCCGCAATCAGTGCACGGGTGTAGGGATGGCGGGGCGCACCGAATATCTGTTCTGTCAGCCCTTCCTCGACAACCTGCCCTAGATAAAGAACGACCACCCGGTCGCAGGCGTCACGGATTGTCGTGAGATCATGGGAAATCAGCAGGTAGGCGACGCCATAGCGACCGCGCAGATCCCGAAGCAGCCCCACCAGTTCCGCGGTGGTTTCCGGCGTCAAAGCGGAGGTGGGCTCATCAAGCACCACGAAGTCCGGTCGGGTCACCATCGCGCGCGCCACGGCCACCCGTTGCTGGAGTCCAGCTGACAATTCCCGTGGTCGACGTTCAAGAGCGTCTAGCGGCAGCCCAGTGGCCCGCGACAGTTCCAGGATACGATTACGCCTTTCACCGGTGGACAGCTCGGTCGCCAGGTCGAGCGGCTCGCGAATCACCTGCTCGACTGTCCAGCGCGGATTCATCGAATCAAGTGGATCCTGGAAAACAATCTGCATGCGCGCGCGCTCGGCGCGAAGCTCGACCGGCCGCATTTGATGCAACGCTTTGCCGGCAAACAGGATCTCGCCAGCGTCCGGATCTTCCAGCCGGAGGATGCAACGGCCGGCGGTCGTCTTGCCAGAACCGCTCTCGCCGACCAAACCGACGCATTCCCCACGCGAAATCGCGAGATCTATATCATCCACCGCGGCCAGCGGCTCGGTGCGGCCCGGCACACGGAACACCTTACGCAGCCCGCGAACCCTCACGAGGACATCTTCAGCCTCGGGCCCTGCGGCGTTCCGAATCGCATCAGGCTGCGGGCTGCTGGCCGACACAAGCGTCTGCAGTCCTACCACTCGACGACTGTACTGGTGGCGCGGCGCCTGAAAAAACCCGTGAACCGTCTGCTCCTCGACTACGCCCCCCCGATCCATCACCACCACCCGGTCACAATAGTTCGCGACGATCCCGAGATCCTGTGTCACCAACAGCACCGCCGAGCCCAGCTGGCCCGCAGCCTCCCAAAGACGATCCAGCACCTGCGCCTGGATGGTGACATCAAGCCCGGAGGTCGGCTCATCGGCGACAAGCAGCGCCGGTTGGTTACACAGTGCCATCGCAATGACCACTCTCTGGGCCATTCCGGTCGAAAGCTCGTGTACATAGGCGTCGAGCCTCCGAGCCGGCTCCTGGATCCCGACCAGACGCAGCATCTCCAACGCATGCTCGCGCGCCTCACGGCGACTCGCGCTGGTATGCGCGCGATAGACTCTCACCAGCTGCGCACCCACCGTCAGCATCGGGTGCAGCGACGAGCGAGGCGACTGTGTGACCAGGCCAATCTGTGACCCGCGGATACCTGCGAGCTGACGCTCATCCATCTCCAGCAGGTTTCGGCCCTGCCACAAAACTCGCCCGGCAGTGATTCGGCCAGGCGGCCGGACCAGCCCCAACAGCGCCAGTGCTGCCGTCGACTTGCCGCAGCCTGGCTGCCCCATCACCCCGACAAATCCGCCCCGCTGAATCTCCAGCGAGAAACCATCAACAGCGCGCTTACCCTCGTAGTCCACGCATATCCCAGTCGCGGAAAGCAGTGCGCCCCCTGCTGCCTGCGCGCTCATCGGAAACGCGCCTCCAGGGCATGTCCCAGCACAGCGAACCCGAAGACGGTGATGCTGATGGCCAGACCCGGAAATACCGAAGTCCACCACCAGCCGTAATTAAGGTCACCTGCACCCTGAGAGATCATCAAACCCCACTCCGGTGTCGGGGGCTGCACGCCCGCACCAACGAAGCTCAGGCCTGCGGTGAGGATGATGGCGAAACCGATGGTCACGGAAAGCTGTACCAGTGCCGGGACCATGGAGTTGGGAAGGACGTGGCGCCAGGCGATATACCAGGGCCCGGCGCCCGCTGCACGCGCTGCCTCCACATAACCACGGCGTGCCTGTGTCATGGCTTCGGCCCGGGTGAGCCGCAGGAAAATCGGTGTGTAGACCAGGCACAGGGCGAGCACGATATTACCCGTCGCTCGGCCCGCCAAAGCCACCAGAACCATTGCGGTGATGAATACTGGAAACGATTGCAGCACATCGGAGATCCGTACCAGCAGGGCGGTAGCCCAATTTCGGAAAAAACCGGCAATCAGGCCCAGCGAAGTCCCCAATGCCAACGAGAGCAGCGCGCCGCCCAGGGCAATCGTCACATCCGTCCGCGCGGCAGCGATCACCCGAGAAAACACATCCAGGCCATAGAAGTCCGTGCCAAACCAGTGAGGGTGCGCATCAAGCTGGCCGGTCACGCTGGCAAGTATCAGCCCAGGCCACTCCGCGAGTGAAGGCGGCGGTACCCCCACGTTACCCGTGGCCTCACGAGGATCATAAGGCGCAAGCAGAGGCCCGAACATCGCGAGGAACACCACGCTCGCCGCGACTGACAGACCGAACCACAGAAGCACTCGAGCACCGATCCCCGGGCTGGGCGCCGGCCGCATGAGCTGCTCCGTAGAGCCGTTTTGCGTCTGCGCCACGTGCGCTCCTCAGTGGCTTCGGCTTCTAGGGTCAAGTACCGCGTGCAGGATATCCACGAGGAGGTAGACCATCAGTGAGACGAAGGCCACCGCCAGCACTGCCCCCTGGATCGCCGGGTAGTCGAAATTCAATATCGCGCGGACCGAATACTGCCCGACGCCATTCAGGGAGAACACCCGCTCGACCGTCACGGCTGCCGACAGCAATACGCTGAAAAAGACCGCCACCAGAGTAAGGGTCGGCGTGAGCGCGGTCCTGAGCGCATACAGTGCCACCGTCCGTTGCGGTAACCCGCAGGCACGCGCGAACATGACATAGTCAGACGAGAGCGCCCGCACGGTGTTCTGACGAATCATTTTGATAATGGCGCCAGACACCGTAAACACCATGGTGATCACCGGGAGTGCCAGGTAGCCGAAAGCACTGACGAGTACATCCCAGCGCCCACGAAGCACGCTGTCCACGAGAATCAGCCCCGTGACCGGGTCCGGCGGCAACAGCAGAGGATCGTGGCGCCCAAGCGGCGCTGGCGCCACCCCCAGGGTGAAAGCGAACACGAGGATGAAAAGCAACCCCCACCAGTAGTCAGGTTGCGAACCGGCGAACATTCCCCATACGTAAGCTCCCTTGTCTACCGCACCGCCCGGCCTCGCCGCCGCATACATCCCGATCGGGATAGCCAACAACAGTGAAACCAGTAACGACAGGCTCACCAGCTCGAGCGTGACCGGCAAGCTCCTGATGAGCTCATCGGCCACAGGCTCGTTCGACTCCCAGGATTCACCGAGGCTTCCCTGCAGCAGCCCCCCGCCAGGCTGCCCTGCGGTTAAACCCAGGAAATCACTGAACTGCAGGAGCAGCGGGCGATCGAGGCCAAGCGCCTGCTGCGACTGCGCGTACGCCTCCGGGCTTGCGTTGAACCCCACCAAGCGGGCCACGGGATCAGCCGGCATCAGACGGATGATAAAAAAGACAAGCACGGCCAGCGCGAGCAGCTGCACGGCCGCTATCAGAAGACGCTGGATGACATAGCGCCAGATCAAGGCCGCCCTCCCGGAGACTCGCCAACCTCCTCCTGCAGGCTCAGGGGATACCATGGGACGGAGCGGGTCGGATGAAGCGTCAGCCCTTCAAGACCAGGTTTGAAGGCCCAGCGTGTCTCGAACTCAACGACCGGTATCGCGGCCAGACGCTCATACAGCACAGCCTGCGCCTCGGCCAACAGTGCCGTCCGGCGTCCCTCGTCAGCCTCCACCAGCGCTTCCCGGAACAGAGCATCCACCCGTACATCGGAGAAATTCGTCATGTTGTTGATGCCTGCGGGTGCGGTCACATAGGACAGGAGAATGGCATACGCAGGATCCACGCCAATCGGGACCAGACCGTCGTATAGCGACAGCGGCAGGTCTTTCTTGACCAGCTGACGATCGGCCAGTTGCACGTCCGGCAATGGATCGAGCTCAATCGGAAAGCCCACCCGGCGCAGCGCCGTGCGCAAGCGCGTGGCAACCGGTCCGAGTGAGGCCTCACGATTGATCGCGTAGGACAGCCGGAACACCTCTCGATAGCGTTCCAAACCTCTGCCATCCGGATACCCGGCCTCGGCGAGCAGACGTCTTGCCTCTTCGGGGTCATAGAGGAAGGGCTGCTCGGGCGGCGCATACCCGGGGTAAGCCGACGGAACCAGACCCATATACTGTCGCGCGTGTCCGAAGAACGCGCCATCGATAATCTGCCGGTAGGGAATGGCGTGCGCCATCGCCCGACGTAGCCGCTCGTCGTCCAAAGGGGGTGACTGCCAATTGGCCATCAGCAGCAGCGTGGCATTCAGGTACGCCCCCGCCACGGCCACCTCGGGCCGAGTTTCCAGAAATGAATATTCCTTGGGACTTAGATTTTCCACAAGCTGGGCACGGCCGGTACGCAGGATACCGACACGGTTGGCGCTCTGTGGAACGTTGCGCATGATGACCCGGTCGAAATACGGCGTACCCCGGTAATAGTTCGGATTTGCCCGAACAACGAAATATTCCTCCTTACGCCATCGCTCGACGCACCAGGGCCCGAAGCTCGGTGCATCCACACGTCCGGTATGGCGATGACTCCAGGGATCCTCTGGCGTCGCGTGTGCCAGCATCTCGCGATGATCGTAGATCGCCAGACCGTAGATCGTCAGGGCTGGCAGCAGCAACCGGTTCGGCGCGCTCTGGCGGATCTGTATCGTGTAGTCATCAAGCCGACGGACTTCATCACCCAGCGCACGGGCAGCGCTATCGGAAAACAGTTCACTGGTGAACCCCTCGATCGAGGATACATTGCCCAGGAACCAACCCACCGGCGCAGCACCGGTAAGAGACTTGGCACGCGCGAATGAATAGAGGACGTCATCGGCTGTCAGCGGGTTGCCGGCGCAGCTCACCGCATCGCTGCGCAATCTGAACGTCCAGGTCAGCGTGTCGGGATCGTACTCCCAGGACTCGGCAAGCCTCCCCTCGAAACGGGTGAAGTCCAGCACGGTGACGCCCTGTTCATTGACACCCGCAACGGCATAATCGACCAGCGGCTCCAACACATTGACAAGGCCGGTCTGAGTCGGGCCGTGATTGCCTGCCGGGCCATCGACATTCAGGCTGGCCGGCACGCCGTCACTCAGCATCAACAGCGTCCGTTCTACGCTTTGCGCATCCGTGCCCACCAGTACGCAGGCGCAAACTACCGCAGCAAGAGTGCTGGCACTTTCAGATCGGGACATGGGAACCCGTGCCAAGATCCCGGGTGTGCAGCTGCACCCTGCGGTTCAGCAATCGCGCGCCGTCCGCTCCCGCAGCGACAGCATCGCGGTAGCGGCCGGCGGCCCAGACACGTGTCACCCCCTCAAGATCGGTGTGCAGCACCAGTACGCTGGTATCGAGCACGGTGTGCTGCGCAGACGCCTCGACCAGCACGCTGGCCCCAAGATGGCGGAGCAGCCGACCCTGCCGCCGCAGATGGTCTCGCACGCCTTCCAGCAACCCCTGCATACCCGCAAGATCATGTTCCAGCCAGGTCATGTCTCGCCTGAGCTCAGGGCTGTGGACTCGGATCGTGTAATGAAAATCGTCCGAACAGCAGGCCAGGAAACTGCAGAAGTCCTCTTCGTCCAGCGCCAGGCAGGCTGTGGCCACCAGACTCCGAGCCGCTTCGAATGACACCTCAGGCAGGCTCACGAGCGGGCCCCGGCATCGCAATCCCACTCGACACCGGTATGACGGCTCCACTCACGGTAAAAGTTGCGAAGAATCGCGTCATCCTGTCCAGTGAGCGCCTCCTCTCGGGCGATAAGCTGGTGATTGGCCGTGGTGCCGGAGAAACTCCTCGCACAGGATTCAGCGGCCAGCATATCCTCTGGCACGTTGCGCCCGAATGGGCCCCAGTACTGGTTGTGATGACGTTCGCGGATGCGCCGGTGCTCCTGAGGCTCTCCCTTGATACCGAGTCCCCGCATTTCCAGCACCGTACGATCCGGCCCCTGCGGACTGACTGTATCGATGCGCATGACGGTACCTCGGGAAAGTACCGCGCTGCCGGAGAACAGGATACTGAAGAGGAATTCGGTAGCTGTTGTGCCCGGCAACGGCGGCACCTCGTCGCTGCCGCGTCCCTTGAACCCGCGGTAGCCGTCATAGGCCGCCCTCAACCGCCCCGAACCCCCATGCCCATTGGCGAACACCTGAAGCGCACGATCCTCCATTGGCATGGCGTTGACCTGAGTCTGCCTCAGGACAACATGCATGTACTCATGGTAGAGATCCATGTTGGTCTCGTGCCAAGCTTTCCAGTTGCAGTCAAGAACGGTGCGACTGAAATGGAATACCTCCAGCGGGCCGGATCGAAGAATTGAATCGAACGGCGCCAGGGCACCATCCAGGTAGTCTTCGAGCGGGGGTGCCTCGTCATCCAGATTGATGAACAACAGGCCCAGGTGACTCTCGCAGCGCACCTCGCGCAGCCCAAGCTGTGACTTGCCGATGCCGGCCCTTGAATATCCCTCGGCGCGGGGAATACCAATACAACGCCCACGGGAATCGTAGGTCCACAGGTGATAGAAGCAGGTTATTTTCCGCGCATTCCCGGACGGAGCGCTCAGCAACCGCGCGCCCCGGTGAGAACATGCGTTGAAAAAACAGCGAACCAGACCATCCGGCCCCCTCAGCAGGAAGAGGTCGAGACCTGCGTGTTCTACGCAACGATAGTCGCCAGGTTCAGGCAGCTCGCTCTCATGGCAGGCAAAACGCCAGGTACGTCCGAATATCTCACGACGCTCAAGTGCGAAAATATCTGGCTGGGTATACACCGAGCCGGGCACCCAGTAGTCCCGCGGCAACGCCGGAGCCGCCCGCCATCCCGCTTCGTTTCTGGCACTCATCATCCCCTCCCAGGTCGCACATCCCGAGTATAGGGCACCGGAAGGGGGATATGTACATGCCCTCAAGGTTCACATAGGCGAACTAATTTAGAGCCCTTGCATCCCTGCTGCAGGAGCAGGACGGTGAATCGACTGGCGTTCAGCCGAGCAGGAATCGCTTCAGTCTGATAGGTCTGACTGAACCAGAAATGGTTCGCATGATCCCGAGCAGGCCATCGCGAGACGATCAGCGCCTGCTCGCCCCAGACGCCGCGCAACACGTCCACGTCAGACGCACTCGCGTAGACAATGTAATAAGCACCGCGCTCCACGAGCATGGGCTGGATCAACTCGCGGTACGCCGGCATCGCATTCGCGTCGATAACACTACCCTGCACCAGCATGTACGCTGGCACAGTCTCTCCCTGAACCGGTGGGACGTTGGCCACATTTGGCAGCGTGGCGTCCGGCGGCAGTCCATCGGCGGGCAGGCCCTCGACGGCGAGCACCAGCCACTCGTCATTCTCGGGGACGGCGCTCGCGAGTTCGGACCAAGCTGCATCCAAGGCGCTGCGATTCGGCCAGCGCAAAAGCAGGGTAGCGCGTTCCGGTGATCCCGGCTCCAATACCTCTACGAAGTGTTCATCTGCGGCGGCAAGCACCTCGCCTCCGGACGCCTGAACGATCACTGGAAGGTCCGCGAGAGCAAGCTGCTCTCGTTTTGGCGTCCCCTCCCATTGCACGACCAGGAAGGCAGGCGGGCCATCCGCCGCCGCAACAGAAACCGTCAGCGCAAGCACCCATCCGCAGAGTATGGCCCGGAGACCTGCCCTCGTAAGGCAACGATGAGGCATATACCATGCCCTCAGCGTACCGGCACGTAACGCGGCACGTCGCCCCGGCTCAACACCAG
>REEU01000251.1 GCA_007694905.1 Gammaproteobacteria bacterium | reverse complement strand
TCGTGATCGTGATCGTGATCGTGATCGTGATCGTGATCGTGATCGTGATCGTGATGATGGTCGTGGCCGTGGGTACGGCCCTGGCCGTAAGCACCACCTTCCGGATGGAAAGGACGCTCCACGGCCCGGACCTCGGCGCCGAGACCACGCAGCATCTCCGCGATGACGTGATCGGCGCGAATGCGCAGCACGCCGGGGCTGATCTCCGTAGGCAGATGTCGATTGCCGAGGTGCCACGCCAGGCGGGCCAACGTCTGCGCATCCGCTGCGCGCACTTCCAGCAAGGACTCCGGCGCGCAGTGCACCGCCACCAGCCCGCCATCGGCCAGCTCCAGGGCATCGTTTTCGCGCAGACTCGGCACCGCAGGCAGGTCCAGCAGGAACTCGAGGCCGCCGCGGCCGACCAGCCGAATGCGGCGCCGGTGGCGGGCGTCGAAATCCAACTCCACCGAATCCAGGACGGTCCCGCTCCAGGCGCCGGCTTCCTTCACGCCGATGGCACGCTGCATGGTCACCTCAGAACAGAAAATATCGCTGCGCCATGGGCAGTTCCGCGGCCGGCTCGCAGGTGAGCAGTTCGCCGTTGGCGCGGACCACGTATGTCTCCGGGTCCACCTCGATCTCCGGCTGCCAGGCGTTGTGCACCATGCGCGCCTTCGCCGCCGGGTCACGGGTTCCGCCCACGGCCACCAGCGCCTTCTGCAGACCGAGCCCGCGACCCACGTCCGCGGCCTGCGCGGCCGCCGAGACGAAGGTGACTGACGAGACGGCAAGGGCGCGGCCGAAAGCACCGAACATGGGCCGATAATGGACCGGCTGCGGGGTAGGAATCGACGCGTTCGGGTCACCCATCGGCGCGGCGACGATGCTGCCGCCGATGAGCACCAGGTGTGGCTTGACGCCGAAGAACATCGGATCCCACAGGCAAAGATCAGCCCGCTTGCCCACTTCCACCGAGCCCACATGTGCATCGATGCCATGCGCGATGGCGGGATTGATGGTGTATTTCGCCAGATAGCGCTTCACCCTGAAGTTGTCGTTGGCAGCGCTGTCCTCGGCCAGCGCGCCCCGCTGCCGCTTCATCTTGTCCGCGGTCTGCCAGGTACGGATCAGCACCTCGCCGACGCGGCCCATGGCCTGGCTGTCGGAGGCAATGATGGAGAAGGCCCCGAGGTCGTGCAGGATGTCCTCGGCGGCGATGGTTTCGCGGCGGATACGACTCTCTGCGAACGCCACGTCCTCGGGAATCTTCGGATCCAGGTGGTGGCAGACCATGAGCATGTCGAGATGCTCGTCGATAGTGTTCACCGTGAACGGCCGCGTGGGATTGGTCGACGACGGAATCACGTTGGGCATGCCGCAGACCCGGATGATGTCGGGTGCGTGTCCGCCCCCGGCGCCCTCGGTGTGATAAGCGTGAATGGCGCGACCCTTGAACGCGGCCATGGTGTTCTCGACGAAGCCGGACTCGTTCAGGGTGTCCGTGTGGATCATCACCTGCACGTCTTCGGCGTCCGCCACCGTCAGGCAGCAGTCGATGGCCGCCGGCGTGGTGCCCCAGTCCTCATGCAGTTTCAGCGCGCAGGCGCCGGCCCGGACCTGTTCCAGCAGCGCCTCCGGACGGGACGCATTGCCCTTGCCCGCGAAGCCCAGATTCATGGGCAGGCCGTCCGCCGCCTGCAGCATGCGTCCGATATGCCAGGGGCCCGGCGTACAGGTGGTGGCATTGGTGCCCGTCGCCGGGCCGGTGCCCCCGCCGAGCATGGTGGTGACACCGGAGTACAGCGCCTCGTCCACCTGCTGCGGGCAGATGAAATGAATGTGGGCATCGATGCCGCCGGCGGTGAGCAGCTTGCCCTCGCCGGCGATGGCCTCCGTGCCGGGGCCTATGATGATGTCGACGCCAGGTTGCGTGTCTGGATTTCCCGCCTTGCCGATGCCGACGATGCAGCCGTCCTTGAGGCCGACGTCGGCCTTGACGATGCCCCAGTGGTCCATGATCAGCGCATTCGTGATCACCGTATCCACGGCGCCGCCGGCACGCGTCACCTGGCTTTGCCCCATGCCGTCGCGGACCACCTTGCCACCGCCAAACTTCACTTCCTCACCGTAGGTGGTGAAGTCGCGCTCCACCTCGATGATCAACTCCGTGTCCGCGAGACGGACGCGATCGCCCGTGGTGGGGCCAAACATGTCTGCGTAAGCGGCGCGCGCGATGCGAAACGGCATGGGGTCAGTCTCCCTGGGCGTCGAGCGCGCCCATCACCTGCTGATTGAAGCCCACCACGTTGCGGGCACCCCGATACGGGACCAGACGCACGCTGCGGGTCTGTCCGGGTTCGAACCGGATGGCACTGCCAGCCGGTATGTCGAGCCGCCAGCCACGTGCGGCGATACGGTCGAACTCCAAGCCCGAATTGGCCTCGGCAAAGTGGTAGTGGGAACCCACCTGCGCGGGTCGATCGCCGCGATTCGACACCCTCAGCTCCAGCACGTCCTGCCCGGCATTGAGTTCGATCTCGCCGTCCGCAGGGAACACTTCTCCAGGAATCATGTCGCGTCCTCGCGTCAATGGTTCAGCGAATGGGCTCGTGCACGGTGACCAGTTTCACGCCATCCGGAAACGTCGCCTCCACCTGCACGTCGTGAATCATCTCCGCCACGCCTTCCATGACCTGGGAGCGGTCGATGACCGTCGCCGCGGTCTGCATGAGATCGGCCACGCTGCGTCCGTCCCGGGCACCTTCCACCACGTAATCCGTGATCAGCGCCACCGCCTCCGGATAGTTCAGCTTCACGCCTCGCGCAAGGCGTCGGCGCGCCACCATGGCCGCCATGCTGATGAGCAGCTTGTCCTTCTCTCTCGGCGTCAGAATCACACCGCTTCCTCCTTCAACAGGTCCAGACGCGGGGCATGGGGCGCTCGAAGAAGCCTTCCACCAGCCGTCGCAGATCCTCCATCAGTGCGTCCGCATCCGGCGCCAGCAGCACGCCGAGCAGCACCTCTCCAGGCGCGCTGACGCCGGCCTTGCCATGCCAGCTCCCAACCATCTCACGCAGGCGCGGCAACGCCGTCTCGGCATGGTATCCGGCCAGCACGAAGGTGGCGAAGGCCCGTGCGCCGTCAAGAGCGGCGACAGCCGTCAGCGCTGCCGGATCATCGAGGGCAAACTCAGACGCCCAGATCAGTCGGCCTTCACGGCGGATCCGCCAGCGCTCTGCAAGCCGGCAGCGCGTGACGCGCTCGCCCATGGCAGCGCGACCGAGCACGCTGGCCTCCACCGCAAACAGGCTCGCGCCCGAAGCGAGATCGATTTCGAGCACTCGCCGGTAGGCACTGTCCTGAAACAGAATCGCCGGCTGCGGCAGCCACACGGCCTGCGCGTCACTGCCCACATCGAGTGCAACACGTTGCAGCGCATACTCGTCGAGACTGCGGTAGATCTTCTCGCAGGCTTGGGTGGTGAGCCACAGTTCGCTGCCGGGGCCGAGCGCGCAGTCGAGTTCGAGACGATCACCGCCGGTGAGCCCACCCGCAGTATTGATCAGCACGGCTTCCGGAGCCCGCCCGGCCGGCACCCGCGGCAGCCTCAGCCGCAGGGCACCTTGCTGGCGGAGATCCGCGAGACGGGTGCGGCCGCTTCCGTCCAGGCACACACCGATGCGACCGCTCCCTTGGGTGCGCTGCAGCCTGGGTGTGATCGTGCCGAGCGGCGCGTTCATACGGTGAGATGCCTGCGGATGGCCTCCGGATCGAGTTCCTTCGATGGCCCGCTGAGGACGATCTCGCCACGATCCATCACGTGGATCACGTCAGCGAGCTCGTTCGCGAAGTCCAGGTATTGTTCCACCAGAAGGATCACCATGTCGCCCTCCTCGCGCAAATACTCGATGGCGCGACCGATGTCTTTGATGATTGATGGCTGAATGCCTTCCGTCGGCTCATCGAGCATCAGCAGCTTAGGTCGTGTGACGAGGGCGCGACCGATGGCGAGTTGCTGCTGCTGGCCGCCGGAGAGGTCTCCGCCCCTGCGGTCGAGCATGCTCTCAAGGACCGGAAACAGTTCGAACACGGCAGGGGGGATGCTTCGCTGACGAGGATGAAGCGGCGCGAAACCGGTTTCCAGATTCTCCCGGACGCTCAGGAGGGGAAAGATCTCTCGACCCTGAGGGACGTTCGCGAAGCCGCGCCGAACCCGATCCGGCGTGCGCATTCGGGTGACGTCTTCACCACCGAAGGTGATGCTTCCAGCAGCCACCGGCAGGCGGCCGTCGATGGCCCGCAGCAGGCTGGTCTTGCCGACACCGTTGCGGCCGAGGATGCAGGTGATCTCTCCGGGGCGGGCTGCGAGCGACACTTTCCGCAAGGCCTGGGCAGCACCGTAGTAGAGATCGAGGTCACGCACTTCGAGCATGACGTCAGCGCCCCAGGTACACGTCGATGACCCGCTCATCGCGGCTGACGTGGTTCAGGGACCCCTCGGCCAGCACGCTGCCCTCGTGCAGCACCGTCACCTTGACGCCGAGGCGACGCACGAATTCCATGTCGTGCTCGACCACCACGACGCTGTGCACGGCAGCGATCTCCCGGAGCAGATCCGCGGTCTGCTCGGTCTCTGCATCCGTCATGCCCGCCACAGGCTCGTCCACCAGCAACAACTTCGGGTCCTGGGCCAGCAGCATGGCAATCTCCAGCCACTGCTTCTGCCCGTGACTGAGGTCTCCGGCCGGACGTTCACGATGGTCGAGCAGGCGCGCGACGGTGAGGTGGCGGTCGACGTCGTCGCCCGCTGTGGTGAGCCGGCGCGAAAACAGGTTCGCGAACACACCGCGTTCGCCGGCCAGAGCCAGCAGCACGTTGTCCGCCACCGTCAGATTTTCGAACACGGTGGGTTTCTGGAACTTGCGCCCGATGCCCAGCGAGGCAATGGCAGCTTCGTCAAGGCGCCGCAGGTCGTGGCGGCCATCGAAGTACACCGTGCCGCTGTCGGGACGGGTTTTGCCCGTAATCACATCCATCATGGTGGTCTTGCCGGCACCGTTGGGACCGATGATGGCCCGCATCTCGCCCCGGTCCACCTGCAACGACAGATCATTCAGGGCGCGGAAGCCGTCGAAGCTTACGTTTACGCCGTCCAGATTGAGAATGGATGCCGGTTCCGTCATGACCGCTCCTCTCTGCTTCCGACCAGGCGTTGCCGCAGCCAGCCGAAGATGCCCTGGGGCAGAAACAGGGTCACGAACAGAAACAGTCCGCCCAGGAAGAACAGCCAGTACTCGGCGAAGTTGCCGGTGAAGAAGGTCTTGAACGCATTCACCACCACGGCGCCGATGGGGCCGCCTACCAGGTAGCCACGGCCGCCCACCGCAACCCAGATCACCGCCTCGATGGACTTCGCGGGCGCGAACTCACCAGGATTGATGATGCCCACCTGCGGCACGTACAGCGCGCCGGCAAGTCCCGCGAGCATGGCCGAAAACGTCCAGATGGCCAGCTTGAAGCGTTCCGCCCGGTAGCCGAGAAAGCGCAGCCGGGCCTCTGCGTCGCGCACGCCGACCAGCACGCGCCCGAGCTTGGAGGACACGATGAGCCGGCAACAGAGATAGGCGAGCGCAAGCACGATGGCCGAAGCGGCGAACAGCGCGCTGCGCATGCCATCTGACGAGAGGCTGACACCGAACAGGTCCCGGAAATCCGTGAGACCGTCACTGCCACCGAAACCGAGATCGTTCTGGAAGAACGCCAGCATCAGTGCAAACGTCATGGCCTGGGTGACGATGGACAGGTACACCCCGGTGACCCGGGAGCGGAAGGCGAACCAGCCCAGCAGGAAGGCAAGCGCGCCCGGCGCCAGCACCACCATCAGCAGCGCATAGCCGAACATGTCGAAGCCGGACCAGTACCAGGGCAGCTCTTCCCAGTTCAGGAACACCATGAAGTCCGGCAGCACCGGATGCCCATAGACGCCGCGGCCGTCGATGTTGCGCATCAGGTGCATGCCCATGGCGTAACCACCGAGCGCAAAGAAGGCGCCGTGTCCGAGGCTCAGAATGCCGCAGTAGCCCCACACCAAGTCGATGGCCAGCGCCAGCAACGCATAGCAGAGGTACTTGCCGAGCACGGACACCATGTAGGCGGACAGGTGGAAGCCAGAGCCTGCCTCCGGAACCAGATTCAGCAGCGGAACCAGCATGGCCAACGCCAGCAGCAGCAGCAGGAACGCCACATCCCAGACCGTCATGCGTCCGGACAGCAGACGGGCGGTAATCATTCCGCGGCCCTCCCCCGCTGCGGGAACAGACCGCGTGGTCGGAACTGGATGAAGATGATGATGAAGACAAGGATCAGCACCTTCGCCGCCACGGCCCCCAACGCGGGTTCCACCAACTGGGTGGTGACACCTAGGGTCATCGCACCCACCAGCGTGCCGAACAGATTACCGACGCCGCCGAACACGATGAC
Source organism: Gammaproteobacteria bacterium (assembly GCA_007694905.1). Classification (GTDB taxonomy): domain Bacteria; phylum Pseudomonadota; class Gammaproteobacteria; order Pseudomonadales; family Azotimanducaceae; genus SLTB01. Next base: position 15,354 of record REEU01000251.1, on the reverse strand, counting down.
CATGAAGCTGTCGATGATGTAGTTCTGGCCCAGGTTGGGACTGACGTTCGCAATCTGCGACAGGGCGACGCCGGCAATGCCGGCGATGCCGGAACCCAACCCGAAGGTGAGCATGTCCACCCGGTCGGAGCGGATGCCCATGGATTCCGCCATCTTCCGATTCTGGGTGACCGCACGGATGTGAAGCCCCAGCGACGTCCGCGTCAGCAGCAGGATCACGGCGGCGAGCACCACCAGGGCAAAGATCAGGATGGCCAGGCGGTTGTAGGTGATCATGAGCTGACCTAACTCGAACGAGCCGGACAGCCAGGACGGTGTTTCCACCCGCTGGTTCGAGGCGCCGAACAGCGTCCGCACCGTCTGCTGCAGGATCAGCGAGATACCCCAGGTGGCCAGCAGCGTTTCCAGCGGTCGGCTGTAGAGGCGGCGGATCACGGTGCGCTCAATGAGCACGCCGATGGCACCTGCCACCAGAAACGCAACCGGCAGTGCGATCAGCAGCGAAACCTCCGCCAACGCCGGGGATATGCCGCGCAGCACACCCTGCACCACGAACGTAGTGTAGGCCCCTATCATGATCATCTCGCCGTGGGCCATGTTGATCACACCCATGACGCCGAACGTGATCGCGAGCCCGAGGGCCGCCAGCAGCAGGACGGACCCCAGCGACAGCCCGTACCAGAGATCCTGCGCCCGCTGCCAGCGGGCCAGATTGCGGTCGATCACCGCAACCGCCTCGTCCCGGCGCAGATCGAGCGCCGAGTTCTCTTCCGCGAACATGGACAGCAGCACCCTGCGCGCGCGACTGGTGCCGGCCTCGGCCAGTCGCTCCACGGCTTCCATACGGGCATCGTCAGGCTGGCCGGGATCGCTGGCGATGGTAGCGGCACGCGCCACTTCCAGCGCCTGCCGGACCCGCGCGACCTCCTCCACTGCGAGCGCTTCCTCAATCGCTTCGAGGAGGTCCCGGTCGGGAGAATCGATGAACTGCCGCGCGGCGGCGAACCGCACCGCTGCATCGTCGCTGCCCAGCGACAGCGACGCGATGGCGGCACTAAGCGCGCGGCGGATGCGATTGCTCACCCGGATCACGGTGACTTCGTCGTCCGCGAGGGGCTCTCCGAGTGTTCCGAGCAGCGGGTCGCTGTAGAGCATGACGCCATCGACCCGATTCGCCACCACGATGACGTCGTCATGTTGACGCCGATACAGCCGGCCATCCCGCAGCGCCAACAGGACCTCGAGGGATTCAGGCGCGCCGCTGGCAGCGATGTCCGCGACGGCCTGCTCGACGACACGCAGATTGCGCTCGCCGAGTTGCTGCAAACGCTCAGCGTCGAACCCCTCCTCCGGCGCCGCGGCCATCGCGGTGCCGCCGAGGAGACTCAGCAGGAGCAGGAAAAGATGCGATGCCTCCAGGATCCGCGGCGGCCGCCGCGGATCACTGCGCGCCACCACAGGTCTCGGTCTCGGTATTGTAATTACCGCAGGAGATCGGTGGCCGCCAGTCGGCGATGATGTTGCGGGATCCCGGCAGATAGCTCGACCAGGCTTCGCCAGGGATCAGATCTTCGGACTGATCGACGATGAAGAACTGGCCATCGCTTTGAATCTCGCCGATCAGCACCGGCTTCGTGATGTGGTGGTTGGGAAGCATCTCGGCCATGCCACCGGAGAGGTTCGGCACCTGGACGCCGATCAGGGTGTCGATGACCGTGTCCACATCCGTGGTTCCAGCCTGCTCAACTGCGGACACCCACATGTTGAAACCGATGTAATGCGCCTCCATGGGATCGTTGGCCGTGCGCCGGCTGTCACCGGTGAAGGCGTGCCAGCGCTCGAGGAACTGCTGATTGGCTTCCGTCTCCAGGGATTGGAAGTAGTTCCAAGCAGCGAGGTGACCGACCAGGGGCCCGGTGTCGATGCCAGCGAGCTCCTCCTCGCCTACGGAGAAGGCGATCACCGGAATGTCTTCGGCGCGCACACCCTGATTCGCGAGTTCACGATAGAACGGTACGTTGGCGTCACCGTTGATCGTGGACACCACCGCGGTGCGCTTACCGCGGCTGCCGAACGCGCGGATGCGGCTGACGATGGACTGCCAGTCGCTGTGCCCGAACGGCGTGTAGTTGATCATGATGTCCTCGTCGGCCACGCCCTGCTGCTTCAGGTAGGCCTCGAGAATGCGATTCGTGGTGCGCGGATAGACGTAATCGGTTCCGGCGAGGACCCAGCGCTCCACGCCTTCCACCTCGCGCAGGTAATCCACGGCGGGGATGGCCTGCTGATTCGGAGCCGCGCCCGTATAGAACACGTTGCGCTCACTCTCCTCGCCTTCGTACTGCACCGGGTAGAACAGAATGCCGTTCAGTTCCCGGAACACAGGCAGCACGGCCTTGCGTGAAACCGAGGTCCAGCAGCCGAACACCACGTCCACGTTATCAACGGTGAGGAGCTCGCGAGCACGCTCGGCGAACAGCGGCCAATCGGAAGCCGGATCCACGACCACGGCCTCGAGCTGCCGTCCGAGCAGGCCACCGTTGCGATTCTGCTCCTCGATGAGCATGAGCATGACGTCGCGCAGCGTGGTCTCCGAGATCGCCATGGTTCCAGACAGCGAATGGAGGATGCCTACCCGGATGGGCCCTTCGTCAGCCCAAGCCGAACCACTTCCTGCGAGCAGACAGACGATCCACAACCTGGCAAAAAAACCGGATCGAAGTAACTTCATGAAACTCTCCCTGGCATCTGAAATCGCAGCGACAGCGCTGCGGCGCGACAGCAGCAGGCCGTGACGCATGTTCCGGAAACGTGCAACAGGGAAGGATTTGCAATTCGCATGCCCGAACATACGGCAAGGAATCCGAGGGCCGGAGCCTCATTGCCGCCGGCAGACGCACCAATCTCGTGCGCTACGGCGCCATCAAGCCCCGGAGCGGGGCGCTGTCATCACCGGGTCCGACTGCATCCGGACGCCCCGCCCCAATCGCGGGCAGCCGGGCCGCTATTGGGGCAGATGGCGGGGCAAACGCAGATGCCGACTCGGGCCGACGCGCGCACAGCCCCGGAGTCATCAGGGCTGACGCCCAGAACCGGGGGCGCCGCCGATCCAGTTCAGCTGGTAGAGATCCGGGCGGCGGTCCTTGCGGTTGGTCACCGAGCCCTCCTTGCGCAACTCTTCGAGCTTCTCGAGATCGAGATCCACAAGCAGCAGCTGCTCGGTATTCGGTGTCGTCTCCGACATGATAGCGTCATGCGGAAACGCGAAATCCGACGGCGCATAGACTGCGGATTGGGCGTACTGAAGATCCACGTTGTCCACCTGCGGCAGATTGCCGACGCTGCCGGAGATGACCACGTAGCATTCGTTCTCGATGGCCCGCGCCTGGGAACAGCGCTGCACCCGCAGGAACCCATTTTTGGTATCGGTCCAGAACGGCACGAACAAAATGTCCATGCCCATCTGGGACAGCAGCCGCGGCAGCTCGGGGAACTCCACGTCGTAGCAGATCAGCACGCCGATTTTGCCGGCGTCGGTGTCGAACACCGCCAGCCCGTCACCGCCTTCGATGACCCAGTAATCGCGCTCGTTCGGCGTAATATGCAGTTTGTACTGTTCATGCACTTCGCCGCTGCGCTCACAGACGTAGGCGACATTGAACAGGCGATCGCCCTCCACCAGCGGCATGGAGCCGGCGATGATGTTGACGTTGTAGCTCACCGCATAGCGGGACATTTCCTCCACGATGCGCGGTGTGAACTCGGCCAGGAAGCGGATCGATTCGGTGGGCTGAGTGTCCCGCGCGCACAGCCCCATGAGCGGCGCGGTGAAAAACTCCGGGAACAGAATGAAGTCGCTGCTGTAGTCTGAAAGCGAGTCGACGAAGAACTCGACCTGACGCAGCAGTTCCTCCACCGACTGGGTGGGTCGCATCTGCCACTGCACCACGCCGACCCGGACCTGGGTTTTCTTGACCTCCACCAGCGGGGTCTCGAGGTGCTCGTAGTAGAGGTTGTCCCACTCCAGGAGCGTCGCATAGCCGCGACTGCGCGAATCCTCGGGAATGTAGCCCCGCATCAGCCGCTTGACGTCGAAGTCGTTGGACAGCTGGAAGGTCAGGATGGGGTCGTAGAGCTCCTTGCGACGGACGCGCTGAATGTATTCCTCCGGCGTCATCTCATCCGCGTGCTCGCCGTAACCGACGATGCGGCCACCGGCGAGAACGCCCCGCAGGTTGTGCTCGTAGCAAAGCTCCTTGCGGGCGTCGTAGAGGCGCCGCCCGAGGCGAAAGTCGCGGTACTCCGGATGCACAAAGACATCGAGCCCGTACAGGGCATCGCCGTTGGGATCATCGCGAATGGTAAGATCCGGATTGATCAGGTCCGCATAGCGGTGAGGATTGCTGAAGCGGTTGTAGTCCACGCGCACCGTCAGCGCGCAGGCCACGGGCTCCCCATTGTCCTCGACGCAGAGTTGCCCGTCGGGAAAGTCGACGATCAGCCGTTCGACGGTGGCCTGCTCCCAGGCACCGCCGATGTCCGGATACACGCTCTCCATGAGCCTCCGGACCGCGGGATAGTCCTCGGCCTGCAGGTTGCGCAGGCGCAGCCGGTGCCCCCGCTCCACATCGCTTGCGGCTTCCATTACTCCTCCGGCTGGCAGTGATCAGCCGTGGATTATCGCAGATCCCCCCTGGCGGCAGGAAAGTCTCGCTTGTGGCACCATCGGTGAGGTGAATTCCATTGCTGCGGACCGAACCATGAAGCTGCGGCGCCTGACCATCGCAGTTGTACTTCTGGCCCTCGCCTTCGCCGGCCACGCCAGGGCGCACGACCCTGTCCGGGATCTCGGCCGGGCGCTGGAGCAGGCCCGTGCCGGACAGCTGTCTCTGGCGCGCAGCCTCCTGGAGCCAGTCCTGATTTCCCCCCGCATCGATGCCGGGACCCGCGCCCGGGCCTACCACACCCGCGGCGTACTCCATTACCTGGAGGGACACTGGGTTTCCGCAAGCCAGGATTACCGGCGCGCGCTGGAGTTCGATGCCGACCTCGCCATGGCCCACAGCGCCCTGGCCTGGCTGCACCTGAACGGTCTAGGCGTGCGCAGGGACGCTGGGCGCGCCCTGGAGCTCTACGAACGCGCCGCGAACATCGGCCATGGCGAGGCCCAGTACAATCTCGGCCTGCTGCTCACTCAGGGACGCGTGACCGCAGCGGATCCGGCCCGGGCGCTCGAGTTCTTCGAGGCGGCCGCAGCCCAGGGGCACATGAAGGCGATGGTCCAGGCCGGGCAGCTGCTGCTGCGCAACCGTCCCGAGGGCAGCTTCGAGGACGCCCGCGAGCGCGCCCGCGGCCACCTGAGCCCGCCGGCGGAAGCCGGCCATCTCCGGGCCCAACTGGAACTGGGCATCCTGCTCAGCTCGGATCAGGCGGACGAAGAGGACTTCGAACAGGCCGCGGCGTGGCTGAGACGGGCCGCTGCCCAGGGCAGCGCCAGCGCCCAGAGTCGACTCGGCTACCTGCATCTGCACGGAAAAGGCGTTGGTCGCGATGCACAGCAGGCGCGCATGTGGTTTGCGGAAGCCGCCCGGCAAGGGGATGCGGCTGCGCAGGCCCACCTTGGCTGGCTCTACGAACGCGGCATGGGCGGCTCGGCGGATGCGGCCCGGGCGTTCACCTGGTACCGCAGGGCCGCCCTTCGTAATCATCCCACGGCCCAACTCAATCTCGCCCTGCTCTATCAGTCCGGCCGCGGTACGACCGCCGACGCTCGCGAGGCAAGGCGCTGGCTCGAACAGGCAGCGGATTCGGGCAATGCGACCGCCCGCAGCGCCCTGGCTTGGCTCTTAGCCACCGCCCGCGATCCCAGCGTGCGGGATCCGGATCGCGCCATCGAGTTGGCCCGCAGGGCCGTGGCGGAGGCACCCAGCGCCTCCTGGTTCGATACGCTGGCGGCAGCGCTGGCCACCAGCGGACGCTTCGAGGACGCCGTCAGCGTCCAGCAACGGGCCCTGGCCACGCTGGAGGAAGAGTCCGCGAACAGTCGCGTCCTCGCGGCACGACGCTCGGCCTTTCTCGGGCGGCTGGCCGAATATCAGGCCGGGAGGCCCTGGCACGGCGAACTTTCAGAGCCCGCCGCGGGTAACGAGGACGATTCGCGCTGAGCAGCCGGCAGGCTGCATTGGCGGCGCCATTCTGCTGAAATAGAGCTTCGTTCGAACTGGAGCTGGACTCAGACATGTTGACCGGCAAGCGTCGTACCGACCGTGTGCGCAGAGCCATCGATGACCTGCTGGCGGCCGGCCATGACCGCGAGGGATTTCTGCCCGGAGACGTCAACCATCTCCTGCGGGAGCAGAACGAACCCATGGGGGCATGGGAAGTGCGCGGCGAGTTGAGCAGGCTCGAGCAACTCGGAGAACTGAAGCTCAATGCGCCCACAGGACGCTGGCTCCGGGCGGCGCTGCGCAAGAGCGCGTAACGCCCTTGTTGCCGGCGCGTGAGCCTAGGTGGATCAGGACTTGGCGGTATCGTCGTCCTCGAGCAGGCGATCGGTCACCAGGCCCGCCTTCTCAAGGGCGGCATCCCGCAGCTTGCGATGGCGCTGCCGTTCCGCGTCGGACCACACTCGGCTTTTCGGAAAGCGCGCATTGCGGCGCTGCTTGTCCTTGTTGGTGGTCTCTCGCGGGCGACTGTGATCTTTCGTCATGGCGATCCATCCCCTGCCTCTGGGCCTCATCCAATCATGGCGACGCTATGCAGTCGAGGCCAGTGTCCCGAACCCGAAGTTCGGGAGACTAATCCATGATCACTGCTCGAACTGGGACCTGCAGCACAGATGAAGCCTGATCCCGACTCGCGTCCGCCCCTGATCTGGGACCTGCCCCTGCGCCTGTTCCACTGGGCATTGGCCATTGCCGTCGGCGTGTGTATCTACACCGGCCTCGACGGCGGCTTCTACGAGATGGACTGGCACATGATCTCAGGCTACGCGGTCCTGGGCCTGCTGCTGTTCCGAATCAGTTGGGGCATCGTCGGTCCCCGGCATGCCCGCTTCGCCGCCTTCATCCAAGGCCCCGTGACCGTCTGGCACTGGCTGCGGGCCGCCGTACGCCGTGACCCGCCCCCGGTCGCAGGCCACAACCCCCTTGCGGGTTGGTTCATCCTCATCACGCTGACCGCACTGCTGGTGCAGGCCATCACCGGACTGTTCGCCACCGACGACATATTCGTCGAGGGGCCGTTGCGGCACATCCCCCCACCGGACTTTCTCGGCTGGACTCAAACGGAGTTTCTGCGCTTCATGACGCGCATTCATCGTCAGGGCGAGTACATCGTCATCGGCCTGGTGGCACTGCACCTGTTCGCGATCCTGGCCCATCGGGTCTATCTGCGGGAGCCACTGACCAGCGCCATGATCACGGGGCGCAAACGCGGCGCCCCGGTGGCGGAGGCTCTCCCGGGTCAACGCATCCTGCTTGGAATCGGACTCGGCGCCGCAGCGGCAGGCCTGACGTACTACATCATCAATCTGTGATGACCAACGTCTGAAGGACCCATGTCCGCCCGACCCAGGGCGCCATGCACCGCACGCCCTGTCCCGCCAATGACCGGTTTCGCGTCAGTCGGCCCGGTAGTTGTCGTGGCAGCCCTGGCAGGTGCCGCCGAGATTCTGAAACGCGGGCACGAGCTCGCCCATGGGACCGCCGGCCACGCCCCGCAGCGCCTCAGCGGCTTCGATGAACGCGTCGCGCCGCCGCGCGAAATCATCTGCATTGTTCCAGATCGCCGGCAGCGCATCGGTGCGGCCTTCACCCGAGCCTTCGGGGAAGATGTGACGAGTCAAGGGCGCCAGATCAGCGATACCGGCCGCATGCACCGCGGCGTCATCGGTATGGGGAACTTCGCGCCGGACGATCCGCACGAGTGCCGTCATGTGTCCGCCAATGGCCTGGAACACCGCCTGCCGATACTGGATGTCGCCACTATTGGCCTCGGCCTGAACGGCCAAGGTTCCAAGCAGCAGGGCCAGGGCCCCGATTCGCGCGACATGTTTCATGTTCATCTCCTTGTGACGTCATATTCCATGGCCCCGGTACTCAGGACGGACTTTGACCCGCCGCCGGTCATGAGGCAAGCACGTGTCCGCAGGGTCGGGCACATTGCCTTGGGCGCTGGCCCTGGGGTACCGTCCTCATCCTTCCCGGAACAGGTGGCGAGACGACGGTGAGCGCCAGCAAAGAGGCGACGACCGAGGGGCCCGATTTCGAGGCCGCCCTCGAGGAACTCGAGGCGCTGGTGGAGCGCATGGAGGGGAGTGACCTGTCCCTGGACGAGTCGCTTGCCGCGTTCGAGCGCGGCATCCATCTCACGCGCCGCTGCCAGCAGGCCCTGTCCCAGGCTGAACAGCGGGTGCAGACCCTGCTCGAGCGCGAGGACGGCAGCCTCGGCACCGAACCCCTGCCCCCGGTCGAGGACGAGGCCCGTTGAAGCGGGCGGATGATCTGGAACTGTGGCTGCAGGACCAGCGGACGGTCATCGACAGCCACCTCGAAGCCATCCTGACACGCCATCCCGCCGGCGAACCCGAACTCGACGCCGCCATGCGCCACGCCCTGCTGCTCGGCGGGAAACGTCTGCGTCCCTGCCTCACTCTCACCAGCAGCGAGCTTGCGGGCGGCTGCAGGGAAGCCGCCCTGGCGGCAGGCATCGCGGTGGAACTCATCCACACCTACTCACTCGTCCACGATGATCTCCCCGCCATGGACGACGACGCCCTGCGTCGCGGCCAGCCCACCGTGCACGTGGTCTGGGACGACGCCACGGCCATCCTCACCGGCGATGCCCTGCTGACCCTGGCATTCGAGGTCCTGGCCAGCGCACCCGAACTGGACCGTGTACCGGATGACCTCAGGCTGGCCATGGTCCGGACCCTGGCCACCGCCGCCGGCCACCGCGGCATGGTCGCCGGTCAGTCCATGGACATGGCCGCCACCGCGCCCGCCGGCGACAGCGACCTCGATGCCGACGCCCTGGCCGACATCCATCGCGCCAAGACCGGCGCCCTGATCCGCGCCAGCGTCGCCCTCGGTCTGCTTGCCGCCGGCAATCGCGATGCGGAACTCGCGGCGCGCCTGGACCAGTACGCCGGTCTGCTCGGGCTGGCGTTCCAGGTGGTGGACGACATCCTCGATGCCACCGCGGATACCGAAACCCTGGGCAAGCCGGCGGGATCCGACGCGGCGCTGGGCAAGCTGACCTACGTGCGACTGCTCGGCCTCGACGGCGCCCGCGCCCAGGCCGATGCTTTGTGTACCGAGGCTGCAGCGCTGCTGGACGACGTTCCCGACAGTCAGCGCCTGCGCCAGCTCATCACCTGGGTACGCGACCGGTCCAACTGAAGCCGGGACGCCAGTAGACTGGCGCCCCGACCCGCCATTGATCCTAGGCCAGCGAGCGCCCCGTGCGACAGTACGACAGCCTTCCCGAGCAGCGTCCCGCCACACCTGTGCTGGACCGGATCGACGTGCCGGCCGACCTGCGGCGCCTGGCCGAACCGGAACTCGCCGAACTTGCGGATGAACTGCGGGCCTACCTGCTCTGGAGCGTCGCGCGCACCGGCGGCCACTTCGGCGCCGGCCTCGGCGTGATCGAACTCACCGTCGCCCTGCACTATGTCTTCGAGACGCCCGCGGCGGCGCTGATCTGGGACGTGGGCCACCAGACCTATCCCCACAAGATTCTCACCGGCCGCCGCGAACGCATGCTGTCCATGCGGCAGCAGGCGGGCCTGGCACCGTTTCCGGACCGCGACGAATCACCCTTCGACGTCTTCGGCACCGGGCACTCGAGTACCTCCATCAGCGCCGCCATGGGCCTGGCCCTGGCCCGCGGGCTGACCGGCGATCCGGCCCCGGTGGTCGCGGTGATCGGAGACGGCGCCATGACTGCCGGAATGGCCTTCGAGGCCCTCAATCATGCCGCCCATTCCGGCGCCAACCTGCTGGTCGTGCTGAACGACAACGCCATGTCCATCTCGCCCAACGTCGGCGGCCTGTCCCAGTATCTGGCCCGGCAGCAGCCGCAGGGCGGCGACAGCTCACCCGGGGTGCCGGGTGGCCTGTTCGAGGAACTCGGCTTCCGCTATCGCGGGCCCGTGGACGGCCACGATCTCGACGCCCTGCTGGCGGCGCTGCGCGCAGCCAAGGGGGAGCTGGGTCCGCGCCTCGTGCACGTGATCACCCGCAAGGGCCGCGGCTATGGACCGGCCGAGCGCAATCCCTTCGGCCTGCACGCGCTGACCAAGATCGAACCCCGCGGACGCAACGAACCGCCACCGGCAGGCCCCAAGTACTGCAACCTGTTCGGCCAGTGGCTGGTGGACACCGCGGAGCGGGACCCGCGTCTGGTGGGCATCACCCCCGCCATGCGCGAAGGGTCAGACCTGGTCGCGTTCTCGGAGCGCTTTCCGGAGCGTTATCACGATGTGGCCATCGCCGAGCAGCACGCGGTGACGCTGGCGGCCGGGCTGGCGTGTGGCGGCGCGAAACCCGTGGTCGCGATCTACTCCACCTTCCTGCAGCGGGCCTACGATCAGCTCGTCCACGACGTCGCGCTGCAGAACCTGGACGTGACCTTCGCGCTGGACCGGGCCGGGCTGGTGGAGGACGGCCCCACCCACGCCGGCATCTTCGATCTCGCCTTCGTCCGCTGCATCCCCAATCTGCTGATCATGGCACCGGCGGACGAGAACGAGACCCGCCTGCTGCTCAACACCGCCTACGCGCATCCAGGCCCCGCGCTGGTGCGCTACCCCCGGGGCCGCGGTCCGGGCACACCGGTCAGCGCCGACACTGAGACCGTTCCAATCGGCCGCGGCCGCGTGCTGCGCGAAGGCCGCCGCGTGGCGCTGCTGGCCTTCGGCTCCCGGGTGCAGGCCGCGCTCGCAGCCGGCGCGACGCTGGATGCCAGCGTGGTGGACATGCGCTTCGTGAAGCCGCTGGACCACGACCTGCTGGCGCAGATGGCCGCCAGCCACGACCTGCTCGTGACCGTGGAGGAACACGTCATCGCCGGCGGCGCCGGCGCCGGCGTCAACGAATGGCTCGCGGCCAGCGGTCACCGCACACCGATCATGAATCTGGGTCTGCCGGACGTCTTCCCGGAGCACGGCGATCCCGAAGCCCTGCTCGCCGCCGCCGGCCTCGATGCCGACGGCATCGTCAATGCGGTCGGCGCCCGGCTCGCCGACCGGACCGCGTAGACGTCGGTTTCAGTCGTCCTCGAGCAGCCAGCGCGCCAGCCAGTCCGCGACCTCGCCATAGAAGTGCCGGCTCTCCGGACCGCGCATGATCCAGTGATCCTGCTCGGGGTAGACCAGCAGCCGGCTTTCGATCTGCTGGCGCTGCAGCGCGCTCCAGTACTCGAGCGTGTTGCCGAGCGGGACGCGCTCGTCTTTCATGCCGATGGTCACCAGCACTGGCGTCTGCCACTGCTCCGCGTAGCGGATCGGGTTCTGGTCGGCCCAGACCTCGGGGATCGCCCAGGGTGGCCCGCCCATGTTGGTTTCGCGGTGGTAGATCACGTCGCTGGTGCCCCACTGGGTCTCGAGGTTGACCAGTCCCGCATGGCTGATCAGGCAGCGGTAGTGGTCGGTGGTCGACTGCATCCAGTTGGCGAGATGGCCGCCGTAGCTGGCACCCGCGGCGCACTGGCGCGATTCGTCGATGAAGTCGAAGCGCGCGATGGCCTCAGTGGCGGCCTGGTTGATCTCGTTGGCCGGCCCGCGCAGCGGGTCACCCTGGATGCCGCGGGCGAAGTCTTCGCCGAACCCGGTGGAGCCGGTGAAATTGGTCAGCAGCACGACGTAGTCGGTGCCGGCGAGCAGGTGGTAGTTCCAGCGGAGAATGGGGCTGTCGCGCCACATCGCGTGCGGACCGCCGTGCATCAGCACCAGCAGCGGGTAACGCTGCTCGGGGTCGAAACCGGCGGGCCGGACAATCATGTTGTGGATGCGCGCGCCGTCGTCGCTTTCGAACCAGAAATGTTCCGGCGGTTCGAGATCCAGCCCGGCGACTGCGTCGGCGGTGAATTCGGTCAGCACCTCATGACCACCGTCGGCGGGCAGCAGCCGTATCACTTCGGCGCGTTTGTCAGCCGACTCGAAGTTCGCCAGCAACACGGTGTCATCAGCCCGCGAAGCCACGTCGAGATTGGTGTAGACGCCGCGGTCACTGGCGAAGGCGAGTTCGGCCTCGCCGCCGTCGCGCGTGGACCGATAGAGCTGGACCAGCCCGGCGTCCTCCCCGAGCAGGAACACCTCGTGACTGTCGGGAGCGATGGCGTACTCGAGCACCCGGCGCGCATCCGGCATCCCGATCTCGGCGCGCTCATCCGCTGCGGGCCAGTCGAGAACCGCGAGCCTTGCTGCGTTGTAGACCCATTCAGTGCGCGGTATGCGCAGAGCGTAAAGCTGCTCGCCGTCGGGGCTGAACTGCGGGTGTGACCAGGAGTCCGTGGGTTCGGGTTCCCCGTCGCCGGTCAGGCGCTCGGGTTCGCCGCCCTCAGCCGACACCCGCCAGAGATCGTTGTGGGTGTAGTCGAACGCGAAGCGGTCCCGATTGTGACTGGCCACGAACACCAGCGACTTCCCGTCAGGCGCCCAGACCGCATCGAGTTCGTGGCCGCCGGCCGTACGCCGGCCGTCATAGCCGGGCATCGCGACCAGGTCGGTGCCGGCGAGCAGATCCACCGCTTCGTCCTCGTCGATCCCCTGCACCAAAAGCCGCGGCTGGTACTCGTCCAGCCACTTGTTCCAGTTGCGGATCGGGAAGCCGTCGTAGGTGCGCACGTTGTAGTCGCGTTCTTCTTCGCGTTCGCTGATCTCCTTGCTGTCCTCATCGCTTTTGCTGTCGCGGTGGATCGTGCTGGTGAACGCGATGCGCTCACCGTCGGGCGAGAAGGTCGGCAGGCGCGCGCCGGTGCTGATCGAGGTCACCCGCCGGGCCTCACCGCCGCGCTCGACGTCGAGCAGGTAGATCTGCGCCTCATCGTCATCGTCACGCTTTGCAGCAAACGCGATCCGGCGGCTGTCGGGACTCCAGGCCACGTCGGATTCCCTGGACTTCGTGAACGTGAGCTGCCGCGGTGTCTCGCTGCCATCGGTGGTGATCAGCCACAGGTGGCTCTCGTTCTCGTCCGGATCGTAGGCCGGCCGGGCGACTGCGACGACGGCATGACGTCCGTCGGGGCTGACCACCGGGCTGCCGGTGCGCGGAGTGAGCCACAGATCTTCATGGGTGATCGGGCGAGGGGTGTCGTCAGCGAAAGCCAACGTGGCGGCGCAGCTCGCCAGCAGCAGGGTCAGGACGAATCGGGTAGTTTGCATCGGGTGGCACGCTCCGGTTCCGGGTTGGAACCCGGAGTGTCCCCCGAATCGGCAGGCAAGGAAAAACAGCGGAGCCTTTCTCCAAGGGCCAAAGCACGCCCAACCCTCTTTGAGGCATCAATGAAGCATATCGGCCTCGCCACTCTGCGTTCCCGCTCGGAGGAGAGCCTGCGGGAGCCCGCCACGAACCATCGCTTACCCTGTCGCGGAAGGAACAACGACGATGTACGCGAGGCCTTAGTGGGAGAGCGTGTCCGCACTTCGGACGCGCCGATCAGCGTGGCGCCGGGGGACTGGATCAGTCCGCGAGATGACCATGTGCCGACAGGGCCGACCAGGCACGACCAGGCACGACCAGGCACGACCAGGCACGACCAGTCTAACGATCGAATCTCTCCAGTGCCCGAAGTCAGGTTCGACTCAAGCCGGCATCGAGCACGTCGGCTTGGGTTGCGAAGTCCTCGGGACGCCGCTTGCGGAAGGTTTCCAGGTTGCTGAGCTTCCAGCGCAGCGCCGGCAGTTGCGCGGCGTGCGGGCATTGCAGCAAGGACCAGTCGGGCTGTGCGCGCGTCAACCCACTGAGGAATTGCTTGTGCCGCGCGCTCAGCCGTCGCCACAGTTCGTGCCGCAACCGGGCGCGGGTCTCCAGCAGCGTCTCCAGGGAACAGTCCACTTCGGTCATGCCGACAAAGGCCCGTTCGTACTCGCCGGCGACGTCCTTGTCGTTGCCGAACAGCACTTCATGGGTCGGCCGGTTGTGCCCCGCCAGATAGACCACGAAGCATTCGACCATGCCGTCGCTGATGCCGCCGGATTCGTAAAGCTGCCACACGTCGAACAGGTCGCGCGGGTGCTGCCGGTCCAGCGTGGCCACCAGCTTGCTGGCGTACAGCTCGTCCGGCGCCAGAATCGGCACGTCCAACTCGACACCGAACAGGTCGCTGGTTCTGGCGCTCAGTGGACGGCGTACGGCGGGCAGCACGGTGCCGCGGAATACGACGTTGACCTCGACCTTCACCTGGCTGCTCTCGTTCTCGACGATCAGCTTGGTCTCCCCCAGATGCTTGCTGCGGACCAGGCGTGTCTGTACGCCGCCCGGCGCAACGCGCGTAGCGATGGCGGCCAGCTCCTGGTTGATCGCCCCCAACGCCTCCTCGCGCGGCACCTGCCACGGGAGGTACACCACGTCGATGTCCACGGATAGACGCGGCATGTTTCGCACGACGAGATTGATTGCTGTGCCGCCCTTCATCACAAAGATTTCGTTGGCGAACACGTCCGGCATGACGGCCAGCAGCAGGCGGACGGCGTCCGCGTAGGCCTTATCCACGGGGGTTCAGGCTCAAGAGGCTGCCGTCATCGAGTCGGCTCATCCAGCGCGCTGCGCTGCCGGTGCGAACCGGGTACTGATCCAGCAGGGCATCGGCATCCACGACGCTCGTCTCACGCGACCAGGTAAGAAACAGGCGCACGGCCTTCACGCTGGTGCAGCAGGACAGCAGTTGCCCGAGCAAGTCATTGCGAGGTGAGCGCAGCCCATCGAAGAGATTGCGTGCTTCTTCGAGGCTTTGCTTGACGCCGACCTCGTACAACAGTTCCAGGACGGCACGCTCGGAAACAGCGACCTGCAGGTGCTCGGGCAGTCCCGGCGGCGCAGTCAGGGTCTTCTTGGCCAGCGTGGTGTCTGGCCAATCGAACAGGCGAGCGTGGACGTAGCGTGCCGGAAAGCGTGAGGTGAACCATACCGGTAACGTAAAGCGTCTATCGCCCCACAGCACCAGCGTGTCTCGGCTGCCCAGGTTGTGCCGCACGCCTTGGAGGGCCAGGGCGCTCTTGCCTCCGGCGTGCAGGCCGGGCACGCGTTTTTGCAGGAGCTTCAGCGCACCGTAGACGCCGAAGTCGTCGTTCGGGAAGGCATAGACGCCTTGCGCCAGGCGTACGAGCCAACCCGCCTCCGCATAGTGAGC
>REEU01000054.1 GCA_007694905.1 Gammaproteobacteria bacterium | reverse complement strand
CGGCTACCGCTTCGGCCGTTCTTTGCGCCTGTTCGTGACCGGTGGACGCGAGTTCAACGACTTCGAAACCGACCGCGACGATGACGACGGGGCCTTCTGGCTCATCGGTGCCGGCTGGGCGCCGACGTCGGTCACGAACATCGACGCCACCTACGGGGAGCGGTTCTTTGGCAATACCGGGTCTTTGTCGGTCACCCATCGAAGCCGGCGTGCCACCTACAATCTGAGCTACGTCGACGACATCAGTTCGACCCGCGGGGTCGGGTTCGGGCGCTTCAGCGACCTCGCCGATCTCCTCGGCCTGGGCGTCGAGGAGATGTTCGACCAGTTCACCATCGAGGAACTGAGCCTGTTGCTGGCACTCACCGGCCTCGACGAGACCGTGGTCACCGAGGGCTTCTTCCGCACCCGGAACTGGCGTGCCGGCTGGACCTACGATACCGGCCGCAGCACCTTTGGGGTCGCCGCCTTCCATAGAGACCGCGAGGCCGAGTCCCGCAGCGGATTCGGCACCATCGAAGACAACCGCACCCAGTACGGCGTCAACGCTTCCTGGCGCTGGGCCCTGGGGCCACGCACCGATGCCACCTTCAGCACCGCCTTCACGCGCACCGAGTTCGAGGGCGACCGCGAGGACGATCTCTGGAACTTCCGTGCAGGCATTGGCCGCGACCTGGGACCCGACACCCGGGCCAGCCTGGCCTACCGGCACCAGCGGCGCGACTCCAACGAAGCCGCCAACGAATACCGCGAAAATGGCATCGTGGCGACGGTCACCAGAACCTTCTAAGCCATGTACGAGAATTTCTACGCACTCCAGGGCAAGCCCTTCTCACTGAGCCCGGACCCCCGCTTCTTCTACGCGAGCAAGGGGCACAGCCGTGCCATGGCCTACCTGGAATACGGCATCCATCAGGAGGAAGGTTTCATCGTCATCACCGGCGATGTGGGCGCGGGCAAGACCACGCTCGTCCGCAACCTCTTCCAAAGCGTTTCGGGCAAGCCGTTGGTCGCCGCGCAACTGGTCAGCACCCAGCTGGATGCGGATGACCTGCTGCTCTCGGTCTGCCTCGCCTTCGGCCTCCAGGATCTCCCCTCGGACAAGGCCGAACAGCTCGCCCGACTCGAGCGCTTCCTGCTGCAGACGCGAGCCAGCCAGCAGCGTGCGCTGCTGGTCGTGGACGAAGTGCAGAACCTGAGCCCCAAGGCCGTGGAAGAGCTGCGGATGCTCTCCAACTTCCAGGGCGAAGACGGCCCGCTCCTCCAGAGCTTCCTGGTGGGACAGCCGGAATTCCGCCGCATCCTGCGCAGTGACAGCATGCTGCAGCTGCGCCAGCGGGTCATCGCCAACTACCATCTCGGCCCGATGGACGAGCCCGACACCCGCGCCTATATCGAATACCGTCTGGCCTGTGTCGGATGGCGCCAGGACCCCCGGTTCGCGGAGGGTATCTGGCCGATGATCTACCAGTACACCGGCGGCATCCCGCGCCGGGTGAACACCTTCTGCGACCGCTTGATGCTGATGGGCTTCCTCGAGGAGCGCCACGAACTGGGTCCCGAGCAGGCCCAGACGGTGATCGACGAAATGGAACACGACCTCGGAGCGGGGGGCGAGGGAGCGCCGCTACCCGCCGAGATCGACGCCAGGGTGGATCGGGAGGCCCTGACCCAGATCGGGTCCGACATCCAGGAGCTCGACAAGCGCCTGGTGCGCATGGAGCGCATGCTGCTGTTCACGTACCGTCAGACCAAGCAGATTCTGGAGTCCGTGCAGGTCCCCGAGGCCGAGGCTGAGCTGGGGCCGATCGAGGAACCCAGGCGCGCGCAGAACTAGGACCGCTCCGGAGATCCCATGAACGGCGATGCACCAACGATCCGCAATGCCCTCACCGTTGACGTGGAGGATTATTTCCAGGTCTCGGCGCTCGCCCCGCACATCCCGCGCTCGAGCTGGGACAGTCGCGATTGCCGCATCGAGCGCAACGTCGACCGCATCCTCGGGCTGTTCGACGACCACGGCGCCAAGGCCACCTTCTTCACGCTCGGGTGGATCGCGGAACGGTACCCGCAGGCGGTGCGCCGCATCGTCGATGCCGGGCATGAGCTGGCCAGCCACGGCTACGGTCACGAGCGGGTCAGCGACCTCGATGCGCAGGCCTTCCGCGACGACATCGACCGCGCCCGAAAGATTCTCGAGGACATCAGCGGCACGCCCATCCGCGGCTACCGCGCCCCGAGCTTCTCCATCGGCACGAAGAACCTCTGGGCCCTGGAGGTTCTGCGCGAGACCGGGCACCACTACAGCTCCAGCATCTACCCCGTGCGCCACGACCACTACGGCATGCCCGAGGCCCCCCGCCATCCGCACCGCCCGTTGGGCCTGCAGGGCGTGCTGGAACTCCCGCCGGCGACCATGACCCTGCGTGGTCGGAACCTGCCCGCGGGCGGCGGCGGCTATTTCCGGCTGCTTCCCTATGCCGTTTCGCGCATGGCCCTGAACCGTATCAACCGGCACGACGGCATGAGCGGCATCTTCTATTTCCACCCCTGGGAGATCGACCCGGGGCAGCCCCGGGTTCCCGGCGTCAGCCTGAAGACCCGCTTCCGCCATTACCTGAACCTGCACCGCATGGAAAGCCGCCTGGGGCGTCTGCTGACCGACTTCTCCTGGGGCCGCATGGACCAGGTCTTTGCGCGCCACCTGCTGGACACTCCCGAGACTCAGGTTGCCTACGCCGCGGCGCCCGCGGGCCGCGCCTGACCATGCCACGGACCGCGCTGGCGCAAGAGGCCACGGAAGAGGCCACGGCCCTGCCGATCGACTCGAGCACCCCGGTCCGGGTGCGCGAGTACACGCCCAACGACGCCGACCGCTGGGATGCCTTCGTCGACACCTGCCCGGACGCGACCTTCTTCCACCGCGCCGGCTGGCAACGCGTACTCACCGAGGCCTTCGGCCATCCGACGCACTACCTGTACACGGAGCGCGACGGCCGCATCACCGGGGTACTGCCGCTCGGGCATGTGCGCAGCCGGCTCTTCGGCAACGCGCTGGTGTCGGTCCCGTTCTGCGTCTACGGCGGCGTGGCGGCGGAAGACGAGGCGTCCGCCCAGGCCCTGACCACCGCCGCGCGCGACCTCGCCGAGACCCTGCAAGTTGACTACCTCGAGCTGCGCCATCGGGAGCGCCGCAACCCCAGATGGCCGTGCAAGGACAGCCTCTACGTCACCTTCCGCAAGTCCATCGATCCCGACCCCGAAAAGAACATGCTGGCCATCCCGCGCAAGCAGCGCGCGATGGTGCGCAAGGGCATCAAGCACGAACTCGCGAGCGAAATCGACGCGGGCGTGGAGCGCTTCTTCCCGATCTACGCCGACAGCGTGCGCCGCCTCGGTACCCCGGTCTTCTCGCGCCGTTACTTCGAGACCCTGCGCAAGGTCTTCGGCCCGGACTGCGACGTGGTCACGGTGACCAGTGACGGCGAACCGATCTCCAGCGTGCTCAACTTCCACTTCCGCGACGAGGTCCTGCCCTACTACGGCGGCGGCACCGAACAGGCCCGCGCCGTCGCCGGCTACGATTTCCTCTACTGGGAAGTCATGCGCCGCGCCGCCGAAGACGGCCGCCGCCTCTTCGACTACGGCCGCAGCAAACGCGACACCGGCTCCTACAGCTTCAAGAAGAACTGGGGCTTCGAACCCGAACCGCTGTACTACGAATACCACCTCGTGCGCGCGAAGCAGATCCCGGACATCAACCCGCTGAACCCCAAGTACCGCCTGTTCATCGCGGGCTGGAAACGGTTGCCCTTGCCGGTGGCCAATTGGCTCGGGCCTTGGATCTCTCGGGCTTTGGGGTGAGGGATTTTTTTACCGCGAAGACCGCGAAGACCACGAAGGAGGGATTTTGGAGAGGTGCAGTGTGGGCGGCCGACAAGACTGGGGTCCATCGCGACGCCAGAACCGTACCCTGTGGGAGGCGAGCCCTCTCGGCGACTGCCCTTCCGACCACCGGCGGAGATTTGAGTGTTAATCACGAAACGGCAAGAGCGAGGAGCGAAATGGAATTCGACCTTCTGTCCAGGCGGGTTATTGGCGCCGCTATTGCAGTGCATCGGGAGTTGGGGCCGGGGCTACTCGAATCAGCCTACGAGAAATGCCTGGTTCACGAACTTACGGAGCAAAACATTGAATGCGCCGAACAGGTCCCGCTGCCCATTCTTTACAAGGGATGCCGGATCGACTGTGGTTACCGTATCGACATACTCGTCGAGCAGACCTTGATCCTTGAACTGAAGAGTGTGGAGTCCCTGCAAACCATTCACCAGGCACAGTTGCTGACCTATATGAAACTCGCAAACAAACCCCTCGGCCTCCTCATAAACTTCAACTCCACCCCCCTAAAACAAGGCATCAAACGCCTAGTCCTATCCTACAACCCTTCTTCCCCTTCTTCCCCTTCTTCCCCTTCTTCTACGCCCTCTTCGCGGTCTTC
>REEU01000055.1 GCA_007694905.1 Gammaproteobacteria bacterium | reverse complement strand
GATCTCGGCCCCGGCGGTGAAAAAGTCGTCATGGATGGCCTGAACCAGCTCCGGCCGATCCAGCATCACCTGGGTGGCCCAAAGCGGCGTCGGAGGACGGCCCGAGCGGCGCACGAGTTCCTGACCCAACCCGCCGTCCAAAAGGATGTTGGTCATGGGCGTCAACCTCCGTTCGGCAGAGCCCGTGGCGGTACATCCTTACCGTCACACATTGGAGCATCAACCTACTCCTGTGGCAGCTGCTCCGAAATCAGGGCAGCCGCGGCCCCGAGCATATAGACGGAAGATAAATAAGCAAACGGACGGCAATATCACCGTCGACACGACCACACTTTGATCGCTATCCCGACCGCGCCAGAGGCGCGCCATGAGCGGCACCTATCTGCCACGACCAATCGGAGACCGGGTTCCGGAGTCGCTCGCCGACACGCCTCTGCCTGCTGGGCCCGCGGCAGGTGGGCGAAACGACGCTGGCGCAGCACGTTGAGACCGATCGGAGCTACCTGACTCTCGATGACCCGCCGCTGCTGCAGGTCGCACAGCAAGACACCATTGGATTCGTCGACAGTCTCCCGGCGCGCGCGACCCCGGACGAAGTTCAGCGGGCGCCTGGTGGTGGCCGAGCAACCCTGACCTCGCCCCGTGAGTCTTCAGGCTGCCTCGAGCGGCGTGATGTCTGAAACGTCGATGGTCTCCCGGGCACGGGCCAACTCCCAGCCGCGCTGAAGGTTCATCCAGTATTCGGGCGTCGTACCGAAAAACTTCGACAAGCGCATCGCCGTATCTGCCGTCACCGCGGTTTCACCTTTGACGAGGCGTTCGATCCGGGTACGGGGAACGTGGAGCCGCTTGGCGAGCGCGATCGCGCTCATACCGAGGGGCTCCAAATAGAGTTCTCTCAGAACTTCGCCCGGATGAGCCGGATTTTTCATCAATGTCACTTCGCGTCCTCTCAATCGTGATCCGGGTCAGTGGTAGTCAACGATCTCCACCGACGTCCCCCTGATTTACCCTGGCCTGACCCCAATGGCCCCCATCAGCTAGAACCCCGATCAGGGTGCCACTTGCGACCCACACATCTCAGGGCCGAGCACGAAGATGGGATGCAAATCGGCTACACAGCCAACGGGGTGGGCGTCAAGTGCATCCTGAGGCGCGGAATAAGACGGAAAGCGGCTGTGGAAATGATGAGCCTTGCAGTCAAGACCCGGGCAATCTGCCGCGGCGCGCCGCGCCCAACCTACCCAGCCTTGCCCAGAAGGTTCAACTCGACCGGCTCAGTGACGGTCAGCAAGGAGCCTGCTTCCTCACGGATGTGACGAGCAGCTTCCGGCGACATATCGACCTTCATCGCATTGCGCCCACGGCCCTCTACGATCTTGGCCTCGGGTACGGCATCCAGGAGCGCCAAGACCTCCTCCAGGCGATGCTCTCGCCTCGATTCAACGGTGAGGGAAACGATGTAGCGCATAGCGATACCTCATAGTCTTGGCCAACCGAAGGCAACGCCGGGAAACCACTCGCACATGTCTTCCAGGACTCTGCGAGCATACCGAGACCGCGTCGCGTCTCGTGGCAAGCAGAGATAGTCTGCATCGCCAGATAACTTGACTGCAAGCGCACCGGTCGCCACCGGACAGGCAAAGCTCGTGCCAGAAACCGCAACCATGCGGCCATCGCACTGCCGCAGGATGATCCCCACGCCGGCTGCGACGACATCTACGCCGGCCCCTTTCGCAGATGAGTTGCAGAGGAAGAGGTCTGGCGTCAGCCAATCTGAGGCCACACTCTCCTCATGCGCTTCCCAGGAGTTCAAAGGCGCAACACCGCGCAGCCCAGCCGCGGTGACACTTACACAGCTACTGCTCGCAGCCGGCCACAGAGGAGTACCACCAAGATTTCCCGCCGCGACAAGACACAGCGTTCCCGCGTCCGCGCCCACCTGCATGGCCGTTTCCAGTGGCTGTATGTCCTTTTGGGCGAGAACATCACCTGCGCTGATCATGACGAGGTCACACCGCTCTGCGACCAGGAAGTCCAAGGCATTGGCAACACGATCGACATCCAGAACTCCCCGCTCGTCATTGGCCGCCGACGCCACCATGAGCGTGGCGCCAGGAGCGATGCTCCGGGGCAACGTTGATCGATCCGCCGCACCCAGGATCTTGCTGATCCACTCCGAGTGATCAGTGATGGGGTCATACGCGCGGCCATCATGGTGAGGCCCCTCCCGCCACGGCAGTGCGCCAACGTAGATGAAACGATCGGACGCCAATTCACTCACGACAGCCGGATGGAGTCCCTCATCGATGACGCCTATCCGGACGCCTTCGCCTCGGTCGGATGCTTCGACGTCAATGCCATGAAGGTCGTGCCACCAATGGGATGCCTGGGCGGCCAGAGGGGTCCACCTGGCCTCCAAGCTGGAAGCAGGTGGTTCAAAGACAATGGGCGTCCAGACATTCAGATCGCCAGGCGCGTGAACCTCGATCCGACGCAGCTCCACGGCGCTGTCCAGCGGATCACATAACCGCACACCCTCGTATTCGGAGATGGTGCCATCCGACCTGGTGAGCACGAGTGAGGCGCGCTCCGTCGGAGACCCGTCCGGTAACTCAATCCTCAAGCGATAGGTGAACCGCCCTGTCACTCTGCTAGAACTGCCCGGAAAGCTTCACGGCTTCGAGTCTCGTGCGCAGGATCGCGTAGGGGATCTGCGCCAGCGGATTCACATACTCGCTGTCATTGATCTCGGCCGCTGTCGCGCCCCCTGGATGGAGCGCACCGTAGCCCATCCAGTACTTCGGGCTCACTTCGACAACGTTCGCAAAGTGCTGCTGCGGCACAAGCAGACTGAGGCCTTGCGGTAGCGAAGCCACTTCAACTCCCGGCGTATCCATCGTCATGCCGTCACGCGCTGATTCAGTCAACGCGAAAGGCATCTTCGCGCTTCGAAACAGTGTCGTTCCTGCATCGAACTGACTGAATGCGGTATCCAGGATCCGAACTGCCTGCGGCACGATCGCTGGAAACCCGAACGCAGTGACAAGCTCCCCTACGTCGCCCTTCGCCAGGCGACTGAAGATACGCCGCCACCAGGAGGGCTCCGGATGCGCGACGACCTCGAACCGCAAGAGAGCCGCCCCGCCGCGAATCTCGATGGGCCGGCGGGCAAAGCAGCCATTGAAATCATGCCCGGCCCGATCTGGACGATCGGTCCCGGCCGCCGCAAGGTTCAGACCCGCGACAATCGCCCAGTTCAGCGCGGAGCCACCGGGGAGCGCAGAGGCCCCTTCGCCAACATCCAATCGCAGGGTCGCCCGGCTGAACTCCGCCGTCGGCAAATCGCCAGCGTTAAACGCGACCAACTCCACCTTTGCATGAATATCCGGTGCGCTGCTGTCCCCACGGAAGCTCGGGGCAGCGCGGTGGGGATCAATAAATTCGGCGCGGTCACCATCGATCGCCACCAGCGGAAACAACCGAAACTGGCTCCGCATATCATCGGCTGCCCCATCCTTCTGCAGGACCATAGAACCAGCATCATCGAGAACGTGGAGCGCTTCGCCGACACCCATCACGCACGCGTCGAAACGTGAACCAAAGAAGTCCGGCATCGCGTGTACTCCGCTCGCGCTGGCGCCCAGCCTCGAGCGACTATCCTGGCCGGATGGCCGTCGCGATTCATCCTTGTAGGAGATATCTCACGCGCCTTCCTCTCCGGAATTCGGGCAAATGGTTCGAGCCGGCAAAAGTCAGCGAGGCAGGCGGCCGCAAGCCTGGCTTAGGCGTACAAAGACGACAGCACAGACCCGCAGACCAGAGATCGGGCGGCCGCATGCAAAGCGTCTGCAGAGCGCGGTAAACCCGCGCCCCGCCAGAGTTGAACTCGGAGAAGGCATGAATCCTCAGTCCCAGCGCATGCCGACCGTCAGGCCGTAGGTCCGCGGCAGGTTGTAAAGCTCCGCCGTAGTCCCGAACAGCGGCCGGATGGAGGTCGGGTAGCGCTTGTCGGTGAGGTTCTTCGCCCACAGAGCGGCGAACCAGCGATCATCCTGACCGCTGAGTTCCAGCCGGCCATTGACGATGAAGTGGCTGCCCGCCAGGAACTGCGGCTCGTTGCTGATCTCCTTGAACACCTCGTCGCTGTAATGACCGTCCAGGGTCGCCGCCATGTTCATGTCCCGGCCCACAGGCCACTCGTAGCGGCCTGAGAAGTTGAACGTGAATTTCGGCGCATCCGCGAGCCGATTGCCCTCGAACTCGGCGATTTCGATGGGATCAACGGAATCCCACTCCTTGATCTCACTTTCGAGCGCCGCCAGGCCAGCCTTGAAACTGAGCTGCTCACTCGGGCGCCACCACAGTTCGAGCTCGGCCCCGTACAGCTCGGCCTCGCCGGCGTTACGACGGGCCGACTGCACCACGCCCGCTCCAGCGTCCACCCGGATCGTGACCTGCATGTCCTGGAAGTCGTAGTAGTACACGGCGCCGTTGAGCTGCAGCGAGTCCGTGAGCTGCGACTTGAACCCGATCTCGTAGGC
>REEU01000095.1 GCA_007694905.1 Gammaproteobacteria bacterium | reverse complement strand
CGATGCTGGCCCAGGCCAACGCCGCACCGCAGAACGTGCTGTCCCTGCTGCGGTAGGGCGACACAGCGCAAACGGGTCGACGGTAGCGCGTTCTGCTGCACTCGACCCTGCAGGGCCTCACCCGCGGTGCTCACAGAGGCGTCGCGGGTGAACGTGCATCCGAGACCCTCCGGCTGAGTGGGCGCGGGTGGTCTCGGATGCATGAGCCGTACCTTGGAGGACGGACATGAACCTCGACAGCGTCAATGACAACCTGCCGGCGACACTCTCGCGCGCGCCGGCGGCAGTACGTGAAGGGGCCCGTGAGGTCGCTGCCTCCCAAGCTGACGCCGCGCCTTCGATCGAAGTCGAAATCGGTTTCGGGCCGGAGCGACTTCGTGCTGCAAGCGAAGCCATCACGCAAGCGCTGGATCGTGCGTCCCGTAATCTACGATTTGAAGTGGACGAGTCCAGCGGCCGAACCGTGGTGCAGGTGGTGGAGACGAGCAGCGGCGAAGTGCTGCGGCAGATGCCGTCGGAGGAAGTGCTGCGGATCGCGGCGCAGCTGGCGGCGGATGGAACGCTGCGCTCCATCGGTGTCGATGAAGCAACCTGACTGGCGGCGCAGCATCGGCGTCGGTCATCAAGAAGGATAGAGACATGGCGGGTATCAGCAGTTTGGGCGTAGGCTCCGGTCTGGACCTCAACAGTCTGGTGACCTCCCTGGTGCGGGCGGAACGCAGCCCGACGGAGTCGCGCCTCAATCGCAGCCAGGCTGCGGCGGAGACGCAGCTGTCAGCACTTGGTCGGCTGCGTTCGGCGGTAGGTGAACTCGAAACCCGAATCGGGGGACTCAGTAACTTCGACGTCAGCCGCAGCGCCAGCAGTTCAGCGGCGAACAAGGTGCAGGTCACCGCGGAGGGCAATCCAGACCTCGGCAGCTTCAGCGTTAGAGTTTCAGCGCTTGCGTCGGCGCAGTCGCTGGCGACTTCGGCCTTTGCGGATGTCGATCAGGATCTCGGCAGCGGTAGCCTGCTGATCGAGCAGGGCGGAGAATCGGTGACGCTGGAATTCAGCCCGGAGCGCGCTACCCTCGCCGACGTTCGTGATGCTATTAATGCCAGCGATCTCGACGTGCAGGCCGTGATCGTGCGCGACGGTGACAGCTCGCGGCTACTGCTGACGTCCACGGCGACCGGCAGTGCCGGAGAGATGACTCTGTCGGTCACGGGCGGGCTTGATGCCCGGCTGGCATCATCGGAGATGACGGAGACTGCAGCGGCTGCGAATGCAAGCTTCAGCGTGAACGGACTCGAGCTCTCCTCATCATCCAATCAGGTGGAGGACGTCATTCCCGGTCTGACCCTGAATCTGCGCCAGACCACGGAAGGCAACGAGACGGTGACCGTGACCGTCGCCCAGGACCGTGCCGGCGCCGGCAATAAACTGGAAGCCATGGTGAAGGCCTACAACGGGCTGGTTGACACCATGAAGAGTCTGGGGCGCGTGGATCCCGAAGGCGGCAAGTCGGGGCCGCTGGTGGGCGACGCCACGCTGCGGGCCCTGCAGGGCCGCCTGGGCGGCGCGTTCACGACGCCACAGGCAGTGGAGCCGGGGCAGCCGACGATGATGCTGGATCTGGGGCTGTCGGTGGATGTCGAGGGCAGGGCCTCGCTGAATGCGAGCACGCTGGATGAGGCGCTCATGGCCGACGAGGCGGGTGTGGAAGCGCTGGTGTCCGCATTCGCCACCCGCTTCAGCGCCGTGATCGAGGGGTTTGCTGGCTCCGGCGGTGTGATCGCGTCCCGCACCGATGGTCTGACGGCGCAGCTGCGGCGCGTCGCTGATCAGCGCGCGTCGTTGGATTTGCGCATGGAGCAGGTGGAGACGCGTCTGCGCACCCAGTTCAGTGCCCTCGATGCCACGCTCGCGCAGTTTCAGAACACCAGCGAGTTTCTAGGCCAGCAACTTGCGGGTCTCGCCGACCTCAATCGGCGCTGATCCGGTGAATGGTCCTCAAGAAGCATTCATCTGCTGCCGATGAAGGAGGGGTGGATGTCGCGGTCGACATCGCCCTTCATGCAGGAGTTCCCATGAACAACTACGGCAACCAACGGGCCATGGATCAGTATCGCCAGATGGGCGTGCAGTCCAGGGTCGACGATGCCAACCCGCATCAGTTGATTCAGATGATGCTCGATGCCGCTGTCGGCCGGGTGGCCGCAGCGCGAGGCGCCCTCCTGGCAGGCGAGACCGCAACCAAGGGCGAACTGATTGGTCGAGCCATCGATCTGGTGGAGGGCCTGCGCATCAGCCTTGATCAGAAGGCTGGTGGCGACCTCTCAGCTAACCTGTTCGCGCTTTACGACTACATGGCTCGCCGTCTGCTGGAGGCGAACCTGCGCAACGATGCGTCCATCCTCGATGAAGTCGCCAGCCTGCTGCGGGAACTGCAGGATGGCTGGCGCGTGATGGGTCAGACCCTGGCTGCGGAGGCCACTCCGGCATGAGTGCAGAGCAGTTCGATGTTGCGCGGCTGCCATCGATCCTGACTCGGTCATGGCAGGCAGTGATGACGGCGCTGGATGCAGTCGAAGCTGCCGTGGCCGCGTCGGACTGGGCGTGGGCAGGCCAGTGCAATCGGAAACTGCACCTGGCTCTGGAAACATTCGATGCCGTGCTCGTGACGGAGCGGGATGGGCTGAGCTCGGAGCAGACAGGATCGCTGCTGCATGCATTCGAGGCGATGGTCGCCCGTCATGAGCGCTGTACTGAAGCGCTGCATGCCGCGCGCAGTCGACTGACTTTGGAGATCGCCGCAGTCAGGGCGGGGCAGCTGGGTGCCCGGAAATATCTGGAGACGGCCGGGTCATGACCGAGGAGGAAGCGGCCGCGCTCGGTGAGCAGGTCTTCTGCGATGACGAGCTCGGCCTCGCCTGGAGCGTCGTCCATCGGTTGCCGGAAGCGCTGGCCCTGAACCGAATCAACGCGCGCAATGAGGCCGTCCTTCGGGCTCTTGCCATGCTCGAGGAGCATGACGAGACGCGCAGCGATGCCGGGGAACGGGCAGAAATCCATCGCCTCGAAGGCAAACTCAATCTGGTCCTGGAACTGCTGTCGGAACTCGTTCGCGAACGCCAGGATGGAAGCGTGGTGCAACCCGTGCGCTTCAACGCCCTCGGCCTGTGCTGGGACGTCGCCGACCCCCACGGGCGTGATGCGCTGCTCGAAGTCGAGTGCTTCGCCCTGCCAGCGTGGCCGGTCCCACTACGCCTCTATACACGCTGTGTCAGCTGTGTGCTGGGCGACGGCGTGTGGCGGCTGTGCACCCGATTCGAGGGCATGACGCCAGGGGTAAGCGAGTGGCTCGAGAAGCTTGCTTTCCGTCGTCATCGCAGGGCGATCGCCCTGCAGCGTAAACGCGGCTGACCGTCGCAGTCGAGCGGGCGCTTGGGTTTACAACCAGCTGTTCTCCAGCCGTTCACCATTTGTTTACGAAATGATCAAGATTTGACCAGAGCGGCGACACCCGAATGCCGTTTTTACATATAGCTAACAATTATGAAAGGTTGCAAAATTCGAATAAGAAGTTATATTAACTCATTGGGGTCAAATGCCTTTCGGCCGCTCGAATTCGATAAACCGGCTCGTAATGCCAAGGAGTGCATGGAGTGAACCGGGGTGTAGATGAACAAGCGTGCCCAGCGTCGACGTCAGTCGTCGTTCTGGCGGTATCACAGGATGCCTGCCATTTGCTGCTGCCGCAGCTGGAATTTCTCGGATACGAGACAACGGCGGCGACACCTGAAACGCTTGAGCGCGCGCTGTCATCGGAAACAGCGCCACTCGGGCTCATGATTGCCACCGAGTTTCCGCCTGATGCTGAGAACTGCAACCTCGACTGGGTTGCCGAGCACCATGCCGGGCTGCCGGTGGTGCTATACGGCGGGCAGGACGATCTGGACTGGTTGCCCGAGGGCCTGCAGCCTCAAATCATTGGCCGCCTAGAGCAGCCCGTACGTTACCAGCAGCTGCTCGAGCTGACCCAGACCCTGGAGCGCATCCGCGCGGAAGGTGGCTTGCTGCGCGGCCGGACTTCACCCGAGCTGTGCCGCTCGCTGGTGGGCTCCAGCACAGGCGTCCGTGCGCTGCGGAATATGATCGTTCGCATCGCGCCGTCGGAGTCCACGGTGCTGATCCTGGGTGAAACCGGTACCGGTAAGGAAGTGGTGGCACGCAACATCCATCACCACTCCTCACGGCGGGACGGTCCTATGGTGGCGGTGAACTGCGGTGCCATTCCGGGGGAACTGCTCGAGAGCGAACTGTTCGGTCACGAGAAGGGTGCATTCACCGGTGCGCTCACGCGGCGGAAGGGTCGGTTCGAGTTGGCCGCGGGCGGCACGCTGTTTCTCGACGAGATCGGTGACATGCCGCTGGAAATGCAGGTAAAGCTGCTGCGCGTGCTCCAGGAGCGTCGCTTCGAACGCGTCGGTGGCACGGAAAGCATCGCTGCCGACATCCGTATCGTCGCTGCGACTCACCGCAATCTCGAGCAGATGATCGAGGAAGGCAGCTTCCGCGAGGATCTTTACTACCGCCTGAGCGTACTGCCGCTGGAAATGCCGCCGTTGCGCGAACGCCTGGAGGATCTCCCGTTATTGGTGGCAGAACTCAATGCACAGCAGCAGCAGCGCGGCGTGTCGGCGGTACGGTTTTCTGCGGCGGCGCTGCAGGCGCTGTCGCGCCATCAATGGCCCGGCAACGTGCGCGAGCTCGCGAATCTCGTGGAGCGTTGCGCCATTCTCTCTCCGGGCCAAATCGTGGAGCTCGAGGATCTGCCCACCAAGTTTCGTGCTCTCATATCCGAAGGCGAGCGGGAATCGATCGAGTTCTCGCCGAACGAAATCGCGGGGAGCATGGGGTTCAACGTCGATCTCGAGGCGATCGATAACAAGGGCCTGGAGTTGAAGACGCTGCTCGAGGAGATCGAGGTCAAGCTCATCAGGCAGGCGCTCGACGACGCGCGCGGTGTCGTCGCCCAGGCGGCAAAGAAACTGGGTCTGCGCCGTACGACGCTGGTGGAGAAGATGCGCAAGTTCGATATTTTGCGCGACGAGCAGCTGGCTTGACGCTCCGTTGTATCTTGCCCGAGGGCAGCGACGGTTTTCTGACGCTTTCCAGATTCGGCCTGGCGCTTAGGCCGACGAATCGACGCAAGTTCCCGCGAAAACAGCATTAATTCGCTCTGGCACGAACATTGCCCTTGTTGATTGCGGAACCCCGACGGGTACGCCACAGGGAGCAAGACCGCATGTCTCGATCGCTACCGATGACCTTCTCAGGCAATACGCCGATCGCGGTGGACGCCCGCAGCCGCGAGATGGTCACGCTCGCTGAACGGGTCGCCGCGGCGGATGTGACGGTGATGCTGACGGGCGAGTCCGGTGTCGGCAAGGAAGTGTTTGCGCGATTCATTCATGAGGGATCGCTGCGAGCCGGTAGGCCCTTCGTAGCAGTGAATTGCGCAGCGATCCCCGAATCCATGCTCGAGGCCGTTCTGTTCGGTTACGAGAAAGGGGCATTTACCGGCGCCGTCGAGGCGCGAGCGGGCAAGTTCGAGCAGGCCTCGGGCGGTTCCCTGCTGCTCGACGAGATCACCGAGATGCCTCTGGGGCTGCAGGCGAAGCTGCTGCGGGTGCTGCAGGAACGCGAGGTGGAGCGGCTCGGGGCGGCCCGGACCCAGGCGGTGGATGTCCGCGTCATCGCGACGTCGAACCGGGACCTGCGGCGGGCCGTCGGCGAACAGGTCCTGCGCGAAGATCTTTACTACCGGCTGAATGTCTTTCCGCTGCACATTCCTGCGCTGCGGGAGCGGCCCGATGACATTCTGCCGCTGGCGCGAATGCTGCTTGCGCGCCATACGGCTTCGGCTGGCGATGCACCCAATCTCAGCGACGCGGCCGCAGCGCGGCTGCAGGGTCACAGCTGGCCGGGCAATGTGCGTGAACTCGACAACGTCGTGCAGCGGGCGTTGATCCTGCGGCGCGGGCCGCGCATCGAGAGTGAGGACATCCGTATCGAAGCGGATCTCGACGATGCCGTGGCGGCCGGGCTCGAGTGCAGTGAGCTCGAGACGCGAATGAAGGCATCGGAAGGCGAGTTGATCCTCGGTGCGCTGCGAGCCGAGCACGGCCGTCGGAAGGCGGCCGCCGAGCGCCTCGGCATCAGTCCACGGACGCTGCGATACAAGCTTGCACGGCTGCGGGAACGCGGTCTTGCAGTGCCCTGATGTTGGCACGACACCAGACCGTAGCATGGAGATGAACTCATGAGTGACATGCAGATTCAGCAGGTCCTCGCGCAGATGCGGGCCATGTCGGCTCGTGCCGGCGGTGAATCGAACGACGCAGGTGCGGTCGGCGGCGCGCAGTTCTCCAACCTGCTGGCGCAATCGATGCAGCAGGTGAACGCGGCCCAGCAGCATGCCGGTGACATGGCGACGCGGTTCACGGTGGGTGAGCCGGACGTGAGCCTGCCGGAGGTGATGGTCTCCATGCAGAAGGCGAGTCTGCAGTTCGAGGCCGTGACGCAGGTCAGGAACCGTCTGGTGGCGGCTTACCAGGAAATCATGAATATGACGGTGTGATCGGCCGAACCGATCTGGTTGGATTGCGGGGAAGAGCATGGCGGGAACGCTGCCACAAACCTTGACGAAACAGTTTGCAGGGCTGTCCGAGCTGCCGGCCCATCGGCAGTTCGGACTGATCATCGGCCTTGCGGTGGTGGCTGCCCTGGCCGTCAGCCTGCTGTTGTGGGGCATGCGCCCCACCTATCAGGTCCTGCTTCCGGGGATGGCGGAGCGCGACACCGCCCAGGCGATCGCGGTACTCGACCGCCACAACATCGCTTGGCGTCTAGACAACGGTCGCGGCGCTCTGATGGTACCGTCAAACAGGATCGCAGAGGCGCGACTGCAATTGGCGACGGAGGGCCTGCCACGTGCGGAAGGGGTGGGTTTCGAGCTGTTGGACAAGGAAACCGGTCTCGGGACCAGCAGGATGGTGGAGACGGCCCGCTATCAGCGCGCGTTGGAAGGGGAGATCACCCGCTCGGTGGTCACCCTGCAGGGCGTGGAGAGTGCACGCGTGCATCTGGCCCTGCCGCGACAGTCTGTGTTTCTTCGTGATCGCGCCAAGGCCAGCGCGTCCGTCCTGGTCAATTTGCACCCGGGTCGGCAGCTCGATGACCATCAGGTCGCAGGCATCGTGCACCTCGTCGCTGCCAGCGTCCCTGAACTCGACGCCGATCAGGTCACCGTGGTGGACCAGCGTGGTCGGCTGCTCAGTCAGAACGGGGGCGGGGATCTCGGTTCCGCGCCGGGTCGTCAGCTGGATTACACCCGAAAGGTCGAGGACGCTTTCCGACAGCGGGTGGAGGACATTCTCAGACCGCTGCTCGGGGACTCGGGCATGCGCGTGCAGGTGACGGCGGATGTGGATTTCACCCGGACCGAGAGCACCCGGGAGATTTTTGATCCGGATGCCAGGGTTCTGCGCAGTGAGCAGACCAGCGACGAGGAGACCCGTGGTGGAGTTCTGGGCGGCGGCGTCCCTGGCGCCTTGACCAATCAACCACCAGCGGCGGGCGCAGTCGGCGTTCGGGGTGAGGGTGCGCAGCTCGACGAAGCTGCCGCGGAGATGCCCGGAAGCATTAACCGACGTGCGACCCGCAATTTCGAGGTGGATCGGACGGTCAGCCACGTTCGGGAAGCACCCGGCAGCGTGCGTCGGCTCTCGGTGGCCGTGGTCGTGGACCACCGTGATGGCGTAGATGAGGACGGGGCACGCATCCGTGTGCCGCGTGACGCGGAAGAAATGGCCTACCTTGACGGCCTTGTGCGTGAAGCCGTGGGTTTCCGAGACGACCGCGGTGACCGAGTGAACGTGGTCAACGCGTCGTTCCGTGAGATCGAGGCGCCGGCGGCGGAATTGGATGCCCCGCCGTTGTGGCAGGAGCCCTGGGTGCACGACCTCGCCCGCCAAGGGCTTGCCGGACTCGGCCTGCTGCTGCTGGTTCTGCTGGTGCTCCGCCCTGCATTGAGAAGCCTCGCCCAGTCGGGCGCCGCGGCCGCTCGACGCCAGCCTCTCGCCATCGCCGGTGGCTCAGATGGCGCTCCGGATACGTCTGTCCCGCAGGCCATGCTCGAGGGAGGTGGGAGCCCCGTGCAGTTGCTGTCGCAGGGCAGAACAACTGAAGAGGATCTGGCCCGGGCACGTCAGCTTGCGGGTGAAGATCCACGTCTGGTGGCACAAGTGGTCCGGCAGTGGATGGTGAGCCATGAAAAGTGAAGTGCCTGCAATGGACGGCACTGAGCGTGCCGCGGTGTTTCTGATGACCCTGGGAGAAGAGGCGGCATCCGCGGTGCTGAAGCTGCTGGATCCCCGGGAGGTGCAGCGCATTGGCACCGCCATGGCCTCGGTCCCCAGCGTCACCAAGTCTCAGCTCAACGAAGTCGTGGACGCGTTTCACGCTGCGGTGGAGGAGCAGACCGCGATCGGCATGGGCAGTGAGGACTACCTGCGCAATGTCCTGGTCCGATCCATCGGTGAGGACCGGGCGCGCAGCCTCATTGATCGTATTCTGGTGCGTGGCAGTACGACAGGTCTCGAGTCGCTGAAATGGATGGACGCCCGGGCGGTCGCAGACATGATCCGCAATGAGCATCCTCAGATCATCGCTATCGTCCTGTCCTATCTGGAAAGTGATCAGTCTGCCGAGGTGCTTACTTTTCTTCCGGACCGGATGCGGAGCGACACCCTGCAGCGAATCGCCTCGCTGGAAAGCATCAATCCCAATGCCCTGGATGAACTCGACAAGATTCTTGAGCAGCAGTTTGCGGGCAGCAAGGGCAGCAAGTCGCCGGTAGTTGGGGGTCTCAAGCGCGCTGCGGACATCCTCAATCTCATGGACAGCGCCAGTGAGTCGCAAATCCTCGAGCAGATCCGGGAACATGACGAGACGCTTGGAGCCCGTATTCAGGAGCTGATGTTCACGTTCGAGAATCTACTCGAGCTGGACGACCGCAGCGTTCAGAGGCTGTTGCGCGAGATTACCAACGAACAGCTGGTCGCCGCCTTGAAGGGTGCGCCCGGTGAGATCAAGGCGCTGGTGCTGAGGAACATGTCCAAGCGCGCCGCCGAGGCGCTCGAGGAAGATCTGGAGGCCCAGGACCCGATGCGGGTGTCCGAGGTGGAGGGCGCCCAGAAGGAGATTCTGGCAGTGGTGCGCCGCCTTTCGGATGAAGGCGAAGTCGTGCTGGCGGGGAAGGGCGGCGATGACTACATCTGAACGCCTTGACGGCACGGGCGATGTTCGCACCTGGCGGCCACCGGAGGTGTCGGGCAGGCCGGGCAGCACGCGTCCCGCGACCGAGTCCGCGGCCCAGGGCTCGATGCTGACCGCAGACCGGTTGGCGGAAATCGAGGAGCACGCGCGCGCCGAAGGCTTCGAGCGCGGGCTCGCCGAGGGTCGCAAGTCGGCTGCAGGAGAACTCGCCGAGGACAGGAAGCGGCTGCAGCAGTTGGTCAACAGCATTCATCCTCACAGTTCGATCCTCGATGACGCGCTGCTCGAGCAACTCGGCGATCTCGTACTGGCCATCGCGCGGCAGTTCATCCGTCGGGAGCTCAAGCGAGAGCCTGGCGAGGTCGTGCGTGTCGTCCGCGAGGCGCTGGCAGCCCTGCCTGCCGCAGACGCCACGGTTCGGATTCATCTTCACCCCGACGACGCGCGCATGCTGATCGCGGAGGACACC
This sequence comes from Gammaproteobacteria bacterium, assembly GCA_007694905.1. Taxonomy (GTDB): domain Bacteria; phylum Pseudomonadota; class Gammaproteobacteria; order Pseudomonadales; family Azotimanducaceae; genus SLTB01. Next base: position 12,300 of record REEU01000095.1, on the reverse strand, counting down.
GCGGATGCCTTCGAACGCCAGGTGCGGGTGATCGATGACGTCACCCTGACCCGTGGCGGAGCGCGCATCGAGACCGATGTTTCCGCCGTAGATGCCACCGTCGAATCCCGCCTCAATGCCATCGCAGCGCAGCTGTTCGGCGATGAGCGCCATGGCCAGGCGGATTCGGGACGCTCCGAAGATGAGTGAGTCCGTCGATGGTGGCGTTCGCAGGTTGCGATTCCAGTCCCGCCTGGAGCATTGGCGGGACGCGGTTGCCGGCGGCGTTCCACTGGTGGCCGAGGGCAAGCTGGTGCGCATGGTCGGCCTGACGCTGGAAGCGGTGGGATGTGAGGTTCCGGTGGGCGGACGCTGCCGCATCGTCGGGCGCGGCCACCCGCCCATGGAGGCGGAAGCGGTGGGCTTCTCTGGGCAGCGCATGTTGCTGATGCCGGTCGGACATATCGCGGGCCTGACCCCTAATGCGCGCGTCATTCCTACTTCCCTGTCGCAGTCGATTCCGGTGGATGAAACGCTGCTCGGCCGGGTGATCAACCCCATGGGTGAAGCGCTGGATGAAAAGCCCCCGCCTCACTGCCGCGATCGGGCTGCGCTGGCCGGCCGCCGGATCAATCCCCTCGGCAGGGATCCGGTTCGCGAGCCGCTCGATGTGGGTGTGCGATCCATCAACGCCCTGTTGTCGGTGGGTCGCGGCCAGCGTATGGGTCTGTTTGCTGGCAGCGGCGTCGGCAAGAGTGTGCTGCTCGGCATGATGGCCCGCTTTACGCAGGCGGATGTCATCGTCGTCGGCCTCATCGGTGAACGAGGCCGGGAGGTGAACGAGTTCATCCACGAGATTCTCGGCCCCGAGGGCCTGGCCCGGGCGGTGGTGGTGGTGGCGCCGGCGGACGATCCGCCGCTGATGCGGCTGCAGGGCGCGCGGGCGGCCACTGCCATTGCCGAATACTTCCGCGACCGCGGCAAGCACGTGCTGCTCTTGATGGACTCCCTGACCCGATACGCCCAGGCGCAACGCGAGATCGGGCTCGCTGTCGGCGAACCGGCTGTCACCCGGGGCTACACGCCTTCGGTGTTCGCCCAGCTTCCGCAGCTGCTCGAACGCGCCGGCAATGCCGGTCCGGGTGGAGGCTCCATTACCGGCATCTACACGGTACTGGCGGAAGGCGACGACCAGCAGGATCCGGTGGCCGATGCCGCGCGCGCAACGCTGGATGGTCACATCGTGCTGTCGCGTCGGATCGCGGAGCGTGGCCGCTACCCGGCGGTGGATATCGAGGCCTCCATCAGCCGGGTGATGAACGCGCTGGTGGATCTGCCGCATCGCCAACAGGCACAGCGCTTCCGACAGATCTATGCCTGTTACGAACAGCATCGCGATCTCATCACGGTTGGCGCTTATCGGCGTGGGACTGACCCGGCCGTGGACGAGGCCATCAGGCTTTATCCGGAGCTCGAACGCCTGCTCGCACAGATGCCGGAGGAGGCCGTCGACTTTGCGACCAGTCGGGCAGCGCTCAAGCAGACCCTCGAAGGAGAACATCAAGTGGTAGAAGGATCGGCGACATGACGCGAAACCTGAGCAGCCTGCAGACCGTGGCGCGATTGAAGCAGCGGGAACAGGAGAAGGCCGCGGAACAGCTCACTAAGGCCAACGCGCAGCTCGAGGGTGAGCTCGAGCGTCTGGCGACGTTGCAGGCCTATGCAGAGGACTATCGGTCAATGCCCATGCGGCTGGCCGGCCAGCTGCGGCAGCTTCGTGACACGCAGCGGTTCCACCTGGAGTTGCAGCAGACGTTGGAGCTCCAGCATGCCGCCGTCGCTGTGGCTCGGCAGGAGGTAGAAGCGGCCCGCGCCGAGTGGATTGCGGCGCGTCTGTCCCACGGGGCGCTGCAGAAACTCATCGCCCGACGGGCTGAGGAGCGCGAGCGTGGACAGCGCGTGGCCGAGCAGCGCCGGCTGGATGACCAGGGCTGTCGCAGCACGCGTGTCTCGGGTGTGGACGAGGTCTACTGAGGTAAGTGCTGGCACACCGATTGCTTTGCTGCTCAGCCAGATTGTTGCGTAGCGCTCCGGGAGACGGTGGATGATCACAGCAGGTTCCACGGCGAACGGCATGATGAGCATGCGGGCGGCTCCGGAAGCAAGGACCGGTACTGCAGTGGAAACGGGTGCCGCGACGGGCGCTCCACCCGCGGACGAAGGCTTTGGCGAGCTGCTGACGATGGCTGCGGCCGTCGACCCGACAGCGGCGTTGATTGCGCCCGATCCGGGTGATACGCAACGAACTCTCGTCCGGCCGCCGATGAACGGCAACATCGTGCCGGGGGGCGGCAGCTTCCTGCCGCATCTGATACAGAGTTTCACGGATCCGCGGGCAGCGGCGCCCGGCGCGATTCCGACCCTGGCCCTCGATCTGCAGCAGGCAGGAGCCGGTCATACCGCAACCGTGCTGACCGAAGCGCTGGAGCGACGGGTGTCCAGCCGGGAAGCTAATCCGGAATTTCTCCTTCAGCATGCTTCCAGCCCGGAGACGCTGCAGCGCGCCGCGACGCCGGCAAACGTGCCGGGCAGCGCAGCGCTGACGCCGGGGCAGCCCGGGTTCGACCAGGCGCTCGGTCAGCGACTCGTGATGATGGTGCAACAAGGGATGCAGCACGCCCGCGTCAACATTCATCCAGAGCACCTCGGTCCTCTCGAGATCCGTGTGAAGCTGGATGCCGAGGGTGCGCACGTTGTGCTGCAGTCACCCCATGCCGCCGTCCGCGAGGTTCTGGAACAGGCGCTCCCCCGGTTGCGTGAAGTGCTCGGCGAGGGTGGCCTCGAGTTGGTGGACGTGGATATCGGTGATCCGGAGCAGCAGGCGTCGGAACGCGATCCGGAAGCGGCGACGCAAGCAGCAGATCGCGCAGAGCCTGATGTAGGCGACGAGGGCTTCGAGCCCCCAGCAAAGACGGTCGCAGCGCCCCGCGGATTGCTGGACACATTTGCCTGAAGGGTGCTTCGGACCCGAAGTGCTCAGAGCTCTGAACTTCGGGCCTGGGACACCAGTCCCGTGATATTCAGCCCCCGAATGATCCTTCTGGACGTCGCTGCATGACGCCGATCAACTGAGATCCGACGTTCTGTTTCCATCGCCAACTGCGTCAAATGTCTGACGGATCCAGTCGGCAGGTTCCGCTTCAATCCCGCGATCTCTCGATTTTTACCCTTAAAAAACAGTGCTTAGCGACGGTTTGCACAACCGGTTCCCGTGCTGGCATGGCTCTTGCGAAAGAGGGTCATCTGCCATCAGGAGAGCCAGCATGGCCATCGACAGAGCTGTAGACATCGACGAGGAAGCTGCGCCCGCGAGCCCTGGCAAAAAGCCCAGGCGTCTTTGGTTGTGGAGCATGGTGCTGCTGATGATCGGGGGTAGTGGCGCCGGCGCGGCCTGGTATCTGGACCTGATCGGTCCTGTCGGCGTGGACGGCATAGCAGCTGAAGAACGGGTCCGGCCGCCAATCTATTTCACGCTTGACGACAACCTGGTTGTGAACTTTCAGAGTCCTGGCCGCGCCCGCTATCTGCAGGTTGGAATCGAACTCATGACGCGGGACGAGGCCGCGATTCCGGTCCTGAAGCGTCATGCCGCGGTGGTCCGCAACAACCTGATCATGCTCTTGAGCGATCAGTCGTTCGAGGGGCTGTCCTCTCGCGAGGGTAAAGAGACCCTGCAGCAGGCCGCGCTGGAAGAGGTGCAGCGCGTACTTGTGGAGTTTCACGGCTCACCCGCGGTGGAGTCCCTGTACTTCACCGGCTTCCTGATGCAGTGAGGCGGTGATCATGGCCAGTGAGGAAATTCTTTCCCAGGACGAAATCGATGCGCTGCTCCACGGCGTCGAGAGCGGTGACGTCGAAACCGACGATGTCTATCGCCTTCACGACGGCGTGCCGCGCGCAGTGGACCTGGCGGCCCACGAGAAGATCGTCCGCGGTCGCATGCCGACGCTGGAGATGATCAACAACCGCTTCTGTCGGAATTTCCGAGTGAGTCTGTTCGGGCTGCTGCAGCGCGCCGCGGAAGTGTCATTCCAGGGTATTCGTGTCACCAAGTTCTCCGAGTACATGCATACCCTGGCGGTACCCACGAGCCTGAATATGGTGAAGCTGTCGCCGCTCTCTGGAACCGGCCTGGCAGTTTTCGACGCGCGCCTCGTGTTCGCGCTGGTCGAGAATTTCTTCGGAGGGGATGGGCGTCTGTACACCCGCGTCGAGGGTCGCGAGTTCTCAGCGATGGAGAATCGCGTGATTCAGATGGCGCTGCAGCGTGCCTTTACGGACATGCGGGATGCCTGGGCTCCGGTGCTCGATCTGTCTTTCGATTACGTCAGCTCCGAGGTGAATCCCCAGTTCGCCAACATCGTCAGCCCCACGGAGATCGTGGTGGTGTCGACCTTCCTGCTCGATCTCGATGGTATGGGCGGTGAGATCCATCTCACATTGCCCTACTCCATGATCGAGCCGATTCGCGATCTGCTCGATGCGGGGGTGCAGAGCGACCGTGACCTCCGGGACGATCGCTGGGGCACGGCCATCCGTCGCGAGATGGAGGCGGCGGAAGTGGAGCTGCATGCCGATCTCCTCCAGGCGCGCATCAGCCTCAGCGACCTGCTCGCCATCAAGGCCGGCGACATTCTACCGGTGGAACTCCCCGATGAAGTCGTGCTCTGCGCCGAAGGCGTCGAGCTCTTCAGCGGTCAGGTGGGCGTCGCCAACGGCAACAACGCGATTCGCATCCATAAGCGTATGGGACCGGAACGGACGGGCGGTTCAGCCCGACCGGTTGCGCGCAAGCGCGCGGGTCAGACAACCGGGAATGACAATTTTGCGCCGCAATCCGTCGGCGCACAGGTGGAGTAGCGCGCAATGAGTGAACCCCAGACAGAACGTGACGCTGAACTGGCCGGCGAGTGGGCCGCGGCGCTCGAGCAGCAGGACGAGACCGCTGCACCTGAAAGCGAAGCGAAGCCTGAACGCAAGCCGGAAGCCACCGCGGGCGCTACTGATGGCCAGCGCAACCTCGACCTGGTGCTGGACATTCCGGTGACCATATCCATGGAAATCGGTCGAGTGAAGGTGCCGATCCGCAACCTGCTGCAGCTCACCCAGGGTTCCGTGGTGGAGCTCGAGCGTCTCGCCGGCGAACCGCTGGATGTGATGGTAAACGGAACCCTCATCGCCCACGGCGAAGTGGTTGTCGTCAACGAGCGCTACGGCATCCGCTTCACCGACGTGGTGAGTCCTGCTGAGCGCGTGCAGCGGCTGCGTTGATGATGTTAGGTCGCGCACTCCCCATGTTGTCTCTGCTGCTCCCCGGCGTCTGCCTGGCGCAGGGCAGCGCAGCGACGCCGGGGCTCGGGCAGCTGCTCAAGCTCGTGCTCGGACTGGTGGTGGTGATTGGGGTCATTATCGTGCTGGCGCGATTTCTGCCCCGGATCGGCGGCATGCAGTCGGTGGATAGTGGCCGTTTCCGCGTTGTCTCTGCACTCTCTGTGGGGCAGCGCGAACGGATCGTGCTGCTGCAGGTGGGCGACAGGCAAATGGTGGTTGGCGTTGCACCTGGGCATGTGAACACGCTGCACGTGCTCGACGAGCCGCTGGAAACTGCTCCTCTGTCGCGCACAGCGGGGACTGATGCAGGCCCTGACGGTTGGCTGGCCCGTACCCTGTCAGGAGGCCGGCGGTGACCGTTACGCAGAACATGCGGCTGCTCTTCACGGGCGTTTCTCTGGTGCTGATACTGCTGAGCCCTAACGTTCAAGCTCAGACGGCCATGGATCTGCTGACGGTCACCGGCGCGGACGAGAGCACCGAAACCTGGTCGGTCAGCCTGCAGGTGCTGGTGTTCATGACCTTACTGAGCGTGCTGCCGGCGCTGCTCATCACCATGACGTCCTTCACCCGGATCATCATCGTCCTGGCCATCCTCCGCCAAGGTCTCGGGACCCAACAGACGCCGTCGAATCAGGTTCTGGTGGGCATTGCCTTATTTCTCACCTTTTTCGTGATGGCGCCCGTCGGCGAGCAGATCAACGCCGAGGCGCTGCAGCCCTATCTGGAAGAGTCGCTGGCCGCGGATGAGGCGCTGCGGTCCGCGGCTGAGCCGCTGCGTGCGTTCATGCTGGCGCAGACGCGGGAGAGTGATCTCGCGATGTTCGCGGGGCTCGCCGGCAACGGACCTCTGGAAGGTCCGGATCAGGTGCCGTTCTCCCTGCTGTTGCCCGCTTTCGTTACCAGTGAACTGAAGACGGCGTTCCAGATTGGCTTTCTGCTGCTGATTCCGTTCCTCGTCGTGGACCTCGTGGTTGCCAGTGTCCTCATGTCCATGGGGATGGTGATGCTGTCGCCGCTGATCATTTCGTTGCCATTCAAGATCATGCTGTTCGTGCTCGTTGATGGCTGGTCGCTGGTGATGACGACGCTCGCTGGCAGCTTTTTCATTTAGGGCAATACGATGACTCCTGATGACGTCATGCAGGTGGGCAATAACGCCATGTGGATCGCGATCCTGCTGGCGGCGCCCATTCTGTTGACCGCCCTGGCCATAGGCGTGGCCATTGGCATGGTCCAGGCGGCCACGCAGATCCAGGAAATGACACTGTCATTCATTCCCAAACTGCTCGGCGTCATCGGAGTGCTGGTCATAGCCGGGCCATGGATGCTCGCGGTGGTTCTGGACTGGTTCCGGGAACTCATCCTCGACATACCGATGCTGCTGGGATGAACGGGTCCATGGCGCTACTGCAGCTCGGTGAGCAGGAACTTCTGGCCTGGATCAATGCGGTGCTGTGGCCTTTCGTCCGCATTGGAGCGCTGCTGCTCGCGGCTCCGCTGTTCGGTGCGAGAACAGTGCCGGTTCGAGCAAGGGTACTGCTAGCGCTGACCCTGGCCCTGATCGTTGCGCCCGGCGTGGACGTCCCGGCAGACACTCAGCCGCTGTCGGCAGCGGGTGCGCTGCTGCTGGTGCGTGAAGTGGTGATCGGCGCAAGCATGGGCTTTCTGCTGCAGCTGGTCTTCGGCGCCATGGCCATGGCCGGAGAGATCGTGGCCCTGTCCATGGGGCTCGCATTCGCAAGCATGGTGGATCCGGAGCGCGGCGTCAGCGTACCGCTGGTGGGCCAGTATTTCGTGATCTTCGCGACGCTCTTGTTTCTGACCTTTGACGGCCATCTGGCATTGCTGACGCTGTTGTTCGAGAGCTTTCAACTGCTGCCGCCCGCGGCCTCCGGATTGCCTGCGGGCGGCTTCTGGCAGCTCGTGGGCTGGGGCAGCGCCATGTTCGAAGCAGCGGTGTTCGTCGCGTTGCCGGCATCCGCGGCACTGCTTGTGGCCAGTGTCTCCATGGGCCTCATCGCTCGCAGTGCGCCGCAGCTGAACATTTTTGCAGTCGGATTTCCGATGACGCTGGTGCTGGGCATGGTCACGCTGTTGCTGGTGATGCCCTCACTTCCGCTTCAGCTCGAGCAGGTACTCGGCTCCGCATTTGCGCTCTCGCGGACCATGCTGGAGAGCTGGCGATGAGCGAGAGCGGCAACGAGCAGGCGCAGGAGAAGACAGAACAGCCGACACCGAAGCGCCTGGAAGACGCGCGGAAAAAAGGTCAGGTCCCGCGCTCCAAGGAGCTCAACACGATGGCGGTGATGGCGACCGGCGCGGCGGGATTGATGCTGTTCGGAGGCTGGATGCTGTCGGGACTGGCACAACTGCTGGTCACGGGGCTGAGCTTCCCCGGCTCCTCGGAAGCAGCAACCAGTGATGCGGTGGAGCTGCTCGCGAGCAGCGTGGTCTCCGCGCTGTGGTTGCTCGCCCCGCTGCTGCTGATGCTGACGGTGTCCGCACTGGCGGGTCCGGCGCTGCTGGGAGGGCTCGTGTTCAGTGCGGAGGCGGCACGCCCGAAGCTCGAACGTTTGAGTGTCCTTAAAGGATTGAAGCGGATTTTTTCCTTGCAGGGCCTGATGGAGCTCGGCAAGACGCTGTTGAAGTTCGCCGTGCTCACCGGCATGGCGGCGTCTCTGCTGTGGTGGATGGCGGACGATCTGCTCGCCCTCGGCGGCAAGGCTCCGCGTCAGGGTATGGCGGAAGCTGCGGCCATGGTTCAGCTCGCTTTCCTGTGCCTGACCGGAGGCCTGCTGCTGGTTGCCGCTGTGGATGCACCGTTCCAGCTCTGGAACCACTTCAAGCAGCTGCGCATGACCCGGCAGGAGGTGAAAGACGAACTCAAACAGACCGAGGGCAATCCCGAAATGCGGGCCCGGTTGCGCCGCGCTCAACAGGAGATCGCCAGCGGTCGGATGATGGAGGATGTTCCGAAGGCCGACGTCATCATCATGAACCCAACACACTATGCCGTTGCGCTGCGTTACAGCGACCAGCCCGACCGCGCCCCGAGAGTGGTGGCCAAGGGCCAGGATCAGGTGGCGCTGCGCATTCGGGAGCTGGCGCAGGCGCATCGCGTCGCGATCTGTTCGGCACCGCCGTTGACGCGTGCCATCTATTTCAACACGGACATCGGCCAGGAGATTCCCGCGGGACTTTATCTCGCCGTAGCGCGCGTACTGGCATGGGTGATGCAGCTGAAGACCGCCCACCGCACGGGTGCGCCACCGCCTGACTTCCCGGCGGACCTGCCGGTTCCGCCTGATCTCGAACAGAACCGGAGACATCGCTCATGACGGCGCTGACGCAGCCGGCCAATCGCTGGCAGGTGCTCGGTCTGGGAACGCCAGTGCTGGTGCTGGCGTTGCTGGGCATGATGATTCTGCCGCTGCCTCCCATGGCGCTGGACGTACTGTTCACGTTCAACATCGCCCTGGCGCTGATCGTCATCCTGATGGCGGTGTACTCTCAGCGGCCGCTGGATTTCAGCGTCTTTCCTACCATCCTCCTGGTGGCAACTCTGCTGCGACTTGCGCTGAACATCGCTTCGACCCGCGTCGTTCTTCTCAATGGACACACCGGCACCGATGCTGCCGGGCAGGTGATTCAATCCTTTGGTGAGTTCGTCATTGGCGGCAACTACGCCGTCGGCCTGGTGGTCTTCGCCATACTGGTGATCATCAATTTCGCCGTAGTGACCAAGGGTGCGGGCAGGGTGTCCGAGGTCAGCGCACGCTTCACCCTCGACGCCATGCCCGGCAAGCAAATGGCCATCGATGCGGATCTCAACGCTGGCATCCTCAGTCAGGAAGACGCGCGCAAGCGGCGCGAGGAGGTGTCCCAGGAGGCGGACTTCTACGGCTCCATGGACGGTGCCAGTAAGTTCGTCCGTGGGGATGCAGTGGCCGGGATCCTGATCCTGTTCATCAACATTATCGGTGGGCTGATCATCGGTACCGTCTCCCATGGCATGGCCCTGGCCGACGCAGCCACCAACTACGTCCTGCTGACTATCGGCGATGGCCTGGTGGCGCAGATACCCTCGCTGGTGCTGTCCACGGCCACGGCCATCATCGTCACGCGCGTGTCGGCGGCCCGGGATATGGGGCAGCAGGTGAGCGAGCAGCTGCTCGGCAATCCGCGCGCCCTGTTCACGGCTGCCGGCGTCGTCGGTGCGCTTGGTCTGGTCCCGGGGATGCCAAGCCTCGTATTCATCACCCTGGCCGCCGCGCTGGGCGGCTTCGGGTATCTGGTTCGGTCCCGGCAGGACGAGTCGGCTGCGCCGAAGGATCCGGTGGAGAAGGCACGGTCTGAGCCCGACGCCGAGGACCGGGACCTGTCCTGGGACGATGTGCCTACGGTGGACCTGGTGGGACTCGAACTCGGCTACCGGCTCATTCCGTTGGTGGATCGAAGCCAGGGCGGCAGCCTGATGGCGCGCATTAAGGGTGTTCGTCGCAAGCTCTCGCAGGAGTTGGGATTCCTGCTGCATCCGGTGCACATCCGCGACAACCTGGAACTGTCCCCGACGGGCTATCGCCTGAGCCTGCAGGGCGTACCAGCGGGTGAGGGCGAAGTCGCTCCGGACAAGGAGCTGGCCATCAACCCCGGTCGCGTTTACGGCACGATCCGGGGGCAGGCGACCCGGGATCCTGCCTTCGGACTCGAGGCGGTTTGGATCGACGCCGGTGATCGTGAGGAGGCCCAGTCGCTCGGTTACACGGTGGTCGATCCGGCTACGGTGATCGCGACCCATACCAGCCGCATTCTCAAGGAACATGCTCACGAATTGCTCGGCCACGAAGAGGTCCAACAGTTGCTCGATGTTCTAGCGCGGTCCAATCCCAAGCTCGGCGAGAGCCTGGTGCCGAAGACGCTCGAGCTCGGTGTGGTGTTGAAAGTGCTGAAGAACCTGCTGGCGGAGGAGGTCTCTGTCCGGGACATCCGCAGTATCGCCGAGGCTTTGGCGCAGAACGCGACCAATAGTCAGGATCCTGACGTTCTCACCCAGGCCGTTCGCAGCGAACTGCGGCGCGCCATCGTCCAGCAGATCGCGCCGGACGCGGCGGAAGTGCCTCTGATCGCGCTTGATCCGTCGCTGGAACAGATCTTGCGGCAGTCCATAACGGGGCGGAACGGTGGCATGGCCATCGAGCCGGGGCTTGCGGAGAGGCTGCAGACATCCGTGAAGGACATCATCGCCAAGCACGAGTTGAACGGCGAACCCTCGATCCTGGTGGTGTCTCCGGACATCCGTATGTGGATGGCGCGTTGGTTGCGGTCATCCATGTCGGGTCTGCATGTCCTCGCCTATAGCGAGATTCCGGATAACCGCCAGGTTCGCGTGGTAGCGACGGTCGGGAACGATCGCAGTCTGCCGTACGTCGCACCGCCTATTGGCAGCAGCGTCACTCAGGAGACGGTTGAGCAATGAAAATCAAACGATACATGGCCCCAGACATGCGGCGTGCCATCCACCTTGTGCGGAGGGAGGAGGGTGCGGATGCCGTGATCCTCTCCAGCCGTTCGGTGGATGGCGGCGTCGAGATCGTCGCGGCGTCCGACTACGACCAACAACTGGTAGCGGAAATGTCGCTGGCCTCATCCATGCGTCAGGTTGACGTAGCGCTGGCAGCGGGTGGCGACGATACGCTGGACGAGCGGAGCGCCACCGACAGCGCGCCAGCGCAGGTAGCACAGCGAATGCAGGCCGTAGGCGAGGATAAGCCGACCACTGCCGTTGAGCTCGATCCCGCGCTGAAGGCCATGCAGGCACAGCTCGACGTGATGCAGGGCATGTTGCGGGAGCAGTTTGCACAGCTCTCCTGGGCGGATCTGCGGACGTTCCAGCCCGAGCGTGCGTTGCTGATGCGCGGCGTCGCGTCCCTTGATCTGGATCCCGAACTGGCTGAGGAACTGGTGACCGCTGTGTCGCAACCCGGGAATCCAGAGGGAGCCTGGCGTGAGGTGGTTTTCGGGCTGGCCCGCAGACTGCGTGTCGTCGCCCGTGACCCGATCGACTCCGGTGGTGTGTTCGCGCTGGTCGGACCCACCGGGGTGGGCAAGACCACGACCCTGGCCAAACTGGCGGCCCGGCACTGCCTTCGCCACGGACGCGAATCCCTCGCCCTGATCACAACCGACAGTTTTCGTATGGCCGCGCAACGGCAGCTCGATGCCTACGGCGAAATTCTCGGCGTCGATGTACACCGCGCGGATACCGCCGACACCCTGCAGATTTTGCTGCAGAAGTTTTCCAACAAGCGTCTGGTTCTCGTCGATACGGCAGGCATGGCTCCGCGGGACTGCCGGCTCGCGGCATATCTCGGACAGCTTGAAGGTTGTCGCGACATTCAGCGCTACCTGGTGCTATCGGCCAATGCCCAGCGCGCCGCCATGAACGATGCCGTACACGCGTTCGGTGGCAGCGGGCTCGCTGGCATTGCCCTGACCAAGCTGGATGAGGTGCCTGCCCTCGGTCCAGCGCTGTCAGTGCTCATCCGAACGGGACTGCCGGCAGCCTGGCTTTGCGACGGCCAGCGGGTCCCTGAGGATCTCAAGGTGGCGCGGGCCGTACACCTGGTGAGCTGGGCCATTCGCCGGCCTGCGGAAAAAGACACTCAAGATTCACCGTTGCCACCGGCATTCGAGCGGCACGCATCCAGCAAGGAGATGGCCCATGCGGCAGTATGAGACGGACCAGGCCAGCGGTTTGCGCCGATTGATCGGCGGCGATGGCGTCAAGGTGATCGCCGTCACCAGCGGCAAGGGTGGTGTAGGCAAGACCAACGTATCCGTGAACCTGGCGGTGGCGCTTGCACAGCGCGGGCGCTCTACGCTGCTGCTGGATGCGGACCTGGGCCTCGCCAACGTGGATGTGCTGCT
>REEU01000127.1 GCA_007694905.1 Gammaproteobacteria bacterium | reverse complement strand
CGTACAAGTACCACATGTCCGAGTACTGGGCGCCGAAGAACCTGAACATCTGGTATGTCTTCGGGCTCCTCTCCATCGTCGTGCTGGTCAACCAGCTGGTGACGGGCATCTGGCTGACGATGAGCTACGTACCGAGCGGCGATGGCGCCTTCGCCTCGGTCGAGTACATCATGCGCGACGTGGAGTACGGCTGGCTGTTGCGCTACCTGCATTCCACCGGAGCCTCGGCGTTCTTCGTGGTGGTCTACCTGCACATGTTCCGGGGGCTCATGTATGGCTCCTACCGCAAGCCGCGGGAACTGATCTGGCTGATCGGCATGGCCATCTTCCTGGTCCTGATGGCGGAAGGCTTCCTGGGTTACGTCCTGCCCTGGGGGCAGATGTCCTACTGGGGTGCGCAGGTCATCGTCTCGCTTGTGGGTGCGGTTCCGTTCGTCGGCGCGGAGCTCATGGAGTGGGTTCGCGGTGACTTCCTGATGAGCGAGATCACGCTGAATCGCTTCTTCGCGCTGCACGTTGTGGCATTACCCTTGATGCTGCTGCTGCTCGTCTTCCTGCACATCGTTGCCCTGCATCACGTCGGTTCGAATAACCCTGATGGCATCGACATCAAGAAGCACAAGGACGAGAACGGCAAGCCTCTCGACGCAGTTGCGTTCCACCCGTACTTCACCATCACCAAACTGCCGGTGGTGGTTGCGTTCCTGTTCCTGTTCCTGGCGGTGGTGTTCTACGTCCCCGAAATGGGTGGCTACTTCCTCGAGCCGCCAAATTTCCAGGAAGCCAATCCGCTGCAGACGCCGGAACACATCGCGCCGGTCTGGTACTTCACGCCGTTCTACGCCATGTTGCGTGCCGCCACGTATCCGCTGCTGGGTATCGACGCCAAGTTCTGGGGACTGGTGGTCATGGGGGTGGCGGTGATCCTGCCGGCGGCGCTGCCCTGGCTCGATCGCAGCCCGGTGAAGTCGATCCGTTACAAGGGGCTGATCTCCAAGGGCATGCTGGCCATGTTCGTGGTGGCATTCGTGCTGCTGGGGTGGCTCGGCACGCAGCCGGCTGGCCCGGTGTATGAGTTCCTGGCCCAGCTCGGTACGGCGGGTTACTTCGCGTATTTCGTGCTGATGCCCTGGTATACCCGAGTCGAAAAGACCAAGCCGGTACCGGAGAGGATTCCCTAACGATGAGATTCCCATCCCGATTGGCGGCGGGGCTGCTGCTGCTCCTGCCTGTGTTCGCACTCGGTGCGGCCAGTAGCTATCCGCTCGAGAGCATGCGTCCGGATCATTCCAATCTGCCGTCGCTGCAGCGCGGTGCCGCTCTGTACATGAGCTATTGTCTGGGCTGTCACAGCCTTCAGCATCAGCGCCATAACAGGACCGCGGAAGATCTTGGTATTCCCGAGGATCTCTACCGCGAGAACCTGATGTTCGATGATGTGGACATTGGCACGCATATCACCAATGCCATGCCAAACCTTGGCGCCCGGGAGTGGTTCGGCGTGGCCCCGCCGGACCTCACGATGGTGACGAGAGTCCGCGGGTCGGCCTGGGTGTACACCTTTCTGAAGTCGTTTTATCTGGACGACAGCCGTCCCTTCGGTGTCAACAATGCCGTGTTCGAAAACGTCGGTATGCCGCACGCCCTGATCGAACTGCAGGGGGTGCCGCGATTGAACTGTAATGGTGGCAGCTGCGACGGGATCGAGGTGGCGGAAGGCACCGGCCTGATGTCCGAGTCCGACTACGACCGGGCTGTCTACGATCTGGTCAATTTCCTCGATTACACGGGTGAGCCCTACAAGCAGGACCGGCAGCGCATCGGCGTCTACGTGCTGTTGTTCCTCATGATCCTGTTCGTATTCACCTTCCTGCTCGGTCGTGAATACCACAAGGAAGTCCATTGATGAGTGTGGCGAAACGCTCCTCCATGACGTTCTTCTCGGACGGCGCGGACCATTACAGTCATCGCGTGCGCCTGGTCCTTGCAGAGAAGGGTGTCACCGTCGACGTGGTCGACGTGGATCCGAACAACAAGCCTGAGGATCTTGCGGAGCTCAATCCCTATGGCTCGCTGCCGACCCTGGTCGATCGGGATCTGGTGCTCTACGAGTCCATGGTGATCATGGAGTATCTCGACGAGCGCTTTCCGCACCCGCCTCTGCTTCCGGTCTATCCCGTGGCGCGGGCGCTGTCCCGGCTATGGATGCATCGCATTCAACGGGACTGGTGCGTTCATCTCGATATCCTGCTTACAGGGAAGGGCCGCGAGGCGACCCTGAGCAAGGCGCGCAAGAGTTTGCGGGAAGGTCTGGTTGCAGTGGCACCGATCTTCGCCGAGAAACCGTTCTTCATGAGCGACGAGTTCACGCTGGTGGACTGCTGTGTCGCGCCCATCCTTTGGCGTCTCGACCTCGCTGGTATCCAGCTTCCGGACAAACAGGGCCGCCCCATGATCAAGTACATGGAGCGTCTGTTCGAGCGTGACGGCTTTCAGGCGAGCCTCTCCGAGCAGGAGCAGGAGATGGCGAGCTGACGGTCACGTGAAGGCTGCGTATCGGCGGGCTACTTGTCCGAGGGCTTGTGGTGGAGGGCCGGTGGCGAAGGAGGATGCGGATGAGTGATCACGGACCGTCGCTCAGCATGAAGTCGCAGCGTCCCTACATGCTGCGGGCCCTTTACGAGTGGATCGTGGACAGTGGCGGTACGCCTCATCTGCTCGTAGACGCCGGCCACCCCGGGGTGCTGGTGCCGCCCCACACGGTGCGCGAGGGACGGGTGGTCCTGAACGTAGCCCCGAGGGCGGTCGTCGGCTTCGAGATCGGCGAGCAACACATTGCGTTCGAATGCCGTTTCGCTGGGCGCGCCACCTCGGTCGAGATGCCGCCGGAGGCCGTGCTGGCGATCTACGCTCAGGAAAACGGTGCCGGGATGGCGTTCGAAGCGGTGCCACGCAAGCCGGAAAGCAGCACCTCCGACGATGATCCGCCCACCGACGACGACTCGCCGAGCGGGCCCGACCGCGGCAGCAGCCACCTCAAGGTCGTGAAGTAGCCCCCAACACCTCGCATGGAACGACGTACAACCCCTTGATAAGGTTGAGAGTCTTTGCGGCTGCAGTGGGAGCTAACGTCCCTGGGCCGCATAGGCCGCAGGGCGGCGTTGCGATCGCGGACTGCCGACGGAATCGGGCGTGACACAGATCTCGACGTCCGCTTCGCGGACGTAAGCTCCCACCTGGGCCTCGCATGCATCGCGGTTTTCGCTTTCGAGCCCGCCCCAATTCAGTCCACGTACTCGAACAGGCGAACCACCTGCTGCACGCCGGAAATATTGCGCGTGATTTCCGTTGCCTCTTCGGCTTCGAGTCGAGTCACCAAGCCCATCAGATAGGTGGTGCCGTTTTCCGTCACCACTTTGATGTTGCGGCCGCGCACGTGCTCGCTGGCCAGGAGCTGCGTTTTGACCTTGCCGGTGATCCAGGCATCGCCGGAACGCGTGAGCATGGACGTGGGGCCGGCCACCTCCAGTTCGTTGTAGACCCGTCGCACCTTTTTGAGCTTCAGCACCTCCGCTTCGGCGAGTGCCCGGGCGTCCTCGGACGGCACCTGTCCGTAGAGCAGCACGTTCCCGTTGTGGCTGGAAACTGACAGGTTGGCCTGCATCAGATCGTCGCTGGCGCGACGGATATTGATCAGGGCAAGTCGGGTAAGGGCGTTGTCATCGATCCGGGTTCCCACCGTGCGCGTGGTGGGGTCCTGCTCGATGACTTCATCGTCGGAGATGGCTCGGGCCACCGTGCAGCCCGACACGATAAGCGTCGCGCACAGCAGCCCGATGAGTCCGGTGAGGCGGCGGGGCTTCCGAGCGTGTTCCACTTGCGACATGACGTCCGTCCTCGAAATTATCAGTCACTGACATCGAATGCAGCGCGGATCCATCGCAGTTCTTCCCTGCCTTCGCGACCGTCGACCGCAACCAGGTCGAATCGGCAAGGTGGCTGCTCGCGCAGTTGCTGCAGGTAGCGTCCAGCGGCCAGCACGAGGCGGCGTCGCTTGCGCAAGTCGAGGCTTTCGGCGCCGCTGCCACGGTCGCTGCGGCTGCGGCGACGCACTTCGACGAACACCAGAGTGTCGCCGTCCTGCATCACGAGATCGAGCTCGCCGCCCTTGCATCGCCAGTTGCGCGCGATGCAGCGCATGCCTGCACGGCAGAGCAGCCGTTCGACCCTGCGCTCGGTGAGCCGGCCGAGCAGCTGCGCCAGGCGTCCCTGCACCACCTTGTCCGTACCCACTCCGGCCTCCTGCCGGACGCTCCTGGACTCGAATTCTAACGCGGACAGCGAGTGCGCGAGGCCCTTGTGCGTCATTCGCCCGGTACGGCCGTCTTCAGCGACCGACCGTCACCGGTGCCGCAATGCTCTCCAAGGGCACGGGCAGGCCGTTGTGCAGAACCGCCCAGGTCAGTTCCCGCAGCAGCCGGCCGTTCGCCGTCAGGCGCAGGTTACCGGTCATCCCTGGAAAGGAGGAGGCACCATCCGCGAGCAGCGGCAGCCGCTGCTGCAGGTGCCAGGCATCGACGCCCATGGCATAGAGTGGGGCGGCACTGCCATGGGCTTCCGGCCAAGCCCTTTCCACCTCGCTGCGGAGGTTCGACGGCAGCAGGCGCCACGGCATGTCCACGAAGCGGATGCCGTCGAGATCCGAAGTGACCCGGCGGTCCGTGCTGCCGTCGTACATGTGTGACGAAGCGTAGACAGGCAGGTCGCCTGCGAAGTGGTAGGCCAGCGCCGGCTTCAACGTGCGCGCGGAAACCGGTTCCGCGGCCATCATGACGAAGTCCAGATCCTGGCGCCGGCGGGGCTCGAACTCGACATTGGCTGCCAGTACCCGACGCATCTCTCGGGCTCGGGCTTCGCTTTCGCCGATGAGCAGACTTTCGGCCACATTCTCGGTGATCTGGCCGGTGGCGGCGAACGGACGGCGCTCGACAACCGTCCCGCCCAGGGCAACGAAGCGTTGCTCGAATGTGGCCATGAGCCGCTCGGCCCATCCCTCCTGGGCGTTCAAGATCAGCGCCCGGCGCATGCCGTCCGCATAGGCGCGCTCGGCGATATGCTTGCCTTCGTCCTCCGGCAGCAGGCCGAACTGGACCAGGGACGCGTCGGTATCGACGCCGGCCGTGGCGTTCAGCGCCAGAATCGGAATGTCCCTCGGCGAGAACGTCGCAAGGTCCCGCACAGCTTCGCGCGCCAGGGGGCCGATCACCAGCTCTGCGCCCTGGTCAACGGCCTCGAGATATCTGCGCGTGACGTCCCCGCTCGCAGTATCGATCACCGTGACCGTCGGAGCCACCCCGCCATGGGCCAGGGCCATGAAGTGGGCCGCCATGAAGCCGTCCCGGATGGCGGTGCCGGCGCTGCTCAGGGGGCCGCTGAGGGGCAACAGCAAGGCCACCTGAAGGGGCCGCGTCACCATCAGTTCTGGCAATCGGGCAAGCATGGGCGGCAGTTGTTCCGCAGCCGGGTGCTCTTCCCAGCGTCGCCGCCAGAGGACGACGGCCTGCTGCTGGGCTTCCAGCGTGGGATACCGCTCCGTTGCGATGGCGGCCAGCTCCAGCCAGCCCCGCAGCTCGAATTCGTCTGTCACTTCGGGTCGTGCGGCCAGCTGCCGGGGCACGTCGACGCGCATGAGCGTGGACCAGATGAGTTCCCTGTGGGCGTGCTGCTCAGCGTCGTCGATCAGGGCCGCGAGCTGGATGAGTTCCCGCAGCGAGGGCAGCCAGCGAGCATTGGCGGCGAATGCCCGGGCTCGAACCCCGGCAGCCAACCGCTGATCCTGGCGGGTGAGGTCACTGACGTAACGCCAGTCGGGCAGATCCTGCAGTGCGACGAGCGCATCCCTCGGGCGGCCTTCGTCCAGCAGCATGTGGGCATCGAGTAGCGTGAATCGGTAGCGGTCGGTCGCGCCGAGCCGTTCGACGTCCAGCGCGGAGATGATTTCGGCGACACGGTCCGACTCGCCCATGGCTTCCAGCAACAGCGCGGCTTGCAACTGCAGTGAGGCCGCCCGCTCCGGCGTGGAGCGCCGCGCTTCAAGAAGCAGAGCATCCGGGTCGTCCCTGGGCCGGTCGATGGTCTCGGGTGCGACGACCTCAGGCCGCGCCGATGGGGCTTCGGTGCCAGGCGAGGCGCAGGCTGCGAGCAGCAGCGCAAGGAGCGCGGGGGCCAGCGGCAGGCGCAGGCGCATGGAATTCATCAGGTACACTCGCGAGCTGGTCCGCGGCCGGGATCCTGGGCAGCAGCGATGGCACACAACAGTCAACATGATGGCTCCGAAGCGGGGACCCTGTACGTCGTGGCTACGCCCATCGGCAATCTGGCCGACGCGTCCGCCCGCGCCCGGACGACGCTGGCTGCCGTGTCGCTGATCGCGGCGGAGGATACCAGACACACCAGCGGCCTGTTAGCGAACTGGGGTATTGGCACGCCGCTGCTCTCGCTCCATGAACATAATGAAGAAGCACGTATTCCTGGACTGCTCACTCGCCTGCGCGCCGGCGAGGACGTGGCCCTGGTCAGTGATGCGGGCACGCCCTTGCTGGCGGATCCCGGGTATCGTCTGGTGAGGGCCGTCGCCGCCGCCGGTCTTCGGGTGCGGCCGATTCCGGGTGCCTGCGCGCTGACGGCGGCATTGTCCGTGGCAGGTCTTCCTACAGACCGCTTTCTGTTTGCGGGGTTCCTTCCTGCCCGATCCGGCCCGCGCAAGGCTGCGCTTGCCGAACTCAGGACGCAGGCGGCAACCCTCGCGTTCTATGAATCACCCCATCGCGTCACCGCGGCGCTGGCTGATGCTGCTGAAGTGCTCGGTGGCGAGCGGGAGGCCTGGGTCGGACGGGAGCTCACCAAGCGGTTCGAGACCCACTACCGGGGGTCACTGGCTGAGATCGCGGCGTGCTTCGGCGCCGGCGAGGCGGAAGAACGAGGCGAGTTCGTGCTCCTGATCGCGGGCAGCAGGGAGGTCGGGACCGCGGACGCGATTGATGCGGGCCGGCTGTTGCGTGCGCTGCTCGATGAGTTGCCTGCCTCCCGGGCCGCGAAGGTGGCAGCGAAAGTGCTTGGCATGCCGCGTCAGGAGCTGTTCCAGCGTGCGTTGAGGATCACGGGCGACCTTTGAGGGCTTCCACTGCGCGGCGCAGTGAGCGGATGAATCCGTTCCCGCTTGTGACGTGACCCGGTCGGCCCCATGATGGCGTGCACGGAGGAGAAGGCCAAGCAGTCGCTCCGTCGTTTCGGCGGCGGGGAGGAAAGTCCGGGCTCCACAGGACAGGGTGCCAGGTAACGCCTGGGAGGCGCGAGCCTACGGAAAGTGCCACAGAAAACATACCGCCGAACCGGCGCGAGCCGGTGGTAAGGGTGAAATGGTGCGGTAAGAGCGCACCGCGCGCGTGGTAACACGCGTGGCAGGGTAAACCCCACCCGGAGCAAGGCCGAATAGGGATCCCATGGTGTTGTCCGCACCGGATCCGGGTAGGCTGCTTCAGGCGCGTGGCGACACGCGTCGCAGATGAATGGCTGCTCACGACAGAACCCGGCTTATCGGCCCTCTCCTCCGTGCTTTTTCTCGTCACGCCCTGAATCTCGGGAAGCCCGAGGTATTCATACCCAAATATTCTTAAAGAACTCCTTTTAAGCGGAGTTTGAACGTTTTTCTAGAACGGATCGAAGAAAGTCGGCGCAAGTCGCTGACAAAGCGCTGATTTGCCCCTCTCCTCAAGACCCTCCTCGCGGCCCTCTCCACTGACCTTTCATGATCTTTGGCAGCATTGGCCTGCAAGTGCCTGGAATGACACAACTACCTTGCTTGACAGGGGAATTTCGCCATTCCTATAGTGTCGGCTAGTGGGAAAAAGTGGCAAAAAGTGTCGATTGATGGCGTCGAGGGGCGCGCGGGGGCCGGCTGAATGCTGTTTCGTGGAGTCAGCAGCGTCAACATGGATGCGAAAGGTCGCATGGCTCTGCCCGTGCGCTATCGCGAGCTGCTGCAGGACACCAGCAACGGTCAGGTGGTGGTGACCATCGATATCGCGGAGCGCTGCCTGCTCCTGTATCCCCTCAAGTACTGGGAGGAGATCCAGGCCCAGCTCGAATCCCTGCCGAACGTCGACCCGACCAGCAGACGGCTGCAGCGGCTGCTCATCGGCCACGCCACGGATATGGAGCTCGACGGCAGCGGTCGTCTCCTGCTGCCGCAGATGCTGCGCGACTACGGGGGATTCGAGAAAAAGCTCGTCCTGCTCGGGCAGGGCCGAAAGCTCGAAATCTGGTCGGAGGAGGTCTGGACCGCGCGGCGTGACGACATGCTGGCGGAGACCGGTGGCACGGGCGCTGAGTCCGCTGTCGGCCTGCAGTCGATTTCCCTTTGACAGGCAACGTGTACACCCATCAACCGGTGATGCTGGAGGAAGTCTTGGAAGCGCTCGATCCGGCGCCCGATGCCTGCATCCTGGACGCGACCTTTGGTCGTGGCGGGCATGCCCGCGCGTTGCTCGCCCGGTTGGGGCCGTCAGGACGGCTGCTTGCGCTGGATCGGGACCCTGAGGCCATTGCGGCAGCGCGGGCGCTGGCTGAAGAGGATGCCCGGGTCCTGGTCGCCCAAGCACCGTTTGCCGAGCTCGCGCGGGTGGTGGCCGCGCAGGATCTTAAGCGACCCATCAATGGCGTGCTGATGGACCTCGGCGTGTCCTCGCCCCAGCTCGACGACCCTGCGCGGGGCTTCAGTTTCCAGCACGACGGTCCGCTGGATATGCGCATGGGTGCAGATGCCAGGCAGACCGCTGCCGACTGGATTGCGCGGGCGTCGGCGGACGACATGATCCGGGTCTTTCAGAAATTGGGTGAAGAGCGCTACGCGCGCCGTATCGCCCGCGGTATCGTCGCCGCGCGCACTGAGGCGCCTATCACCACAACGGGGCGTCTGGCAGAGGTGGTGTCCGCTGCTCACCCTGCCTGGGAGCGAGACAAACATCCTGCAACGCGCGTGTTTCTGGCCATCCGGCTGCATATCAACAGTGAGCTCGAACAGGTGGCCTCGGGCCTTGCTGCGGCGGTGGATGTGCTCGCTCCGGGTGGCCGGCTGGCAGTGATCAGCTTTCACTCGCTTGAAGATCGCATCGTCAAGCGCTTTCTGCGCGACGAGGAACGCGGTGATCCCGTTCTGCGTGCGCTGCCCGTGCCTGGCGATCGTACTGGCGCCCGGCTGCGGCGCATGGGTGGCGCGCGGCGGCCATCTGCAGCCGAAGTCAGTGCCAATCCCCGGGCACGCAGCGCTACCCTGCGGGTGGCGGAACGACTCCCGGAGGCGGCATGAACGTGCATCGGGCCCAGCATCCGCTGTATGCGCTCTACGAGTGGACTCTGCGGCCCGCGACGCGGGTCGCGCTGCTTCTGGGCGTCGCGATTCTGCTGTCGTCGCTGGGCGCCGTCTCTGCATCCCATCAAACCCGGCAGCTGTTCGGTGAGCTCGAACGCGCCCGGCTGGAGCACGATCGGCTGCTGGAGCAGCGCGGCCGGCTGTTGCTCGAACGCAGCACTTTTTCTGCCTACAACCGGGTGGAGTCCGTGGCCGTGGAGACGCTCGATATGCAGGCGCCCTCGCCCGACGACATCCGCCTGGTGCAGCCATGAACGGTCCCGTGGCCATTGGTGCCTGGCGGCTGCTTACTGCAGCCGCAGTGCTGCTGCTGGTGGCGGGCGGCGTCGCGGCTCGGGTCGTGATGCTGCAGGCTGAGGAAGAGCGCAACTTCCTCAAGCGGCAGGGTGATGCGCGTACCGTGCGCACGCTCAGCGTTCAGCCTGCGCGGGGCGTGATCCGTGACCGTCGTGGTGAGCCTCTGGCAGTGAGTACACCGGTGGCGGCCGTGTGGGTGAATCCAAGGCAGTTCCGGGCCGACCATCCGGCCGTTCCGGAACTGGCAGCGGCCCTGGACTACACGGTGGCTGATCTCGAGGCCCGGGTGGCCCGGGCCGCCGGACGCGAGTTTCTTTATCTGCGGCGTCAGGTCTCACCGGATCGGGCTGAGTCCATCGCCGCACTCGGAGTGCCTGGCATCGACCTGCAGGATGAGTACCGGCGCTTCTATCCTGCCGGTGAGGTGGCGGCCCACGTGGTCGGGATCACCAATATCGACGATCAGGGCATCGAAGGGCTGGAGCTGGCCTACGATGCCTGGCTGACCGGCAGTCCGGGGCGTAAGCGAGTGATTCGCGATCGTCGTGGTCGCGTCGTACGGGACCTCGAGTATCTGGCCATGTCCGAGCCGGGGCAGGAGCTCACGCTGTCCATCGACTTGCGTCTGCAGTATCTGGCCTACCGGGAACTGACGGCGGCCATGAAGCAGTATCAGGCTGAGTCAGGAACTGTGGTGGTTCTGGACACGCGCACCGGTGAGGTGCTCGCCATGGTGAATTGGCCTTCCTACAACCCCAATGCTCCGGTGACGTCCCAGTTCGAGCGCCTGCGCAACCGGGCGGTGACGGATCTCTACGAGCCGGGTTCGACGGTGAAGCCGATCACCATCGCCGCCGCGCTGGAGTCCGGCCGGCTCCGACGCGAGGAGATCATCAACACCTCCCCGGGCTGGGTGCGTGTGAGCGGCAAGCTGATCACCGATCCCCTCGATCGCGGCAAGCTTGATCTCGAGCAGATCGTGGCGCGCTCCAGCCAGGTGGGCATTGCGCATATCGCGCTCGCGCTTGATGACGATCTGTTGCGGGAGGCCTTCGGCCGCTTCGGGTTCGGACAGATCACGGGGATCGGTTTCCCCGGCGAGACTTCAGGCGTGCTGCCTGAGGGCGCCCGCTGGCCCCTGATTGATCGGGTGACGTTCGCCTTCGGCTACGGGTTGGCAGTGACGCCGTTACAGCTCGCGCAGGCGTACGCGGTGTTCGCCAATCGCGGCGTGCTGCGGGCACCGTCGCTGCTGCGCCTCGATGCTGCGGAGGCGGGTGAGCGGGTGCTCGATGCGGCGCTCGCCGCCGAGATCAGCCACATGCTCGAGGGCGTGGTCCGAGACGATGGCACGGCGGCCCGGGCCCGGATCCCCGGTTACCCCGTTGCCGGCAAGACCGGGACGGTACGTAAGGTGGGGCCTGGGGGCTACGACAACCGGCGGCATCTCGCCTTCTTCGCCGGCTATGCACCCGCCGCGGACCCACGCGTGGCTACGGTGGTGGTGATCAACGAACCCAAAGGCGAACAGATCGGTGGTGGCGCAGTCGCAGCGCCGGTGTTCAGTCGGGTCGTTGCTGGTGCTCTGCGCTTGCTCAGCGAGCCGCCGGAGGGTGCGCCCCTGATGCAGGCCCGAGCGGGAGGTGGCCAGTGAATGCGCTGAGCCGCGGTCTCATGACTCTGCTGGAAGCCACGCGCATCGTGCCGGCGCCTGGTTCCGATGGCCCCGATCTCCTGCAGCGTCACATCAACGGCATGACGCTGGACAGCCGGAAAGTGCGTCCGGGCGAGATGTTTCTCGCCATGCGGGGAGTTCATCACGACGGCAGGGCATTTATCGCAGAGGCGGCGGCGCGGGGCGCGGCCGTCATCTGCGTGGATGGACCGGTGAGCGCAGCAGATCGGGAGGCGGCGGCTGGCGCTGTGATCCTCGGCATCGATGAGCTCGGGACGGCAGCCGGCGTGCTCGCGGCCGTCTACTACGATAGTCCTTCGCGGGCCATGCGGGTGCTTGGCGTCACCGGGACAAACGGTAAAACGTCCTGCACGCATCATCTTGCGGAAATGCTGGGGAAGCTCGGCGCTCAGGCGGGGCTCTGCGGGACTCTCGGTAACGGCTTTCCCGGCCGGTTGCGTGGCACCGGCCTGACGACCGCGGATGCCATCAGTCTGCAGCGCAGTCTGGCGTGGATGCGTGACGCGGGCGCGGCGTGGGTCGCCATGGAAGTGTCTTCGCATGCGCTGGATCAGGATCGAGTGGCCGGCATCACGTTCTCCGGTGCGTTGTTCACCAACCTCAGCCGAGACCATCTCGACTATCACGGAAGCATGGCGGCCTACGGCGAGAGCAAGCGTCGACTGTTCCTGACGCCGGGGCTGGATGTGGCGGTGCTCAATCGTGACGACGCGTTCGGAACGGCGCTGATGGATCACGTTCCGGCTGCGCTGGATGTATTCGACTTCTCCCTCAGGGATCGCCGGGCGGCGGTGCATCTGGAAGCTTTCGAACCCGACGGCGACGGCGTGCGCGCCGCGGTGGTTTCACCCTGGGGTCGCGGCGGATTCCGGACACATCTGCTCGGCGACTTCGCGCTATCCAATCTACTGGGATGCATGACGCTGCTCTGTGGACTGGGGTTGGCGTTTTCGGACGTGATCGCCGTCGCGGACGTGACGCCGGTGAGTGGTCGCATGCAGCCGTTCAATCACCCTGGGGGAATCACCCTGGTGGTGGATTACGCCCACACACCGGATGCCCTTGCGAAGGCGCTGGGGGCGCTGCGGGATCATTTCGACGGGCGCGTACTGTGTGTGTTCGGTTGTGGCGGCGAGCGTGATCCGGGCAAGCGTCCGGAGATGGGTCGCGCCGCGCAGGCAGCGGCCGAGTTCCTGGTGATCACCGACGATAACCCGCGCAAAGAGGACGGGGACGCGATTGTCCGCGATGTCATGGCAGGTATCCCTGCAGGCTCGAATGTTGCGGTGGAGCGTGACCGGCGTCGGGCTATTGAACTGGCGCTGGCGGAAGCGCACGCGGGTGACGTGATTCTCGTGGCTGGCAAAGGGCACGAGGACTATCAGGACGGTCCTGCAGGTCGCGTGGCCTACAGCGACCTCGACACTGTGGCGGAGCTGACACGGAGTGCGTCCCCGCCCTCCGGTGTCGGCCATGCCCGGGTCTAGGGGGAGCGCCGCATATGCTGCTGTGGGTCACAGAAATGCTGATGGCGATGCACACCGGTTTCGGTGTGTTCCAGTTCCTGACGTTCAGGACCATCCTCGCAGTGCTCACCGCGCTGCTGATCTCCCTGCTCGTCGGTCCCTACATGATCCGGCAGCTCACGGTGCGTCAGATCGGTCAGGCGGTGCGCGACGACGGCCCCGAAACGCACTTCTCGAAGGCGGGCACGCCCACCATGGGCGGTGCCCTCATCATCATCGCCATCGTTTCCGGGTTGTTACTCTGGGGCGACCTCGGCAACCGCTTCGTCTGGCTCGCGGTGCTGGTGACGTTGTCCTTCGGCGCCATCGGCTGGGTCGACGACTACCGCAAGGTGGTCGCGCAGAACCCACGGGGCCTGCCGGCGCGCTGGAAGTACTTCTGGCAATCGGTGATCGCCGTCGGCGTGGCGCTGATGCTCTATTACAGCGCGCAAAGCCCGGTAGAGACGGAGCTGATCGTTCCTTTCTTCAAGGCCGTGGCCATCGACCTCGGCATCTTCTACCTGGTCACCACCTATTTCGTGATCGTCGGCACGTCTAACGCGGTGAACCTCACCGATGGTCTCGATGGGCTGGCGATCATGCCCACGGTGATGGTGGCCGGTGCCCTCGGGTTGATGGCCTATCTGTCGGGCCACGTGGAATTCGCCACCTACCTGCAGATCCCTTACGTGGCCGGCGCGGGTGAGATGGCGATCTTCTGTGGTGCGATCATTGGTGCCGGACTCGGCTTCCTTTGGTTCAACACCTACCCTGCCCAGGTGTTCATGGGGGACGTCGGCGCCCTGGCGCTCGGTGCCGCGCTCGGCCTCGTCGCCGTGATCATTCGGCAGGAAATCGTCCTGTTCATCATGGGAGGCCTGTTCGTCCTCGAAACCGTTTCCGTGATCATGCAGGTGACGTCGTACCGGCTCACCGGCCGCCGCATCTTCCGCATGGCACCGCTGCATCATCACTTCGAGCTCAAGGGTTGGCCCGAGCCGCGGGTGATCGTCCGTTTCTGGATCATCGCGCTGGTGCTGGTTCTCATCGGCTTGTCGACGTTGAAGCTGAGGTGAGCATGACGCCGGCCGCGCCCAAAGCTCCATTCAGCGTCGTGCTCGGGCTCGGCGTCACCGGGCTGTCCTGTCTGCGGCATCTTCATGCCCAGGGCCGGCGTCTGGTGGCCATGGATTCCCGGGATGCGCCGCCGGAAGTTGATACGGTGCGGGAAGAGCTGCCTGATGTGGTGGTCATCACCGGCGGCTTCGACGCAGCGATCGCCCTCGAAGCTTCATTGATCGCCGTTAGCCCCGGTATCCCGGCCGACGACCCACTGCTGAAGTCGGCTCGGTCCCGTGGGCTTGACGTCGCCGGTGACATCGAGCTGTTCGCCCGCGCGGCCAAAGCACCGATCGCTGCCGTGACCGGGACCAATGGCAAGAGCACGGTGACCAGTCTACTCGGTGCCATCCTGCTCGGTGCCGATCGCGAAGTGGCAGTAGGCGGCAACCTAGGAACACCGGCGCTGGATCTGCTGCCGTCACGGCCGGCGGATGGCTTCGTGCTCGAGCTATCGAGCTTCCAGCTTGATCTCGTTGACTCCATGCAGGCGCAATGCGCGGCCATCCTAAATGTCAGTGACGATCACCTCGACCGCTACGGTTTCATGGAGGCCTACGCCCGCTCCAAACATCGCATCTTCCATGGCGCGAAGGTGGCGGTGTTCAGCGGCGACGATGCGTGGACCGCGCCCCCCGACGACTTCTCCGGGTTGCGCGTGCCGGTGTATTCCGGACCTGCACCCACGGCGGATGGCTGGGGCATCGAATCCGGCGCCGATGACCGGCGCTGGCTGATGGGACGGGGGCGCCCTCTGCTTCCCGTCAGCGATCTCCCGGTGGCTGGGCGCCACAACGAACTGAACGTGCTCTTCGCGCTGGCCATGGCGGCAGCGTTTGGCGTGGAACCGGAGGATGCTTTTCCGGCGGTGAGGGCCTTCCGTCCGCTGCCTCACCGCTGCACGCCGGCGGGTTGCATCGGCGGCGTGCGGTTCATCAACGATTCCAAGGCCACCAATGTGGGGGCGTGCCGGGCGGCCATCGATGGGCTCGGAGAACCGCGGCGGAATCTGGTGGTGATCGCCGGAGGACTCGGCAAGGGAGCGGACTTTCAGCAGCTGCGGGAGCCCTTCTCGCGCTGCGTCAAGGCTGCAGTGCTGATCGGTTCCGACGCACCGCTGCTGGCTGCTGCGCTGGACGGAATCTGCGCGATCGAGCACGCCGACACCATGGATGCTGCGGTGGCGCGGGCGCTGGCGGCAGCGGAGCCTGGAGACACGGTGCTGCTGGCGCCGGCCTGCGCCAGTTTCGACATGTTCGAGTCCTATGCTGACCGCGGTGAGCGTTTCGTGGCAGCCGTGCAGCGGCTCGGCGGGGGTGCGGCATGAACCCGGTGCGGCTGGACACGCTGCTGCTCTGGCTGTGGCTCGCGCTGCTGGCCGTGGGACTCATCGCGGTGACGAGCGCCTCCATGGAGCTGGCAGCCAGCCGCCACGGTGATGCGTTCCATCACCTCTGGCGCCACGGCGTTTATCTCGTGCTGGCAGCGGCTGTCTTTCTGGGCGTGGTGTCGGTGTCCATTGCTTCCTGGGCGCATCTGGACCGGGCCTGTCTCGTGCTTGCGGTTGCGTTGCTGGCGCTGGTCCTGGTCCCTGGTTTGGGACGGGAAGTGAACGGCAGTCTGCGCTGGATCGCCGTCGGCCCCGTCTCCCTGCAACCTTCGGAACCGGTGAGATTGCTGCTCGTGATTTATCTCGCAGGTTACGTGGCGCGACATCAGGACATCATCACGACCCGGCTCATGGGGCTCCTGCGGCCGCTGGCATGGCTGTCTATCCCCTCTGTCCTGCTGTTGGCGCAGCCGGACCTCGGTTCGGTGGTGGTGATCATGGCGGCAGCCGTGGCCCTGCTCTTCCTCTCCGGCGCCCGTGTGCTGCACCTGCTGCTGCTCACCGTCGTGGCGCTGGGCAGTCTCGCGGCGCTCATCAGCATGCGCGATTACCGGACCGCACGCCTGCAGGCCTTCCTCGATCCCTGGGCGCCGGACGTGCAATTCGGCAGCGGCTATCAACTCACCCAGGCGTTGATCGCCTTCGGCCGCGGCGAGTGGTTCGGTGTCGGGCTGGGTGAGGGGTTACAGAAGCTGTTCTATCTACCGGAGGCGCACACGGACTTCATCTTTGCCGTGATCGCGGAGGAGACCGGTGTGCTGGGGGCGCTGCTGCTCTGTGCGGCGCTTCTTGCCGTCACCTTTCGGGGCCTGTGGCATGGGCGGATGGCCCAGCGACGCGGAGCGACGATGGCCGCCGGGGTGGCCTATGGTGCGGCGCTCATGCTCGGCATACAGACGCTGATCAGTCTTGGTGTCAATACCGGCCTGCTTCCTACCAAAGGCCTGACGCTGCCGCTGGTGAGCTATGGCGGTAACAGCCTGATCGTTTCCAGTGCCCTGGTGGCATTGCTGGTCCGGGTAGCTTGGGAGAACGCCCATCACGCGGAGCATCCGCGGCGCGCCCGCCAGCGGGAGGTGCTGGCAT
Organism: Gammaproteobacteria bacterium; assembly: GCA_007694905.1. Lineage (GTDB taxonomy): Bacteria > Pseudomonadota > Gammaproteobacteria > Pseudomonadales > Azotimanducaceae > SLTB01. The sequence continues at coordinate 50,268 of REEU01000127.1, read as the reverse complement.
GACCGCTGCGACACCTGGGCATCCCCTGCACATGGTTCCGGAAATGCGCCGCATCCGTCGTATCCATTTCATTGGCATCGGTGGATCGGGCATGTGCGGCATCGCGGAGGTGTTGCGCAATCAGGGTTACGTCGTGACGGGCTCGGATCTGCAGCGCAGTGACTCTACGGAGCGGCTCGAGAGGCTCGGTGCAGAAGTGATCATCGGCCAGCGGGCCGGGAACGTGCATGGTGCCGACGTGGTGGTGGTCTCGAGTGCGATCCATCCTGACAACCCGGAGATGGTTGCGGCTCGTGAGCAGCGTATACCCGTGGTTGCGCGTGCGGAAATGCTGGGTGAACTCATGCGCTACCGGCACGGAATCGCGGTTGCCGGCACCCATGGCAAGACGACGACGACCAGCCTGATCACCTCGATCCTGGCTGCATCCGGCAAGGATCCCACCTTCGTGATCGGCGGTCTGCTCAACAGCGCCGGCGCCAATGCCGGGCTCGGGGACAGCCGCTACCTGGTGGCTGAGGCGGATGAAAGCGATGCCTCGTTCCTGCACCTTCAGCCCATGGTTGCCGTACTGACCAACATCGATGCTGATCATATGGGTACCTACGGCGGTGACTTTGCCCGCCTGAAGGGGGCTTTCGTCGACTTTCTGCACCGCCTGCCTTTCTATGGGCTCGCGGTCGTCTGCATCGACGACGAGCATGTGCGCAGCGTTCTCGGAGCCGTCAGCCGCCCGCTGATGACGTATGGCTTTGCGGAAGATGCTGCGGTTCGCGCGGAGAATGTGGAGACGCACGATCGCAGCAGTCGGTTCCAGGTGCTGCGGGAAGGTCAGGCGCCCCTCGATGTGAGTATGCCCCTGCCTGGGCGCCACAACGTGCTCAACGCGCTCGCTGCCATCGCCGTGGCGACGGATGAAGGCATCGACGATGCCGCGATCCTGTCGGGCCTCGCCGGCTACTCTGGAGTCGGTCGTCGCTTCGAGGTGCGAGAACTCAGCGTCGAGGGCCGCGCCATCACACTGGTGGACGACTACGGCCACCATCCAACGGAAGTCGCCGCCGTCATCGATACCGCTCGGGACTGCTGGCCGGGACAGCGCCTGGTCATGGTGTATCAGCCGCATCGTTATACGCGGACCAGGGACCTCTACGATGACTTCGTCCGGGTGCTCGCTGGTGTTGATCTTCTCATCCTGCTGGAGGTGTACGCCGCCGGAGAAGCCCCAGTTGCTGGAGCAGATGGCCGAGCCCTGGCGCGCAGCCTACGCCAGCGCGGTCCGCTGGATCCGGTCTTCACGGACCAGGTGGCGGAGGTGCCTGCATTGCTGAAGGAGTTGCTTGCGCCCGGCGATGTTCTGATCACACAGGGTGCCGGCGACATTGGCAGTCTGGCGCGCGCGCTCGTTGCCAGCAGCGGGGAGGTGCGGTGATGTTTCCGGGGCTGCTGCGATCGCTGACGGGCGCAACGTTGATCGTGCTGATCGTCGCGTTCGGTTGGCGTGGCTGGCTCGCGCTCGATCGGCCCATCGGCGTGGTGCGGATCGACGGTGAGCTGACGGCGGCCGAGCGGGCGCGAGCGACGGAAATCCTGTCGCTGTTCCTTCCAGCCGGTGTCCTCAGCGTAGACACGCACGGCATGCGCGAGCTGCTGGAGGATGAATCCTGGGTGGACAGCGTTGCCTTGTGGCGCGCCTGGCCCGACGGCATTCGCGTCGAGGTCCGCGCCGAGGCGGCGCTGGCGCGATGGCGCGACGGCGCATTGCTTTCGGCGCGTGGACGCGTCATCGAGCCGCTGGAACTGGTAGGTGCCGATGCGTTGCCGCATCTGGCGGGACCGGACGACAGCGCCGAGTTGATCATGCAGACCTTTCAACGCATTGCCGATGTGTTGCGACCTCACGAGCTGCGCATGGAAGCGCTGGTGATGGATGCGGAAGGCAGTGTCCACGTGCGCATCAAGGATGGGCCGGAATTGGTGTTCGGGAGTCGGGACATGGGCGCCCGCCTGCACCGCCTTGATCTGGTGCTGCGGCAACAGTTTCCCGAAGGACTCGCGCGAGTGGCACGCATCGACCTGCGGTACGACAACGGGATCGCTGTGGCGTGGCGAGAGCCTGGACAAAGCAGCGAATCACGACAATTGGCAAAGGGGTTCTGACCGGATGGCGACGAGTGCAAGTCAGATCATCGTCGGTCTGGACATTGGTACGTCCAAGGTCGTGGCTATTGTCGGCGAGCTTGGCAGTGACGGGACGATCGAGGTGATTGGTCTCGGTTCTCACCCATCCCGCGGCCTGAAGAAGGGCGTTGTCGTGAACATCGAGTCCACCGTGCAATCTATCCAGCGCGCGGTGGAGGAGGCGGAACTCATGGCTGGCTGCCAGATCGATGCGGTCTATACCGGCATCGCCGGTAGCCATATTCGGAGTCTCAACTCCCACGGAATCGTCGCGATTCGAGACAAGGAAGTGATGCAGTCCGACGTGGATCGCGTCATCGACGCTGCGCAGGCCGTGGCGATCCCTGCCGATCAGAAGGTGCTTCACATCGTTCCCCAGGAGTACGTCATCGACAGTCAGGAGGGCGTCAAGGAGCCGCTTGGCATGTCCGGTGTCCGGCTGGAGGCGAAGGTGCATCTCGTGACGTGTGCGGTGAATGCAGCCCAAAACATCGAGAAGTGTGTGCGCCGGTGCGGGCTCGAAGTGCGCGACGTGATTCTCGAGCAGTTGGCGTCGAGCTACGCAGTGCTCACGGAGGACGAGAAAGAACTCGGTGTCTGTCTGGTCGACATTGGCGGCGGCACCACCGACATCGCAATCTTCACGGAGGGCGCAATCCGCCACACAGCGGTCATTCCGATTGCTGGCGATCAGGTGACCAACGACATCGCCATGGCTTTGCGTACGCCTACCCCGCATGCCGAGGAAATCAAGATCAAGTACGCCTGTGCGCTGACCCAACTCGCTGGCGCAGACGAGACCATCAAGGTGCCAGGCGTGGGCGACAAACCGCCGCGAGCACTCTCCAGGCAGATGCTCGCTGAAGTGGTCGAGCCGCGCTACGACGAGCTGTTCACCCTGGTGCAGGCCGAACTGCGGCGCAGTGGCTACGAGGATCTGATCGCCGCGGGCATCGTGCTCACGGGAGGGTCTTCGAAGATCGAGGGCGTGGTTGATCTGGCTGAAGAGATTTTCCACAAGCCGGTGACCATCGGCGTTCCGCGTAACGTCAACGGCCTCATGGACATTGTGCGCAACCCGATCTACTCGACCGGCGTGGGTCTGCTCATTTATGGCCGCATGCAGGAGGAGCAGGTGCGCCTTCGCGGCGGCAGGCGGGATACCCGAAGCAGTTTCGTAGACAGGCTCAAGGCCTGGTTCAAGAACAACCTGTAGGCGGCATCGGATCATTGATGTCGTGCCGGTCGCATACGCGACGGCAACCGAGGCGGAATGCGCATGCAGGCAAGCCTCGAACTCCGCCGAACCTTACATGTGTTAGGGGCGGCGATCAGCAAAAAGTAACGTCTGTGGAGGACGGTGACATGTTCGAACTCGTGGATAGCACACCGCAGAACGCGGTGATCAAGGTCATTGGAGTGGGCGGTGGCGGTGGCAATGCCGTCCAGCACATGATTAATCGCAACGTCGAAGGCGTGGAATTCATCGTTGCCAACACCGATGCCCAGGCGCTCAAGGGGCTCCAGGCGCGCACGATACTGCAGCTCGGCGGCAACATGACCAAAGGGCTTGGTGCGGGCGCCAATCCCGAAATCGGCCGAGAGGCCGCAATGGAGGACCGCGACCGTATTGCAGAGGTGCTCGAAGGCGCGGATATGGTGTTCATCACCGCCGGCATGGGTGGGGGGACCGGAACGGGTGCTGCGCCGGTGATCGCCGAGGTGGCCCGTGAACTGAATATCCTTACGGTCGCGGTCGTGACCAAGCCGTTCCGCTTCGAGCGTCGCATGCCGATCGCTGAACGCGGTGTTGCAGAACTCCAGCAGCATGTGGATTCGCTGATCACCATTCCCAACGAAAAGCTCCTGGCGGTTCTCGGCCAGCAGACCTCGATGCTCGATGCGTTCGCGGCGGCCAACGACGTGTTGCTCGGAGCGGTGCAGGGCATCGCGGATCTCATCATCAGGCCAGGCATGATCAACGTGGACTTCGCCGATGTCCGTACGGTCATGTCTGAGATGGGCATGGCGATGATGGGTACCGGCCGTGCCTCCGGTGAGCATCGTGCCAGAGAGGCGGCCGAGGCCGCGATCCGTTCACCGTTGCTCGAGGACGTGGATCTCAATGGTGCGCGCGGCATTCTGGTCAACGTCACCGCGGGTCCGAACCTGTCCATTGGTGAGTTCTCCGAGGTGGGCGAGACGGTCGAGCAGTTCGCGTCGGATTCAGCGACGGTGGTGGTCGGTACCGTGATCGATCCGGAACTCACCGACGAAATGCGTGTCACTGTAGTGGCCACAGGCCTTGGAGGGAGTGCCAGTCCGCCGCGGGTCGTGGTCGACAACGCGAGGCAGCCGACGACGCCTGATGGGGGGGTCGACTACGACCGGCCCACGGTCATGAGGCGTCGGGCTCAGGCGGCAGTTGCCGTCGATGCGGATCGGCGTCCGGCGGAGAAGTCGGACCTGGACTATCTTGATGTTCCGGCGTTCCTGCGCCGACAGGCGGACTGAAGGCGGTAATGGAACGCAACAATTCTCACGGGCCTCTCCATTGGTGGCCCCGGCAGCGGTTTGTTAGGCTGCCCGCGCTCTCACGGAGGGTCGTCTAACGCGATGATCAGACAACGAACGCTGAAGAACGTCATCCGGGCCACCGGTGTCGGGCTCCACACGGGAGAAAAGATTTTTCTCTCTCTCCGTCCCGCGCCGGTGAACACGGGTATTGTCTTTTCGCGTTCCGATCTCGATGAGCTCGTAGAGATTCCGGCACGCGCCGAATTCGTCGGCGATACCACCCTGGCCACGACGCTGGTCCGGGGCGGCGTGCGGATCTCGACGGTGGAGCATCTGATGGCAGCCTTTGCCGGGCTTGGCATCGACAATGCTTACGTCGAGGTGAGCGCAGCGGAAGTCCCGATCATGGACGGCAGCGCTGCTCCTTTCGTCTTTCTGCTGCAGTCGGCGGGGATCGAGGAGCAGCGGGCCGCCAAGAAGTTCCTGCGGATCCGACGGCCGGTGGAGGTCAGTCAGGGCGAGGCGAAAGCTTCGCTGCTGCCATTCGACGGCTTCAAAGTCGCCTTCGATCTCGTCTACGACAATCCGGTGCTGGCTTGTCATAGTCGCCATGCCTCGATCGACTTTTCCACGGCGTCTTTCGTCAGGGAAGTGGCTCGGGCGAGGACCTTCGGTTTTCTGCAGGAGTTCGAGCAGCTCCGCGCCATGAATCTGGCCCGGGGTGGCAGTCTCGACAATGCAGTGGTGGCGGATGACGAGCGCATTCTCAATGAGGGTGGATTGAGGCACGAGGACGAGTTCGTGAAGCACAAGATACTCGACGCCATCGGCGACCTCTACCTGCTCGGTTACAGCATGATCGGCGAGTTTCGAGGTTATCGTTCCGGCCACACCCTGAACCACATGCTGCGCCGGGCGCTATTGGCCCGCCCCGAATGCTACGAAATCGTCGCTTTTGAGGACGAGGAAGCAGCACCCATCAGTTACGGATCGCGTCCAGCGCTGGCCCACTGATCGGGCTTATCCCGGGGTTCGTCCACGCTCACAGCGGAGCATCACGGCGCTGGAAGGCCCGTCATACGGGCTTCCGGGCGGGTCAGGGACAGGTTTGAGTTATTCGACCTTCGAGTGGCAAAACTCTGATCCCTTTGCCATAGTTTAATCAGATGTCCGGCGGGCCAGACGCTCGAGAGCTTGCCTGAGCGCCGGATCGGGCTCGTCGTTCGCCATGTCCTGGAACTGAGCTGCTGCCCTTGCGGGAAGGGTGGTGGAGCGGTCGAGCTGACGCGCAGGTGGCTCGGCTGCTTGGGGCCGAACGACGACATCGACCCGCTGGACCGGCTCTCCGGTCCGCTCCGTGAGTTGGGTCTGGATCAACCGCTGCTGAAATCGAAGCTGCGTAGCGCGCGCGGAGCCGGAGACAAGCAGGCGAAGACGACCCGAGTCCAGAGCGGCGACGACGACATGGTTACGCAGAGCGACAGGAAGCATCTCATGCAGCGCGCGTTCAATTCGGAGCAGTCGTTGCGCATGACGCACCACTCGGCCCAGGACAGTGTTCCCGGGGCGAAGACGGTCCGACAAACCTGTGGGTCCGGATTCCGGGTCGGGTGCATCCACCATTGGAGTTTCCAGGCGTGAGTCGAGCACGCGAGCGATACAAGCAATTGATGACATGGCTGCGTCGCGAACGTTTGGCTGTTATTCTCCTTGATGCCCGTGAGGGAAGCGAGTGGCGGCTGCCGTTTACCATGCAGGGGGTGCTGATGCGCAGCACCTCGGCCTGCCTCTTCACGCTGGCTGCAGGCTGGGGTCTGCATGCTTGGCAATCGGATTCGGTGGACGCCGCGGTAGCAAACGAATGGCGCTCCACGCTGGAAGCGCAGCAGGAAGAACTTGCTGCCATCCGGCGCGAGTCTGACCGGATGATGACGGCGCTGACCCGCCGTTTCGCCGACCTCCAGGGGCGCCTGGTCCGGATGGAGGCACTCGGGCAGCGCATGATTGCGGTAGCCGACCTCGATGCCGAAGAGTTCGATTTCTCTCAGCGCCCGGCGCTCGGCGGTCCTTATGAAGGCGGCGATATGGGTGCCACAGAGGTCGAAACGCCGGAATTCATTGCCATGGTGGAGCGACTGTCGGACCAGATCCTCACCCGCCAGCAGCAGCTCGACGTGCTCGGTGGCTTGCTCCACGACCGCCAATTCCGTGCTGATGTGCAGCTCACGGGGCGTCCTGTCGACAAGGGCTGGCAGTCCTCCGGCTTCGGACGGCGCCTGGATCCCTTCAGTGGACGCATGGCCTGGCACCGCGGCCTCGACTTCGCTGCACCCACGGGCACCAAGGTCCGGGCCGTGGCGGGTGGTGTGGTCGTATTCTCTGGGCGACGGGGCGCCTATGGCAATCTGGTCGAGATCAACCACGGTAACGGGTACAGTACACGCTACGCGCACGCCAGCGAGAAGCTGGTAGCCGTCGGCGACGTGGTTCGCAAGGGTGACGTGATCGCCAAGGTCGGTTCCACCGGCCGGGCCACGGGTCCCCATGTACACTTCGAGGTGCTCAAGGACGGCGAGAGCGTGGATCCTGCCCGCTACGTCGCCCGCAGGCGCGGCTGACGGGCGCAGATCCGCAGTTCGGGCACCTGTCCGGGACCCCATTCGGGGCCCGTTCGGGCACATTGAATCAGCCAGGAGACTCCGCGCCGGGGTTGCCAATTCAAGGGCAGGTCCACGCGATTGACCATGATCGCCAGCCTCTTCCGTAAGATCGTCCCCACCAAGAACACCCGTGAACTCAAGCGAATGGGTCGGGTTGTTACTCGCATCAATTCGCACGAAGAGACGATGGCTGCGCTCTCTGATTCTGAGCTCGCGGGCCTGACACCCAAGTTTCGGGAGCGGCTTGAGGGCGGTGAAAAGCTCAACGCTCTGCTGCCCGAGGCGTTTGCTGCCGTCCGCGAGGCAGCCAAGCGGACCCTGGGGATGCGCCATTTCGATGTGCAGATGCTTGGTGGCATGGCGATGCACGAGGGCAACATCGCCGAGATGCGCACCGGCGAAGGCAAGACCCTGGTCGCGACCCTGCCGATCTACCTGAACGCCCTCACGGGTCGTGGCGTCCACCTGGTGACGGTGAACGATTATCTGGCCCGACGTGACGCGGGCTGGATGGAGCCCATCTACAAGGCGCTCGGCATGAGCGTCGGTGTGGTCGTCCCGGGACAGAAGGGCGAAGAGAAACGCGCGGCTTATCAGGCGGACATCACCTACGGCACCAACAACGAATTCGGGTTCGATTACCTGCGTGACAACATGGCGTTCACGCCCGAGGACCGGGTGCAGCGGGATCTCCATTTCGCCATCGTCGACGAGGTGGACTCCATTCTCATCGATGAGGCCCGCACGCCGCTGATCATCTCCGGTGCGGCGGATGATTCCTCCGAGCTCTACCGGGCCATCAACAAGCTGGTGCCCAAGCTCAAGGCCAGGGAAACGCCGGCAGGGATGGAGCCGGAGGGTGAGGACGAGGGCGACTTCGCCGTCGACGAGAAGAATCGGCAGATCGAGCTGCTCGAATCCGGACACGAAAAGATCGAGCACGCCTTGCAGGAGGCCGGCCTGATGCAGGAAGGCAGCCTCTACGCCCCTGGCAACCTCGGGCTGCTGCACCATGTGAATGCGGCGCTCAGGGCGCACTTCGTCTACAAGCGTGACGTGCACTACATCGTCCAGGACGATCAGGTGATCATCGTCGACGAGCACACCGGTCGGACCATGCCCGGCAGGCGCTGGTCCGATGGTCTCCACGGCGCCATCGAGGCCAAGGAAGGCGTGAAGGTGCAGCTCGAGTCGCAGACACTGGCGTCCACGACGTTCCAGAACTTCTTCCGCCTCTACGAGAAGCTCGCGGGCATGACCGGCACTGCGGACACCGAGGCGTTCGAGTTCAATCAGATCTACGGACTCGACGTGGTGGTGATCCCGACCAACCGGCCCATGGTGCGAATCGACGACAACGATCTCGTTTTCCTGACCATGGACGAGAAGTACGACGCCATCGTCGAGGACATCGACGATTGTCGTAAGCGTGGCCAACCGGTGCTCGTCGGCACGGCTTCCATCGAGTCGTCGGAACGCCTGTCGGAGGAGATGAAGCGGCGCGGCATCGAACACAGCGTGCTGAACGCGAAGTTTCACGAGAAGGAAGCCGAGATCATCGCCCAGGCAGGGCGTCCGGGTGCGGTCACGGTGGCCACGAACATGGCGGGCCGTGGGACGGACATCGTTCTAGGCGGCAACTGGGAGGCCGAGCTCGCCAAGCATGACGACCCGGATGAGGAGCAGATCAAGCGCCTCGAGGCCGAGTGGCATGAACGTCACGACGCAGTGATTGCCGCTGGTGGCCTGCGTGTGATTGGAACGGAACGGCATGAGTCCCGCCGCATCGACAATCAGTTGCGAGGCCGGTCAGGACGCCAGGGTGATCCGGGTTCCACCCGCTTTTATCTGTCCATGGAAGATACGCTGATGCGGATCTTCGCCTCCGACCGCATTCGCAAGATCATGAACTCTCTCGGCATGGAGCAGGGCGAGGCAATCGAGCATCGCATGGTCAGCAATGCCATCGAACGGGCCCAGCGCAAGGTGGAAGGGCACAACTTCGACATTCGCAAGAACCTGCTGGAGTACGACGACGTCTCCAACGACCAGCGCCAGGTGATATACGCCCAGCGCAATGAGATCATGCAGGCGGACGACATCTCTCAGACCATCGCCGCCATGCGCGAGGAGGTCGTGAACGACGTCATCAGTGAGTACATTCCGCCGCAGTCGGTGGAGGAGCAGTGGGATCTCGAAGGCCTCGAAGAAGCCCTGATCGTCGAGTTCAACTCCCGTCAGCCCGTCCGCGAATGGCTCGAGAAGGAACCGGATCTCTACGAAGAGACCTTGCGGGAACGCATCCTCGAGAATATCGAGGAGGAATACGCCGCGAAGGAGTCAGCGCTCAGCAGTGACATGCTGCGCAAGTTCGAAAAGCAGATGATGCTGCTCACGCTGGACCACCTCTGGAAGGATCACCTTCAGAGCATGGATCAGCTGCGTCAGGGCATTCACCTGCGCGCCTACGCCCAGAAACAGCCGAAACAGGAGTTCAAGCGCGAGTCCTTCGAGCTGTTCCAGGGTCTGCTCTACTCGGTGCGAAGGGATGTGGTGAGGTTGCTGTCGCGTGCCCAGTTCCGGACTGCAGAGGAGATCGAGGCGGACGAACGGCGGCGGCGGGAAGAGGAAATCAGTCGCTCCAACTTCTCCCATGCCGATGCCAATGCACTCGAGACCGATGCGTCCGTGGCGGCAGCAGGCGGCGGCCGCAGCGCCGCGAGGCGCCCCGAGACCTTCGTTCGCGAGGAGCGCAAGGTCGGGCGCAACGAACCCTGCCCTTGCGGCTCGGGCAAGAAGTACAAGCACTGTCACGGTCTCAAGTAGCGTCGCGTTTGCGGGAGCCGCGGCGCGCAGCTGACCGTCACATGTGTACTTAGGGGGAAATCATCGATGCCTGTCAATCTGCCGCCGCTGCCGAGAATGCTTCCGGTAGCCGGTGTTCGCTGTGCTGCGGTGGCGGCCGGTGTACGCAAGCCCGGACGTCTCGATCTGGTGCTGTTCGAGATCGCACCCGGAAGCCGAACGGCGGCAGCCTTTACCCGCAATCGTTTCCGCGCTGCCCCCGTGCAGGTGGCCGAGCGCCATCTCGCCGCCGGGTCACCCCGGTACCTCCTGATCAACACCGGCAACGCCAACGCCGGTACTGGTGCGCCGGGCATCGAGGCTGCCCTTGCGTGCTGCGCCGCCGTGGCCACCCATGGCGGCGTGCAGCCGGAGGACGTCCTGCCCTACTCGACCGGAGTCATCGGTGAACCCTTGCCTGCGGAACGCATCGTGGCCGGGCTTCCGGCCGCATTCGCGGCTCTGGACGGCGACGCTTGGAGCGCTGCAGCCCATGGCATCCTGACCACCGATACCGCACCGAAGGGGAGCAGTCGTAAGGTGGGATCCGGCATGCCCTGGGTCCTCACCGGCATCAGCAAGGGTGCTGGCATGATTCGACCGGACATGGCGACCATGCTCGCGTTCATCGCCACTGACGCGGCGATCGCCCAGCCGGCACTCGATGCGATGTTGCGCGCAGCGGTGGAGGCGAGCTTCAATCGCATCACCATCGACGGTGACACGTCCACGAACGACGCGGTCACACTCGTCGCCACGGGCGCGGCCGACGCGGAACCCATCGAGGGCGTGGATAGTCCCGAAGGCAGGGCATTCGGGGCCGCGCTCACGGCGCTGTGCAACGAACTCGCTCAGGCCATCGTCCGTGACGGTGAAGGCGCGACGCGGTTCGTCACGGTGCGCATCGAGGGTGCACGAGACACCACCGAGGCGCTGGCGGTGGCCTACGCCATTGCCCACTCGCCGCTGGTGAAGACGGCGCTGTTTGCCGGTGATCCCAACTGGGGTCGGCTTTTGGCTGCAATCGGCAGGGCGGGCATCGACGATCTCGACGTGACCGGGGTGAGTCTGTTCCTGGACGAGGTCTGCATCGCCGAGGGCGGAGCCGTTGCGGCAGGCTATCGGGAAGCGGACGGCGCACGGGTCATGGCGCAGCCGGAGATCCTCATTCGCGCCCACCTCGGTCGCGGCTCGAGCGCCGAGACCGTCTGGACCACCGATCTCTCCTACGATTACGTGAAGATCAACGCCGAGTACCGTTCGTAAATCCGCAGCGTGAACGTTTCCATTGTTTCAGGCGCCGCCCAGCTGGCCGCCGTGTGCGGACCCAGCGCACGCGCTTGTGCCTGCAAATGGCGCCGCGACGACACCCGGGATTCCGATGGCCGTGTCCTTTGGTCGATGTCGCTATGCGCAGCCATCGATGGGCGCCTGCGGCTATAGCTCGCCCTTTGCTTCATCGAGGATGATCCACTCAGCTGGCAAAACTGGATCGAGCGTTGACTCGAGACGGGAGGACATGGCGTTCGCTTTCGACCGTAAGGTTCGATCATCAGCATGATCTGTTCGATACCGCGCACAACCGCACAAACGGGGTTTGAAAGATCGCAGCCAACACATGAAGCAACCTTCCAGCATGACTGTAGCTCGGTTCGGAGAATCAGAGGCACATTGTTCGATGCCCGCTGGGGGGATGGAGAGGGCGCTCCGTGATGCGCATCAGTCTGTGTCGGTACGCGTTCGTGTTGATGCTTCTGGCGCTGCTGGGCGCGTTCTTCCTGCCTGCGATGGCGGTCCCAAGATTGGGGCTGTCCGCTCACGCCATCGGTATGATGAGCGGTTTGCTGCTGCTGGCGCTCGGGGCGATCTGGCGACAGTTCAGCCTTACGGACAGTCAACGCAGTTGGTTGAAATGGTCCTGGATCGACTTGAGTTATGCCAACTGGCTGGGCTGTCTGTTGGGCGCTGTGTTCGGGGCGCCGAGGTGCGTTCATAACCCACACCGCTCATTGTGCCGCGCCCAGGTGTCGCGCCACTCGGGATCCTGATCGGGTCCTGGGGGCAGGTGCTGGAGCCGGTGGCGCCAGTCCTCGAGTTGCCGTTCGGTTTCCTCGAACATCTCTTCTGCAGCCTGCTGTCGCCGCCGCTGCCCCTCATCACGCAGTGCGAGGGCGCGACTGACTCGGTGCACGTCCGTTTCATCACGCTCGGCGGCCACAAGGTCAAGGAATGCAGGCAGGTTCGCGAGTGCGGCCCGATGCAGGCGTTCATGACGCCAGAACAGGCTGACCGCGTCCGCCTCGGCGCCGGGCAGCGGTTGGAACCCGGTCGGCAGCGCGTCGATCCAGGCGGGGCGGAACAGTGACAGGCAGGGCGCGGCCGTCCCGGTGAGAAAGTGGGTCGCGCGCAGCGGATCCATCACCGAGAGCATGGCCCCGGTCGTCTGGCTCGGGCGCCAATCGTCGAGGGCGGCGTGCATGCACAGACTCGAGGGTCGGGTCAGGTCGTCGGGCCGCCAGTCTGCTCCGCCACCGTGGTCGCGCAGGATGCGCAGCAGATCCTCGGGCTGGATCGGACCTGGACAGGTCGAGAGCAGTTCCAGGGAGCGCCGGCAGCGGCCGGGACCGTTGCCGCGCAGGGTGGGCTCCGGGTCGGTCCAGGCACGGGCAAAGTCGTCTGGCGCGCCGGGTTCGAGCCATCCACGGGCGCGAGGCGTCTCGAACGCGCCAGCGGAGACTCGGGTGAAGTCTCCACCGATGCTCGCTGCGTTGGAGATGGCGGCAAAGCCCTCGACCCGGCGTGTCACCCAGTGGCGGCCTGCCGTTTCCAGGATCCAGGCTTCGTGCGGGTCTGCGACGATGAAACCGTTGTCGTAGCGCAGATCCCGGTGCACGGCGGCAAGCCCGCCCTGACCGTGACGTTCCAGTAGGCCTGTGATCACTTCCACCGCTGCGGCCGCGGTTTCGCAGCGTTCGAGGGCAAGACGCAACAGGTCCATACCCAACAGGGCGTCGGGTCCGGCTTCAGCGCGGGTGAACAGGGCTTCGTTGCCGATCACGACACCGGCATCGTTCGCCCCCATCTCCGCGCCCCAGATCCAGTACGGCTTGGCGAGTAGCACGGCGCGGGTCTCGCGTACTTGCGGAAGCCGGATGCGCGTGCATTGGACGCGAGCGCGGGGAGCATGGTGGCCGGGTGGGTGCGCCAGCACCTGATGCGCTTCGTTCCGTTCGCGGTCTGAGTTCTTGGCGAACAGCAGGGTGCCGGTGGCTGAGGCTGCAGGGGTGACCACGATCGTGTCGCACATGGCACCATGGTAGCCAAAATGGATGGCTTGCGGGAGATTGCGGCCCATGTCTATGCGCGGTGTGCAGCGCCAGACTCTGCTGTCCCTGGTGACGCTGGGCCTGGCCATGGCGCCGGCGGGTACCTTGGCGCTGCGCTGTTCAGGCGGGCTCGTCAGTCCGGGCGACCACAAGGTGGAGGTGCTCGCCGCCTGCGGCAAGCCACTGTTCCGCGAGCAGGTGGTCGAGTATCCGTTCCGGGTCGGCGAATTCGTTGGTGTTCCGCACAGGGAGTACCTGCCGCTGGGTGTGGTCACCGAGGAGTGGGTCTACGAGTTCGGTCCCCAGCGTTTCCGCCAGCTTCTACGTTTCCGGAATAACCGGGTCACCAGCATCGAAATTTTGAGCAAGCCGCGTTGATTGCGGTTTCGCGGTTGGCCGTTCGCGCAGCAGGCCAGTGCCTGCGAAGCCGGCGGTCGCAGCTGCGGCCGCGCGTCGCTCGGCGTCCTCCGGCGCGGGCAGGGTGAAGTGCGACAGGATCAGGTCGTTGCGTTCCAGCAAGGGCGCTTGTGGGGGCTGCTGCCCCACCCTACACTCGCCGAACTCATTCGAAGGCACCACAGTCAGCGCTTCGTCGCTGGAAAGGAGGGGAGTCCGTGGCCTACGACTACGAGCGCATCCGGGTCGAACTCGACCGGGGCGTATGCTTTGCGACGCTGGACAATCCACCGATCAATCTGATTACGGCGGACCTGTACCGTGAACTGGCTGCGTTCGCCGCGGAAGTGGAGGCGGACGACGAGGTCCGGGCAGTGGTGCTGAAAAGCGCCAACAAGGACTTTTTCCTGGCGCACTTCGACGTCGAGGCCATTCTCGCCTTTCCCGTCGATACGCCGGCCCAGCGCGAAGTGGAGCTCAACGACTACCACCTGATGTGCGAGCGCTTCCGGGCCATGCCGAAGGCCACGATCTGTCAGATCGAGGGTCGGGTGGGCGGTGGCGGCAGTGAGCTCGCTCTGTCCTGTGACATGCGTTTCGGTGTCAAGGAACGCACCGTGATCTGCCAGATGGAAGTGCCTCTCGGCATCCTTCCAGGAGGCACCGGGACTCAGCGTCTGCCGCGTCTTCTGGGCCGCGGGCGGGCGCTCGAGATCATCCTCGGCGGTGACGACATCGACGCCAGGACGGCCTGCGAGTGGGGCTATCTCAATCGCATCTTCAAGCGCAGAGAGATCGAGCCGTTTGTCACCCGCCTGGCCCGGCGCATTGCCTCCTTCCCAGCGGACGCCGTGCGGCGCGCGAAGGCGTCAGTGGACGCAGCGGAACGTCCCCTGCGCGACGGGCTGTTGGAGGAGGCCTATCAGTTCCAGGAGCTGCTGCGCACGGACGGAGCCCAGGCGAACATGCGTCGCTTCCTGGAGATCGGCGGCCAGACACGAAAGGGGGAACTCGAGGTCGGGCGGCTCGGTGGCAAGCTTGGAACGAAGTGAAGTGTGGCGCTGGCCCTTGGGTTGAGACCGCCCCTGTGCCCACGTGTCCACCTCGCGCCCTCTAGCCCCGCGCCTCGCTGCGTCAGAAGTCCATATCGCCATGATCGTGGTTGTGGCTGTGGCTCTCTTTGTGCGGCAGCTCGCTGATCATCGCCTCGGTGGTGATCATCAGGCTGACCACGCTTGCAGCGTGCTGCAGGGCGAGGCGTGTGACCTTGGTCGGATCGAGAATGCCCATCTCGATCATGTCACCCCATTCGCCGGTCGCGGCATTGTAGCCATAGCCGTCCTTGCCCTCCACCACCTGGCGCGCGATCAATTCCGGCTCGAGGCCTGCGTTTCTGACGATCTGGCGCAGGGGTTCGTGCAGGGCCCGACGCAGGACGCGAAGCCCGGTCTCCTGGTCCTGGTTGTCACCCTTGACGCCATCGAGGGCCTTCGCTGCGCGAATCAGCGCCACGCCACCGCCGGGTACCATGCCTTCCTGAACTGCGGCACGGGTCGCATGCATGGCGTCTTCGATGCGCGCTTTCTTCTCTTTCATGGCGATTTCCGAGCCGGCGCCGACCTTGATGACGGCGACGCCGCCGGAGAGCTTCGCCAGACGCTCCTCGAGCTTCTCGCGATCGTAGTCAGAACTCGTTTCCTCGATTTCGCGGCGGATCTGCCCGATACGTCCCTTGATGGCAGTGACCGTGCCTTCCCCATCGATGATGGTCGTGTGCTCCTTGGTGACCTGCACGCGCTGGGCGTGTCCGAGCTGTTCGAGGGTGGCCTTCTCAAGGGTGAGGCCGGTTTCCTGGGAGATGACTGTCCCGCCGGTGAGCACGGCCATGTCCTGGAGCATGGCTTTGCGGCGATCACCGAATCCGGGGGCCTTGACCGCGGCCACCTTGAGGATGCCACGCAGTTTGTTGACGACCAGGGTCGCCAGCGCTTCTTTCTCGACATCTTCCGCCACCACCAGGAGCGGTTTGCCCGCCTTGGCCACGGCTTCAAGAATAGGAAGCAGGTCCCGGGCGGCTGAGATCTTCCTGTCGCAGAGCAGAACCAGGGTGTCTTCGAGCTCCGCCATCTGGCGGTCGGCATGAGTGAGAAAATAAGGCGAAAGGTAGCCCCGATCGAACTGCATGCCTTCTACGGTTTCGAGTACGTCGTCGAGTCCGCTGCCATCTTCGACGGTGATCACGCCTTCTCTCCCGACCTTTTCCATGGCTTCGGCAAGGATGTTGCCAATGGCTTCGTCGCCGTTCGCCGAGACCATGCCGACCTGCATGATGGTGGCGGTCGTCTCACAGGGCTGCGACAGTTTCTCGAGCTCGGAGATCACGGCAGAGACGCCGCGGTCGATGCCGCGCTTGAGGTCCATGGGGTCCAGGCCTGCAGACACCGCCTTGAGGCCCTCGCGCAGGATGGCGTAGGCGAGGACCGTGGCGGTGGTGGTGCCGTCTCCGGCCTCGTCGGAGGTCTTGGAGGCGACCTGTTTCAGCAACTGGGCACCCATGTTCTCGAAGGGATCCTGAAGTTCGATCTCCTTGGCCACGGACACCCCGTCCTTGGTCACCGTGGGGGCGCCCCAGCTCTTGCCCAGCACGACGTTGCGACCGCGGGGGCCTAAGGTGCCCTTCACTGCGGTGGCAAGAATGCCGACACCTCGCCCGAGGCGGCGGCGGGCATCGTCGGCAAAGATGATTTGTTTGGCAGTCATGGTGGTCGCGTCTCCAGGCGTCCCAGGGCGAGCGTTCTATGGGGGAGCCGGGAAGGCGTTTCAATGGCAGGGGAAAAAATAGCCTGTGCTGTCAGGCGGGCGCGACTTCCGCCATGAACTTGTAGCCGACGCCGCGGACCGTGTGAATCAGATCCGGATTGCCTTCTCCGGCCAGCTCGAGCTTGCGGCGCAGCTTGGAGACGACGACGTCGATGGTGCGGTCGCGGCGGTCACGGATGCGGCCGCTTACGGCCTGGGAGATGTCGTCCCGGCTCAGGGCCTGGCGTGGGCGCTGGGCGAGAAAGGCGAGAATGGAGAGTTCCATGCCCGTGAGTTCGACGTTCTCGCCATCCGGGCCGAGCAGTTCGTAGCCAGCAAGATCGAGGACGAAACCGGAGAATGCCAGTGCGTGTTGCTCTTGGCTGTCCGGCGCCCGCCGTCGGAGCACCACCTTGATCCGCGCCAGCAGTTCGCGCTGGTCGAATGGTTTCGTGATGTAGTCCTCGGCGCCGAGTTCGAGACCGGTGACCTTGTCGGTCATGTCGGTATCACCGGTGACGAAAATCAGGGGGGCCTTGTAGCGCTCGCGTGCCTCGCGGGCGAGATCGAAACCATGATCCCTGCCCAGGCGAACGTCGAGCAGCACCAGATCGATGCTTCCCGATTCCATGGCAGCGCGGAAGCCGGGGCCGTCGGCGACCGAAGTCACCTCATAACCTTCGCGCTTCAAGATGCGCTCGAGTAGACCTCGAATCAGTTCTTCGTCGTCGACGACGAGAATGTGAGGCACCGATGGGGCTCCTGTCCGCAACTCAAAGCGTGGCCGTTGGGGAGATTCCGTCCCGGCCCGCCGAGGGGCCATTAGACGAACACGGTTCAAGTGAGTCAAGGCGCTGGCGCTTCGAGTGATCGTTCTCGCGACGCTCAGGGGACGGGACGGGCTGCAATCACGCGACTGGCGACTGCCGCCGGGGGGGTATCTGCCGGCAGGGTGAGGCCGCTGTGAAAGCGGGTGCCTGCGCCTGCGGCTAGGGTGCCGGGCACGTTGACGCGACGTCGCGTGATGCGGCCATCCTCGCGTCGCAGCTGCACTTCCACCACCACGCCATGAACCGCGATCGGGGCGCGGTTCGTCACCTCCAGAATCAGACGACCAGCGTCGTCTGCGGCCCAGCGGCTGGTGAGAAAACGTTCGGGCTCTGCGGGTACATCGAGCCGGGCGAGGGTGCGGCGCGCCTCTTCAGCCGCCGGACCCGCCGAGGTCGCGGCCATGCCGAGGTACTGCCGCGCCTGAGCGGTACGGCCGGCGGCCAGGTCGAGTTGGCCGAGTGCATTCATGGCAACGGCGGTGGGAAGGAGTCCGACGCCGCGCTCGAGATCATTGCGAGCGCTCGCGCGCTGGCTTTGTTTCAGTCTGGCCAGGCCGCGTCCCTGCCAGTGTGCGAAGTAGCTCTCGTCCCTTGCCAGTGCCTGGCTGTAGGCAGTTTCGGCCTCCGTCGGCCGGTTCTGAGCCATGCGCAGGTCGCCGAGCAGGCCGTGAAAGCTCGCCTCCCGCGGTTCGCGTTCGATGGCCTCCTTAAGCTTGCGCTCGGTGGTGGCGAAGTCGCGTTTGGCCAGGGCGCCCCGAGCGGCATCCGCTGCTGCGAAAGCGTCCTGACGACCGCGCAGTTCGGCAATGGCTTGCTGGTAGCGCTCCCTTCCCAGTTCTCCGTTGGCGCCCAACCGCTCCGCAGTGGCGCGGTTGTTGGCGACCCGCTCCATCGAAGGCGGATGACTGGCGAACAGTCCAGTCAACCAGTTGCTGCGGCGCTCGCCTGCGAGGCGGACGAAGGTCTCTTGAAGGCCGATGGCAGCAGCTGGATCGTAGCCAGCTCGATGCATCATGTGCATGCCGTAGAGATCTGCCTCCCGTTCCGCTTCGCGACTGTAGCCCAGTGAGATTAATGCCGCGCCGAGCTGGGCACCGCCGACTACGAACGGCGCGTACCCGGAATCACCGGACGCGATGGCGGCGGCGAGTACGGCACCCTCCAGCAGCAAGCCCCGTTCCATGGCGCGGGCGCCATGGCGGGCCGCGGCGTGGACGATCTCATGACCGATGACGGCCGCGAGCTCCGCTTCGTTTTCGAGCTCGAGCAGCAGTCCCCGGTTGATGGCCATCTTGCCGCCGGGCAGGGCCCAGGCATTGGGGACTGAGGAATTGATCACGACCATCTCGTAGGGAAGGGGGCGATCGCTCACCGCCGCCAGCCGATGGGTGACACCTGCCACGTAACTCATGAGGGCCGGTTCGAGCTGGTAGGTGCCCCCCTGCGACTGCACGGTGGGCGCATAGTGCTGGCTGCCGATCGCGATTTCGTCTCCGGTGCCGATGAAGCCGAACTCGCGGGCGCCCGTGACCGGATTTTCGACGCAGCTGGCGAGGAGCCCCAGGAGGATGAGCCACAGCGCGAGCCTGACACCTGTTCGGGTCATGATGCTTCGATAGCCTCGATCTAGTCTTCGCCTCGTTTTGCGTCGCACAATAGAATGCGCCGCTGAAGTCACGCTGAATAGGACAGTTACAGGTCCGACAGCCACGCCGCGAGCGAGCGATCGATCCAGGAGGCAGCAGCAGAATGGAAGGCAAAACGGTACTTATCACTGGAGCGTCGGCAGGTATCGGTCGGGCGCTGGCGGCGGAGTTCGCAGCCCACGGCCACGACCTGATCCTGGTGGCGCGCAGCGTTGACAAGCTGCGCGAGCTGGCCTTCGAACTCAGCGGACGACACGGCGTACGGGCCGTCCACATCCCCATGAATCTGTCCAAGCGCCGATCCGCGGGAGCACTCGCTGTGGCGGTTCGCCAGCGTGATCTGCAGGTAGACATCCTGGTGAACAATGCCGGGGTGCTGGAAGCCGGAGCGTTCCGGCACGCCGATGCGGACGATCTGCATCGCATGGTGCAACTCAACGTGGCCACGCTGACCCAGCTCACCCACGTGTTTCTCGGGCCCATGGTGGCGCGTGGCTACGGTCGCATACTCAATGTGGCCTCGGTGGCAGGCTTTCAGCCGGTCCCCGGTCTTGCTGCCTATGCGGCCACCAAGGCCTATGTGCTGTCCTTGTCCGAGGCGCTGAACGAGGAGCTGCGCGGCAGCGGGGTCAGCGTCACGACGCTGTGCCCGGGCGTCACGGATACCGACATGGCGCAACAGGTCCGTCAGCTCAACCCGGAGCTGCCTCAGATCCCGCCGCTGTTGCTCTCCAGCGTGCGCAGTGTCGCTCGCGAGGGCTATCGGGCCTGCATGCGCGGTGAGGTGATTCGTGTGCCGGGCCTCGCGAATCGGATCGGAACATTCTGGTCTCAGGTGCAACCCCGTTGGGTCGTGCGTACGCTGGGCGGTCTGGTGGGGCGTCAGCTGCTGAAGGACCGATGACTCGTGGCGCAGGAATGGACCTGGTGGGGCAGCTATCGCGTTCCCATCGACGAAGCCCGCTACTGGCGGATCGGTGCCCTCGACCTGTTCGTGGCGCGACGTGACGACGGCTGGCTGGTGCAATCCTTCGAACATGCTCGCGACGAAGTCGAGGACCCGCCGCTGGAAATCGCCAGCGAGATCGCATGGATGCCGGGAAACACCCAGTCTGACGTGGTCCACTACAAGGCCCCGGGATTCGACGACAGCCTGACTCTGGTACCCCGACTCGCTGACCGGGCGGTGGTGAGCCGTCCGCGCATGCCGTTCAACATCGCGCCTGACGCCAGCGTCACGCTTTACGTGGGCACGCCGCTATGGGTGGAGTTGAAGGCGGGTGTGGACGCCGTGACGCTTTGTGAACTGCCATTGATGCGCCCGTCCCAGACCTGGTTCGGCTCCTCCACGGTCGAAGGCGCGCTGTGTTATGCCGCGCGAACCTACTGTCGGACGAATGCGCAGGATGTTCCGCTGCGACCCTGGCGGGCCATCTCGCCGCTGCGGCTCGAGAACCGGGCCAAGGACGGTTGGATGCTCGACCGTGTCGTCCTGCCGGTGCCACAGCTGCCGCTGTTTGTGTCCACTGATGGCCGCCTGTGGACGTCCAGCCTCTCCACCCGCCGCGATCACGAAGGCAAGGTCGGTGACATCAGAGTCGGTGATGCCCCTCCGGTCGAACCCGGACCGTGGACCGAGCAGGGCAAGCCTCGCCGTAGCGGCAGCAGCAGCATCCTCGGTCGCTTCTATGGGAACCTGTTCTGATGGAAGTCGGCAACGTTTCAGTGGAGTTTGATCACGTGCTGGGCATCCTGCGGGCGCTGCTGGTGCTCGGGCTGGGGATCACCCTGGCGCGATTCGCGGCGCGCGCATTGGAAAAGGCGATTCTGGCGCGGGGTGACAGGCAGCTGGCGATGCTGGCGCGCAAGGGCGTGTTCTGGTTCCTGGCCAGTCTGGTGTTGGTGACCGCGTTGCACCAGCTTGGCTTCAATCTCGGCGTTTTGCTTGGAGCTGCGGGAATTCTCACGGTGGCCGTTGGTTTCGCGTCCCAGACTTCGGCGTCGAACCTGATCAGCGGTCTGTTCCTGCTCGGCGAGAAGCCGTTCGCAGTGGGCGACACCATCACTGTCGGTGATGTCACCGGTGAAGTGCTGTCTATCGACGCGCTGTCGGTAAAGCTGCGTACCTTCGACAATATTTTTGTGCGCATTCCCAACGAATCCATCCTCAGGGATCGGGTACGCACCCTTTCCCGATTTCCGATCCGTCGCTTCGATCTGAAGCTGACGGTGGACTTCCGCGAGGATCTCAAGGCGCTCGAGAAGGTTCTGCGTGCCACCTCCGACCACAATCAGGTCGCGCTGCAGGAGCCCAAACCTCTATTCCTGCCTCTGGGTTACGAGGAGTGGGGTATCGGTGTGCAGTTTTCCGTCTGGTCAGCGCGCGAGCAGTTCTTTGTGCTGAGAACGTCGCTGATCCAGGAGGTGCAGCAGGCGCTGCTGGCCGCGGGAATCGACATCCCCTATCGACGCATCACCCTGTCGCCGCCCGCAACGGGGGCGGATGAGGCTGGATTGGAGACTGCAGCGGAGCCATCGGGTGAGGGTTGAGGGAGCGGTGCTGCAAGCCATCGGTTGGCGCGAGTGGGTGGCCCTGCCAGAGCTCGGCATCGCCCGCATTAAGGCCAAGGTGGACACCGGTGCGCGCACCTCCGCTCTGCACGCCTTCGAGCTGGCTCCGTTCGAGCGTGACGGCGCACCCTGGGTAAGGTTCCGCCTGCATCCGCGGCAGCGCGATGCAGTGCGCGAAGTGATATGCGAAGCTGCTGTCGTGGACGAGCGCGACGTGCGCGATTCCGGAGGCCACACCGAGCGCCGCTTTGTCATCGCAACGACGGTCCAGCTCGGACTCGACGCCTGGCGTGCGGAAATCACACTCACCAGTCGTGATGACATGCTGTTCCGGATGTTGCTGGGCCGTACGGCTATACGCGGCCGCTTCGTGGTGGATCCATCCCGCTCCTATCTGACTCGGGCCCGCACATGAAAATCGGCATTCTGTCCCGCAATGGACGCCTTTATTCGACCCGCCGTCTGGCGGAGGCGGCGAAGCAGCGAGGTCATGAAGTACAGGTGATCGATACGCTGCGCTGTTACATGAACATGGCCACGGCCCGCCCTTCGATTCATTTCAAGGGTCAGGAGCTGGCTGGCGTCGACGCGGTGATTCCTCGCATCGGCGCCTCGATCACGTTCTACGGTGCCGCCGTGGTGCGACAGTTCGAGATGATGGGCGTGTTCAGCGTCAATGAATCGGTGGCCATTACCCGGGCCCGGGACAAACTGCGTTCGCTGCAGCTTCTCGCCCGCAAGGGCATGGGCCTGCCGGTTACCGGCTTCGCCCATTCTCCGGATGACATTCCGGATCTCATCGACATGGTGGGCGGGGCACCGCTGGTGATCAAACTGCTGGAGGGCACGCAGGGGATCGGCGTCGTGCTCGCGGAGACGAAGCAGGCGGCGAAGAGCGTCATCGAGGCCTTCATGGGCCTGAACGTGAACATCATGGTGCAGGAATTCATCCGTGAGGCCGGGGGATCGGACATTCGCTGCCTCGTCGTCGGTGAGAAGGTGGTGGCGGCCATGAAGCGGCAGGGTGCACCTGGCGAGTTCCGTTCCAACCTGCACCGCGGCGGCAGCGCCGAAGTGGTGAAGATCACGTCCGCCGAGCGTCGTACGGCCATTGGTGCGGCGCGGGCCATGGGCTTGAATGTCGCCGGCGTCGACATCCTCCGCTCCAATCACGGTCCGCTGGTTCTGGAAGTGAATTCGTCCCCCGGTCTCGGCGGGATCGAGCAGGCCACCGGCCAGGACGTGGCGGGCATGATCATCGAGTTCATCGAGCGGCAGGCCAAGCCGAACCGCACCAAGACCCGCGGTCAGGGTTGATCTCTTGGCGCAGCGAAGACCCGCTTTCCGCATTTGTGATCTGGAGGTGGCTCCCGGGGCGCGTGGAGCAACCGAACTCCCCGCTGCGCAGCTCTATACCCACACCCAACTCAATATTCCTTTGCAGGTGATCCACGGCCGCCGGGATGGCCCCGTGCTGCTGCTGACTGCCGCCATTCACGGGGATGAACTCAACGGGGTCGAGATCATCCGCCGAGTACTCAAGCACCGGTCCATGACGCGCCTGCGCGGCACGCTCATCGCGGCACCGGTGGTGAACGTGTTCGGATTCATCCACCGGTCGCGCTACCTGCCCGACCGACGCGATCTCAATCGCTGCTTTCCCGGCAGCGATCGCGGTTCGCTGGGTGCGCGCATCGCGGGCCTGTTCACCCGTGAGGTGCTCGCCCACTGTACCCATCTTGTGGACCTCCATACGGGCGCCATTCATCGCTCCAATCTTCCGCAGGTCCGCGGCGACGTGGATGACGAAGCCGTGGCGGACATGGCACGCGCCTTTGGTCTGCCGGTGATTCTCGGGTCCCCGCCCCTCGACGGCTCTCTGCGTCACATCGCAGGGACCCGTGGCGTTCCAGCCATCGTCTATGAAGCCGGCGAGGCGCTGCGCTTCGAGGAACACTGCATCCGCGCCGGCGTACGCGGATGCCTGCGGGTCCTGCGCCATCTCGACATGCTGCCGGCCTCGAGGCGTGAGTCGGGACCACAGCAGTGGGAGCCGGTCATCGCACGATCGTCGCAGTGGGTGCGCGCGGAGCAGGACGGTGTGTTCCGCACTCACGTGGCACTTGGTGCACACGTGAGGAAGGGCGATCTGCTCGGCGTCATCGGTTCGCCGGAAGGGGAAGGGGAAGTGGATATCGTCGCGCCCGCGGCAGGTGTGCTCGTGGGGCGCAACAATATCCCGTTGGTGAACGAAGGCGAGGCGTTGTTCCACATTGCGCGCTTCGACGCGCTCGGCGAGGTGGCTCGAGGCCTGGAAGATTTCCAGTCCGACCTGCTCGAGGAACTGTCCGACGCCGAGCCGCCGGTCGTTTGATCCCGGTTATGCAGACGCAGGCGGGAGCGCGGTACACTGCACCGGTCGATGAGCGACCGGAAAGGACAAGCGCGCCATGACCATCGAGACCCATAACGACATGTCCCGTGATGCCATGCTGACGCTGCTGGAGCGGCAGCGTCAGGCCCAGCTCGCCGCGGGAGAGGTGAGTGCCGCCGCGCGCCGTGAGCGTATCGATCGGGCCATCGCCATTCTGGTGGACCACGGGGATGCGCTGGCGGAGGCCATGCGCCAGGACTTCGGGCATCGCTCGGTGCATCAGTCTCTGTTCACGGACATCGCCGGGTCCGTCGGGCCGCTGAAACATGCGCGCAAGCATCTCGAGAAGTGGATGAGGCCGGAGAAGCGGCGGGCTGAAATGCCCTTCGGGCTGCTCGGCGCTCGCGCCTGGATCGAACATCAGCCGCTGGGCGTGGTCGGGGTGATCAGCCCTTGGAATTTCCCAGTGCAACTGACGTTCGGACCGTTGGCCGGGATTTTCGCAGCGGGCAATCGTTGCATGATCAAACCCTCTGAATTCACGCCCCTGACATCAGAACTGATGCGCGAGCTGTTTCATGCGGCGTTCGATGACGACGAAGTGGCCGTGGTCACCGGTGGCCCCGACACCGGTGCTGCGTTCGCGTCCCTGCCTTTCGATCATCTGCTGTTTACCGGCGCCACCAGCGTGGCCCGGCACGTGATGCGCGCCGCCGCTGACAATCTGGTGCCCGTTACGCTCGAGCTCGGTGGCAAGTCACCGGTCATTCTCGGTCGCAGCGCGGACCTGCAGAAGGCCACGGATCGTCTCATGATGGGCAAGATGCTCAATGCTGGACAGATCTGCCTCGCGCCGGACTACGTCATGGTTCCGGATGATCGGGTGGAGGCGTTTGTCGAGTCATCAAGGCGCTCTGTCGCGAAGATGTTCCCGACTTTGCTCGACAATCCGGATTACACGTCGATCATCAACGAGCGTCATTACGATCGGCTGTCCGGGTATGTCGAGGACGCGCGTGCCAAGGGCGCCACGGTGACCGAGATCAATCCCGCCAACGAGGACTTCCGCCAGCAACCGAACCGCAAAATGCCACCGACGCTGATTCTCGATCCCAGCGAGGAGATGCAGGTCATGCAGGAGGAGATTTTCGGGCCGCTGCTGCCGGTGAAGGGTTACAGCAAGGTGGAGGAGACCATCGCCTACGTGAATGACCACCCGCGTCCGCTGGGGCTCTATTATTTCGGTTCCGATGCCGACGAACAGCGCAAGGTGCTGTCCCGGACCACGTCCGGCGGAGTCACCATCAACGACGTCATCATGCACGTGGCGCAGGAGGATCTGCCCTTCGGAGGCGTCGGTCCGAGCGGCATGGGTGCCTACCACGGTCGCGATGGTTTCCAGAGCTTCAGTCACCGGAAATCCGTCTATCGGCAGACCGGCATCGATCTCGCAGGCATGGTGGGCATCACGCCGCCCTGGGGTGACAAGATGCTCAAACTGGTGCGCAGTCAGATCAAGCGCTGACCCGAAGCGGTCGCGTCGGTGCGGGCCAACGTCCCTGTGGCTTTATTTCAGCGAGGCCAGCGCCTCCCGATAGCGCAGGGAATCGGGCTGCAGCTCCAGCGCGCGCAGCAGGTCGGCACGCGCATTCTCGATCCGACCCATCTGCATGAACAACATGGCCCGATTGTAGAAGACGAGGCCGTTGCGTCCCTCGCTGTAGAAACCGGCCAGGTCGTAGTCGTCCAGCGCCTGCTTGAATTGCCGTAGTCGCGTGCGGGCATTGCCACGGTTGATCATGGCGTGCACGAGGGTGGGATTGAGGGCCAGGGAACGGTCGTAATCCTCGATGGCGAGCTCAAAGCGTCCCCGCGCTGCCTGGATGATGCCACGATTAGAGTAGGTGGCGGCCAAGTCGCGCGTAGTCAACGACTCGTCGTTGATGGCTCGCGTGCAGGTCTCCAGGGCGCGCCGCGCGGAGCTGGTGCCGTGGGTCGCGTAGTCGTAGCAGAGCTGCGCTGCTGAGACGCCCATGACCGTTGTTTGGGCCGCCAGCGTGACGGCGGGCGTCAACGGCAGGAACAGCGCACAGCAGAGAACTCGACACAGCAGACGTCGGTTCATGTGGTCTCTCCCTGGGTGGTGATGACCCCCGGTACCACCCTTGGTCAGGTCCCCACTTGAGGATACTCTCGCTGGGGTCCATCGTCATTGCTGTCATCTGCAGTCGAGATTCGGGTCGATCGGGCTGGCGAGACCTTCGAAGCGGGTCAGCAGATTGCGGGCATCTTCGAACAGGGCGCGACCCGGCAGCAGATCGATGGCGAGGTCGATGCGATCAACCCGACCGAGACCGCCGTCGAGAATCAGGG
Source organism: Gammaproteobacteria bacterium (assembly GCA_007694905.1). GTDB lineage: Bacteria > Pseudomonadota > Gammaproteobacteria > Pseudomonadales > Azotimanducaceae > SLTB01. The sequence goes on along the minus strand of REEU01000127.1, from coordinate 23,751 downwards.
CGCTCAAGGACAGGGTGCGGGACCCGAGCCACGGGCCCGCGTCCGGATCGCCGAGCAGCGGTGGCAGGCGGTCGAGTCGGAAGTCATCGAACGCGCGGCGGCTCAACTCATAAAGTGTCGCCCGCAGTTCCGGAGTCAGGTCTCTAACCAGCTCTCTCGGTTGGCTGCCGCGCATCGTCGGTGCCCGCCAGCGAACCTCCAGCGGGAGCGTGCTGTTCGGATAAAGCGTTGCCTCCCACCAGCGTTGCTCGAAGTCGCAGCTGACGGACACCGTGATGCGCAGGCCCTCCGGCGGGGCCTCAGGAAGGACGCTCGCATGCAGCGGCAGGGCGACCAGCAGTGCCATGGAAAGCACAGTGCGCACGGCGACCTCCACCTCAAAGAGCCTCACGACAACATGACCAGCGTTGCGGACTGATGCAAGCCGTTTTCGCTTTCCAGGCGCAGTGTTAACGTGGTGATCCGGACGGATGGTGGTCGATGATGAGCATGCATGACAGTGCGGATCGGAATCTGAGCGAGATCGAACGGCAGCGCTTCGAGCGGGAGGGGTTCCTGGTCATGCGTGGACTCGCGGAGCCTGGCGTGCTTGCCCGGATGCGCGCTGTGGCGTTGGCATCACTGCAACCGCTGCTCGGACCTGCGGAGTTCGAAGCGGACGTCCACTATCCCGGCGCACCCGGCAGCCGGCTCGATGAGGGTGGCGAGACGCCGCGCCGGCTTCTGCACGCGATCACGCGTGATGACAGCTTCCGTAGCTGGGCGACGTCAGCGGCGCTCGGACGTCGTCTCGCAGCGCTGCTCGGTGGGCCGGTCTGTCTCGCCCAAAGCCATCACAACTGCATCATGACCAAGCATCCGGGTTACTCCAGCGCGACGCTGTGGCATCAGGACATCCGCTACTGGTCCTTCGATCGTCCTGAGCTGATCAGTGTCTGGCTTGCGCTGGGCGACGAGGTGGCCGCCAATGGTGCCCTGCAAATGATTCCTGAAAGTCATCGCGAGCAACTCGATCGAGGGCGCCTCGATGCAGAGTTGTTCCTGCGTCCCGAGTTGCCGGAAAACCAGGGCCTGATCGACTCTGCCGTCCTGGTCGAGCTGCGGGCGGGAGACGTGGTGTTCTTCGATGCGCAAACGTTCCATGCGGCCGGGATGAATCGCAGTGATGACGTCAAGCTGTCTGCGGTGTTTACCTATCATCGTGACGACAATCTGCCGATACCGGGCACCCGGTCTGCGAACTATCCGTCCCTGATCATGACCTCCTGAATGGGATGCGCGGCGGGCGCCGCGCCTTGGGAGCATTGCTGCTCGCTGTGCCTGGGAGGCCGGCGGCAGTCGGTCAGATCCGACCCTTGTTCAGTTCGAAGCGACCCCGCGCCAGATTCAGCCGCAGCAGGTCGCTGGCGCCCTCGGCGAGACGCAGGGCGCGAACCTCCCGATACAGGCGCTCCAGGGGATGGCCCTCCACCAGCGCCTGGCCGCCTTCGAGCTGAATGGCCGTATCCACCAGCTCACCGAGGGTCTCGGTGATGAACACCTTGCTGGCAATGCCTTCGTTGACCACGTTTTCCCGGGCGTCTGCCAGCCGCGCCGTGCGGTAGAGCATGCTGCGAGCGGCGTAGGCGCGGATGCGGACTTCAGCGTAGCGCAGGCGCACTCCTTCGCGGTCCGACAGCGGCGCGCCGCTGCGGTGCGGCGCGCGCAGATGCGCTTCGAGATGGCCGAGCACGTAAGCCATCAGGCCGCAGGCGTCGGCTGCCATGGCCAGTCGCGTGTCGCCAATCTGGCGCATGGCACGGGGCAGACCTTCGCCGGGCGATCCGAGCAGATGATCGTCCGGGATGAACACTTCCGCGAACGTCAGCGCAACGTGGTGTGAGCCGTCCAGGGAGCGGAACGGGGCAGAGATCGTCAGCCCGGGTGCGTCGGCGTCCACCACCGCGAAGAGGCTGCCTGCGCCGGAGGCGAGGCGGGCGACGACGCCGAAGCATTCGGCATCGGCCCCGGCGGTGACATAGGCCTTGGTCCCTGAGATCGTCCACCCGGAGGGAACCTTTTCGGCACGCGTGGGCGGGCCGTCACGGCTGTCGGTGAAGGCGAACGCGCTGCGGAGCTCGCCTCTGAGCAGGGGTTCGAGGTAGCGCTCGGCCAGCTTACCCTCGGCTCCGGCCAGGAAACCGGGCTGCGGGCCGAGGACGTACCGACGTGCGTCGAGGCCGCTGCCCGCCAGGCATTCGCGGACGACGGTCAGGTCGAGGACGCCAGCCTCGGTACCGCCCAAGCCCGCGGATTGAGTCAGCGCGTACAGTCCTGCATCCCGGGAGGCTGCGATGACGGCTTTGCGCAAGGCCTTGGCATCGGCTCCGTAGCGCTGCGCCAGCGGCTCGAGGTGGTCCTCGATGAACCCGCGGGTGCGTTGCAGCAGGTCCTGCTGCCTGGCTTCGAGTTGTTCGGGCATCTCAGAGGAACAGCGATGTGGAGGGCAGCACCGTCAGCAGGATGATGAGTCCGAAGCTGGCGATGATTGCGATACCCGCCGCAAGCTGCAGCTTCTCGCTACGGGCCCGCCGTCTGATCAGGCCGCTGACCTGCTCCGGCGCCAGCACCGCTGCGCTACTGGTGATCCGGTAGCGGACGAGACCCTCGGGGTTGCGCGGCAGGCGCACGAACAGCTCTGGGCAGGCGTCCATGCGGTCCTGCACCGTGTGCATGTCCAGGCTGGTTTCCCGGCTCAGCTCGGTGGGGTGCATGGCTTTCCCTTCTGCGGCCTTCATCGCGGAGTAAAGCGCCTCGATCTGACGTTCGCGACCGAGGTAGCGTCTGAACTTCATGGGCTAATCTCGTCTTCGGGCTGCAAGCAGCGCTCGTCGTGGCGCTGGATGAGTCTCAACGGTACGCGTCGGGTCCACCGGGTCAAGTGCCGCAGGCAATGACTCGAAGCGCATCCAGGGGGTGGCGCGTTGTTCGTCGACCGTGGTGACGCTCTCGTCGAGGACCTCCACTGCCTCGAAACCGCTGCGCTCCAGCCAGCGTGCGAGTAAGGGGGTGGAGGGAATGAACCAGACGTTGCGCATGCGTGCGTAGCGGTCAGGTGGGCACAGGCACTGATCGACATCCCCTGCGATGACCAGACTCTCGAGCAGCAGCGTACCGCCCGGTGCCAGGTGCTCGCGCAGGGTCATGAGGTGATCGATGGGCGATTTCCGATGGTAGAGCACACCCATGGAAAACACGCGATCGAAGTCGCCGCGCCCGGGTGGCAAGGCTTCCAGCGGCAGCGGCAGGATCTCTGGCGCCGGCGTCAGCAGGCAGCGGCGCACCGCCCAGGCCTGCATCACATGCTTCAGGGTCGGGTCGACGCCGATCACCGTCCGGGCGCCTGCTGCGAGCATGCGCCAAGCGTACCAGCCGTTGCCGCAGCCCACGTCGAGGATGCGTGTGGCGTCGAGATCGATGTCGGCCGCTTGGATGCGGGCCCACTTCAGATCGGAACGCCATTCTGCATCGATGTTGATACCGTGGAGGGAAAACGGTCCCTTGCGCCAGGGGTGCAGGCCCATGAGCACCTGTTCGAGGGTCGCCTGCTGGGCGGCCGGAAGCGGAGCGTCGACAGCCGTGGCCACCGCAGGCCCGCCCGGCTGGAGGGTTGCCCGCGGCAGGGCTTCGAGCTGTGTGAGCAGCCCCCGCCAGGTATCGAGATCGCCGTGGCGACCGGGCGCAATGGCCGCAGCGACGCGCTCCGGGACATGCGGATTCCAGTGGTCGAGCCCTGCAGCCGTCAACCGGTTGGCGAGGGCCTTGCCGCTGACGTCGGCAAAGGGATCGCGACTGGTCATGGCTTCACGGCCAGCAGGGACACGAAATTGAATTGCCGGTACCAGATGAGGACCGGCGCGAACCCGATGCCGCGCAGGCGTACCAGGTGAGTGTCGACTGAATCGGGAACGAGTACGGCTTCGAGGGCGGTGCGTTTGGCTGCGATCTCCAGTTCCGAGTAGCCCTGAGACCGCTTGAAATCCTCGTGCAGGCGTTCGAGGAGCGCCTGGGCATCCGCATCGGCCGCGACCACCTTTTCGCTGAGGATCAGGGCGCCGCCTGGCAGCAGTGCCGAGTGGATCCGCTCGAGCAGTGGTTGACGATGCGCCGGGGGCAGGAACTGCAGGGTCCAATTGAGGATCACCACCGACGCGGGCTCGAAGTCCAACTCGCTGATATCCGCCTCGATCAGTCGCGGCATATGCGCTCCGAGTTCCGGCAGCAGCCGCTCCCGACAGCGTTCCAGCATCGCGCCGGACGTATCGACACCGATGAGCTTCACGGCCTCGATGCCGCGCTCGTTGATGGCATCAGCACAGGCCAGCAGCGTCGCGCCCAGCGAGCAGCCAAGGTCGTAGCAGGCTGTCTGCGGCTGCGCGAAGCGGGCTGCGAGCCAGCCGGAACGGCTCACTGTGGCCATGTAACCCGGCACCGAGCGGCGGATCATGTCATCGAACACCCGTGCCACCCGGGCATCGAAGCGGAAGCTTCCGGGCGCTGCCGAGCCGTCGACGAACAGCTGGTCCTCGTCACCGGCCACAGGCGGGCTGCCGTGCCATTGTCATATTCCGGCTCCTGTTTTTTGCCATAATTCCACAGTTTCTGCGGACGGCCTCGCCATGGATGCCATCAATCTCAGCAATCCTGAGCTGTACATCAACCGGGAGCTCTCGCTGCTGGAGTTCAACCGGCGCGTGCTCGAGCAGGCTCGGGACGAATCGGTGCCGCTGCTGGAGCGGGTCAAGTTTTTGTGCATCTCGGCCTCGAACCTCGACGAGTTCTTTGAGATCCGGGTGTCCGGACTCAAGCAGCAGGTCACCTATGGCTCTACGCAGCGCGGACCCGACAACCTGTCGCCGGCGGATCAGCTCAAGCGCATCTCCGAGGCCGTGCATGGTGTCATGGCGGAGCAGTACCAGATTCTCAACGAGGTGCTCATCCCGCGTCTGGCCATGGAGGATATCCGCTTTCTGAAGCGCACCGAATGGAACCGGCGTCAGGCCGGATGGGTCAAGCGCTACTTCAGTCGCGAGCTCGCGCCCATTCTGAGCCCTATTGCGCTGGATCCTGCGCATCCGTTTCCCCGGGTCCTGAACAAGAGCCTCACCTTCATTGTCACGCTCGAGGGCAAGGACGCGTTCGGCCGCAACAGCGGCATGGCCATCGTCGGTGCGCCGCGTTCGCTGCCGCGACTGGTGCATCTGCCGGAGTCGAGCACCAGCGGTCCGTTCGACTTCGTCTTTCTATCCTCCATCATCCACGCTCATGTGTCCGATCTGTTCCCGGGCATGAAGGCTACCGGCTGCTACCAGTTCCGGGTCACTCGCAACTCCGATCTGTTCGTGGATGAGGAGGAGGTGGATGATCTGAAGCTGGCGCTGGAAGGTGAGTTGTCCTCGCGCCGCTTTGGCGACGAGGTGCGCCTGGAAGTGGCGGATGACTGCCCCGAAGATGTCGAACAGTTCCTGATGCGCCAGTTCGAGCTCGACGAAGAGGACATCTATCGCTGCAACGGGCCGGTCAACCTGACGCGGCTGCTGACCGTCGCCGAACTCGTGGACCGCCCCGAACTCAAGTACCCGGGTTTCCTGCCGCGCATTCCGGCACGCATCCGCCGTAATGAGGACATGTTCGACGTCATCCGCCGTGGTGATCTCATCCTCCACCACCCGTTCGAATCCTTCGCTCCAGTGATCGAATTCCTGCGCCAGGCCGCGCGCGATCCAGGCGTGCTCGCGATCCGACAGTGCCTGTACCGGACGGGCCCCGATTCCGGCGTGGTCAAGGCACTGGTGGAGGCGGCGCGCAACGGCAAGGAAGTGACGGTGGTAGTGGAGCTGCGGGCCCGCTTCGACGAAGAAGCCAATATCGAGCTCGCCAATACCCTGCAGGAGGCCGGCGCACACGTGGTGTACGGTGTGGTGGGGCACAAGACCCATGCCAAGGCGCTGCTCGTGGTCCGTCGCGAGGCGAGGCAGCTGCGACGTTACGTGCACGTCGGTACGGGGAACTACCATGCCCGCACCGCTCGCCTGTACACGGACTACGGGCTGTTCACCTGTGATGCGGCCATTGCCGAGGACGTGCAGAAGGTGTTCCAGCAGCTCACCGCCATGGGCAGGGTGGTACGCCTGAAGAAACTGGTGCAGTCACCGTTCACCCTGCATCGGCACATGCTCGATCTCATCGGCGCCGAGGCGGAGAACGCTCGAGCCGGCAAGCCGGCTCGGATCATGGCGAAGATGAACTCCCTGGTGGAGCCTCAGGTCATTCAGGCGCTCTATGCCGCATCCCAGGCGGGCGTGCGCATCGACCTCATCGTGCGTGGTGTCTGTTCCCTGCGTCCCGGGGTGAAAGGGGTTTCCGAGAGCATCACGGTGCGCTCCATCATCGGCCGCTTCCTCGAGCACACCCGCGTGTTCTACTTCGAGAATGGCGACGACGAGGAGAGGGTGTTCCTGTCCAGCGCAGATTGGATGGAGCGCAATTTCTTCCGCAGGGTGGAGATCTGTTTCCCCATCGAGGATCGGCGCATTCGCCAGCGGGTGATCCAGGAGTCCCTGCTCAACTACCTCGCGGACAACAGTCAGGCCTGGCTGCTGCAGGGTGACGGAAGCTATCGTCGCGCCGCTCAGGGTAACGCTCGCCGCCGTGCGGCTCAGGAGGTGCTGCTCGAGGAACTCACGGACGGCTGACCCGACCACCGGACGCAGTCCTCGGATTCAAATTACGGCGTCGCCATCCTGGTCTTGCGCCGCGTCGGCGAAGGTCAGTCCCACCCCGAGATCAGCCCAGGCGCGGGCCTCCTCGGCCAGATCGAGTCGCGTCAACGGATGCTGCTGCAGCCAGCTTCCGGCAAAGGTGAGATGCACCCCTATGGTCCGGGCCTCGATGCGTGCCAGCGGCGGGGCCTGGGCCTGATTGCGGGCACGATGCATGACCGCTGCGCAGCGCAGCAGCAGCGTCAGTCGAATCAGGTCTTCGGGCTTGTCGATGGGTGTGGCCGCGAGTTCCGCCCGCGGCAGCTTGCGCCGATGGGCCCGGACCAGCAGGGCAAGCTTGTGCTGTTCCGTCCGGGAGAATCCGGGCATTTCCAGGTTCTGCAGCAGGTAGCTGCCGTGTTTGTGGTACTGGGCATAGGCGATGTCCATGCCGATTTCGTGCAGCTGTGCCGCCCAGCGCAGCAGCTGGGCGAGCTCGGGATCGTTGAGCTGCCAGGCCTCGGCCACTGCCTCGAGCAGACGGAGCGCCGTCGTCCGCACAGGGAGGGCCTGCTCCTGATCCACGTGGTAGCGGGCCATGAGATCGGCGACGGTCTGCTCTCGGATGTCGAACTGCTGCTGGCGACCGAGCAGGTCCCAGAGCAGGCCCTCCCGCAGAGCGCCGGATGAGGTCTGCATCTGCTGAATGTCGAGTTCCTTGAAGATGGCCGCCAGGATCGCAACCCCGCCCGGAAACACCGGGGCGCGCTGGTTCGGCAGCCCCGGTAGGGACAGGCGGTTGATCTGTCCTACCTCTACGAGCTGCGCCTGCAGCCGCTTGAGCGCCTCCGCCGTGATTGACTCCGTACTCCAGCCTTGGGCCGCCACGACGTCCTGGATGGTGAGGATGGTTCCCGACGCGCCGATGGCCGAATCCCAGCCTCGGTTGCGGTAGCGGGCGACGATGGGCTCGAGTTCCTGGCGCGCGGCGAGTTCCGCGGCCTTCATGGCCGCTGCCGTGATCCGGCCGCTGGGGAAGAATTCGGCGCTCATGCTGACGCAGCCCATGTAGAGGCTGTCCATGGTTTCGGGCTGAAACTGCCGGCCGAGAATCAGCTCAGTGGAGCCGCCGCCGATGTCCACCACCAGGCGGCACTCCATGTTGTCTTCCAGGGAATGGGAGACGCCCAGGTAGATCAGGCGGGCTTCCTCGCGGCCGGAGATGATCTCCACCTCGCGCCCGAGCACGTCGCTTGCCCGCTCCACGAATTCTGCTCCGTTGCGGGCCTTGCGCAGCGTGTTGGTGCCGACGACGCGCACGTTGGCTTCGGGCAGTTCGCGGACACGCTGGCCCATGCGCGCGAGACTCTCCAGTGCCCGCTCCATCACCGCCGGGCGGAGATCATTGTGGCGATCGAGACCGGCCGCCAGCCGTACCATGTCCTTGAGCCGATCCAGGACCATGAGCCGGTTGTTGGTGTAGCGCGCTACGATCATGTGGAAGGAATTGGAGCCGATGTCCAGGGCCGCGATCGTGGCCGATGGGGCAGGATCGAGGTCGGGACCGTGCTCGAGTGCCTGTTCGGGATCGATCATGAAATCCGTGCACCGCTTCGAAGGCGTGGGCATTGTACGGGCCGCGTCAATGCTCCGCGACCAGGGGTGGTAGGGGGCAATCGAGTGCGGCGGCAACACCGTGCAGCAGGTCACGTTCGCTGTCCAGAATCCGGCCGCTGTGCTGGACGCAGCGGATGCAGGCCTTGAGCAGCCGCGGTTGCGCCAGGGGATGCAGCTCGCGCAGCTGGCGCATGGCTCCGGTGAGACGCGCCATATTGGGATCGGCTTGGGCCTCGAAGCCGTCTGCGGGCAGGTCGAGTTCTGCAGTCGCGGCAGCGAACGCGCTGCGGGCCTGCTCGAGGTCGTCCTGCCCCGCGCGGGCGAGGGACGACAGCAGCGTCGTCACCGCTGCCGGCATGTCATCGAGCGCGCGCCGGCCGCTGCGCCGCCGGCTCACGCCCTCAAAGTGAGGGCGCAACTCCTTCACCAGGACTTGATGCAGCACCCATTCGAAGGCATGGATGCTGCCATCGGAGCGGACGAGGGCCGTGAGCGCAGCCATGAAACGGCGGTACTGGGCGTCGCTCAGATTTTTCAGTGCGGGCATGGCGATCTGCAGCAGGGTCAGCTTGAGGCCCGCCGGCAGGGCCACCCGCGCCGCCACGAGATCGTCGATCAGCTCCGGAACCCCTGGTTCCGCCTTCCCGGCGAGTAGCTCCCGCTGTTGCGTCTGCATGTCGGCGTCGCTGCTGAGCAACAGGGCGTAGATCATCGCGCGCGCACCGAACGGGTCGTGGGCTGCGTCGTAGAGCGGCTTCGGGATGCCGTCGATGAGGGCATGAGCCTCGTCGACGTCATCCGGCGTGACCTGGCCGATGCGGCTGCTGGCGGAGCCGGCGAGAACGCCGGCTGCAAGCACGCCGCCGATCGCGGCACCGGCGGCGGGGGGCAGATCTGCGGTGACACCGGCAAGAGGATTCGGAATGCCCATGCGGGCGCTGGCTGCGGCGAACTTGCGATCAGTATCGCTGGCCATTTCCACATCGTCCTTGCGCGAGGGACGCTGGACGGGCGGAAACGTGCCGTCCCAACGAGGGTCCACTGCCCGGATGCGCGCCTCGAGGGGTGGGTGAGTGGCGAGACCCGCGAACAGACGGCTGCCGCTGCTACCGCTGACCGGACCGAAGAACATGTGGCTCATCTCGTCGGCGCGGCCATCGCGCACGCGCGAGGTCGCAGAGAGGGCGCCGATCTTGCGCAGGGCGCCGGCGAGCCCGTCGGGGTTGCGGGTGAACTGGACGGCGGAGGCATCGGCCAGGAATTCCCGCTGTCGGCTCACCGCCGCCTTGATCAGGTTGCCGAAAAAGGTACCGATGTAGCCGAGCAGCATCAGCGCGATACCGAGGACTGCCACCTGGGCCGCGCCGCCGCGACGGGAGCCGCCTGCGCTGCTCATGCCGCCCCGGCGTGGCCGGCTCATCACCAGGCCGCGGCCGACCACGCCGATCACCAGAATGCCGAACAGCACCGACATCAGGCGGATGTTCAAACGCATGTCGCCGTTGAGAATGTGGCTGAACTCATGGCCGATGACACCTTGCAGCTCGTCCCGGTCGAGCACCTCCATCGCCCCCCGGGTGACGCCGATGACGGCATCGTCCGGGCTGTAGCCGGCGGCGAACGCGTTGATGCCGTCCTCGTCGATCACGTAGACGGGGGGTACGGGCAGCCCCGCCGCGATGGCCATCTCCTCCACCACGTTCAGCAGCCGGCGTTCATCCTGATCAGTGCTGTTGGGTTGCAGTTGGCGACCACCGAGGTTTTCCGCAATGACGCGTCCGCCGCGGGACAGGCTCAGGTGCCGGAACACGCTGGCCACCAGCACCACCCCGATGACGCCTCCGGCAATGCCGAGGATGAGCCCCGGTGACAGTGCGTGGAGGATCTTGTCCAGGCTGATGACCCCGGCGGGCGGCATGTTGAACGCGATCACGGCGGCCACCACGAGGATGGTCAGTACGATCAGCGCCAGCACCGCGCCGATGAACAGCCCGATCAGCCGCAGCGTCGTGCGATGGGCTGCCGCCTGGGCTTCGAAGAAGTCCATGGTCGCCGACATGGCAGCCTGCGCTCCCGATTACTGGAAGGACACCTGGGGCGCCTGGCGGATGGCCTCGGTGTCCTCAAACTGGAGCAGGGTCGCGTCCTGACCGAAACCGAACATGCCGGCGATCATGACCGGAGGGAAGCTCTGGCGATAACTGTTGAACGCCATCACCGAGTCGTTGAAGGCCTGACGGGCGAAAGCGACCCGATTCTCGGTGCTGGTCATCTCTTCGCTGAGCTGCATCATGTTTTGATTGGCCTTGAGGTCGGGATACTGCTCCACGACGACGTTGAGTCGCCCGAGGGCGCTGGTGAGCATGTTCTCGCTGCCCTGGAGCTGCTGCATGGCGCCCGCATCACCCGGGTCTTTGGCCGCGGCCTGAAGCGCACCCAGAGCCTGGTTGCGTGCCTGGACAACGGCTTCCAGAGTTTCCCGCTCATGTTTGAGATAGCCCTTGGCGATTTCCACCAGGTTCGGGATCAGGTCATAGCGACGCTTGAGCTGAACCTCGATCTGGGCAAACGCGTTCTGGAACCGGTTGCGCAAGGTGACGAGCCGGTTGTAGATGGCGATCGCGCCGAAGACCAACAGCGCGATGATCACCAGCGTGACGATCGTGGAAACACTCATGGTCCTGCCCCTGAAGACATGTCGGGTGAAGCATAGCTCCCCATCGACGTGATGTCCTGGCCGGATGGCTAAGAGCGGCTCTGCTACGGCTCCGGTCCGATTTCACAGCTCGAACCGGTACTCGATGATCTGATGGTAGCGCTCGCCTGGACGCAGAGTCGTTGAGGGAAAATGGGGCTGATTGGGCGCATCGGGCAGACCCTGGGGTTCCAGGCAGATGCCGCTGAGTCGTTGGTAGCGGGCACCGTCCTTGGCCCCGCGCGGGAGCATCAGCGTGTTGCCGGTGTAGAATTGCAGGCCGGGCTGCGTCGTCCAGACCTCCATGGCCAGATCGCCCGTGGGTGTTTCGAGTCGTGCGGCCCGGCGCAGGCCCTCGCCCCGCAGCACGAAGCAATGATCAAAGCCTTCGCCGAGGACGATCTGCGGATGTCTGGACGCCAACGCGTGGTCGATGATCACCGGTTGGCGCAGGTCGAAGGGGGTCGCATCCACCGGCGCGATCTCCCCGCTCGGGCAGAACTCCCGGGTCATCGGCAGGTAGTGGTCCGCGTCGATCTGGATACGGTGCCCGCCAGCGGAACCCGCGGCATGACCCAGCAGGTTGAAATAGGGGTGCCAAGTGAGGCTCACCGGTGTTGGTGCATCGGTCACGGCAAAGCATTCCAGCCGCAGACGGTCCGGGGCCGGCACCGTGATCCGGGCGTCCACGTCCAGGGTTCCGGGATAGCCCTCCTGACCGTTGGGTGAGCGCAGGGTCAGCTGGACGCGTTCAGGCGCTCGCTCGGTGATGCGCCAGACCTGCTGGTGGAAGCCTGCATATCCACCGTGGAGGTGGTTGTTGTCTGCATTGCAGGGCAGCTGATGCTGCCAACCGTCGAGTTCGAAGGATCCGTCGCGAATGCGGTTGGCATGGCGGCCGATGATGCAGCCGAGGTGCAGGGCGTCGCCACGGCGGGCGCCATCCTCCGCATGGGCCAGGACCACGTCCCGCTTGCCGTCCGGGCACAGTTCGATGAGATAACCGCCCCAGTTCGAGATCGTCGCGGTCAGTCCCGCGGCACTGCCGATCCGAACCTGCTCGATGCTGTTGCGCTGCATGTCTTGCGCTCCTGTCAGCGGCGAATGGCGGGCGACTCGAGTTCGAGCCCCCGCGAGCGCCAGGCCAGGAAGAGCTCCAGGGCCAAAGCTTTCGCCGTGTCCGGTTGCAGAGGTTCGGCGCGCACCGCTTCGTTGCACCAGCGGATCATGCGCTGCCGGGAACCCATGCCCTCCCAGGTCAGACGGTACAGAGGGAAGCCGTTGATCATGCCTGCACTGATGGTTTCGCCCCGGAGGCGGGCGCCGGCGTGCCGGTCGTGACAATCGGCGCAGGACAGGTCGAGCTGTCCTCGCCGCCTTGCGAAGGCGTCGCGGCCGGCGGCGAAGGCGTCCGCGGCCGGTCCGTCGACAGCCACCGTCAGCGGCAGCCCGCGGGACTGGTATGCGATCAGGGTCGTCAACGCCAGCAGCTCATCGCTCTCGTAGGCAGGCGGATCCGCCCGCTGCCGCACGCTGCGGCAGTTGCGGACGAGGCCTTCCAGGTTCTCCAGTCGCTTGTCTTCGGCGTTCCAGCGCGGCAGTTGGGCCGCGAGACCCTGCATGCGCTCTGGGCCACCGTGGCAGTCGCGGCAGCTCGTGCCGCGGGCGCCCGCGGGGCTGTTCCATGCGCGCTGCCCGCGATCCACCCAGAGCATGCCGGGATTGGCGAATGCATCATCTTGCAGCGCCTGTAATTCCTCTCCGAGGAGGTGGTAGCCGGACACCTGCCCTGTAAGCGGTTCCGCCTGTCCCTCGAGTGCGAGCAGCAGCCACAGCAGGAGCAGGGGATGCCTCATGCCGGTGTCACCTCGAGGTGACCACGCTCGATGAGTTCTTCACCTTGGTCGCCTTGCCAGCGCAGCTCGATCTCCCCGGAGCGATCCGCAATGAAGCGGAAGGCCAGGTAGGGGTTCGCCGAGATGCTCGGCCGCAGGTCCATGTCGATGATCAGGCGATCCGCGTAACGACAGCTGAAGCGGGTGAGGATCCGGCGGGGAATCCTGCGTCCGAAGCTGTCGACGCGAAACCCAGTCTCCATGGGATGGCTGACCAGGGTTCGAATCTCCACGACCTCGCCGGCGCGGGCCTGCTGCGGGAGTCGGACGCGGGCGGACAGGGTCATGGTCAGAACTCCAGATAGAGATCGTCGGCACAGGCGCCTAGGGTGACCATGACGGAGGCGGCCATTGCGCCGAGGCGGCCGTCCGCCCACTCCGCCACAGCCAGGACGTCCTGGGTCCCGGCGAGGCGGATGCGGGTGCTGAACTCGGCCAGTGCCGGCGGCGCGACCTGGAAGCTGGTTCCCCAGGGCTCAGGATTGCGGGGCATGAACAGATGCAGGGCCGCAGGCGCCGGTTCACCAGACGCCGCCCGCACGGTGACCGCCACCGAGTTGCCGTTCTCCACCAGCCGGCTCAACTCCAGCTCCACGCCACCCTGTTGCGGCCGCCGCTCGCCGAAGCGTTCGCTCAGCGCCGCTTCCAGACGGGTGTCGAGGTCTGCGAGCGCTCGCGGCACGACGAGGACGAAGGCGCTGCCGGCGAGGCCCTTGAGGAGGCTGCGACGTCTAAGCGGCGCTGTCACGGCGTCTTCTCCACCGCTTCGAGCCCGCTCAGCCAGGCCACCAGGTCCTCGATCTCCTGGGCGCTGAGTATGGGCTGGCCACGGTGGCTCTCCGCGACCCGATGGCGGTCACCGCTGCGGCAGTAGTCAGGCATGATCGACTCCGGATTGAGGTGCCGGTTCGCTGCCACGCGCAGGCGCAGTTGGGCTGGCGACAGGCGCAGACCCACGGCCTGCAGGTCCGGGCCCAGGTTGCCGTGGAAGCGGCCCTCGGGCAATGGCAGCCGGTGGCAGATGACGCAGTCGCCGCGCTGGCGGTCGGCCGCTACACGCGCTCCGGCTGCGGCCTCTCCGACCTTTTCGGCGAGTGGCTGCTCGATGCGATCGCCGTCGATCTGGAACGGAGCGCAGTCGGCTATGGTGGCAGCGCTGGTCAGCAGCATGGCTAACGCCAGCAGGGTCGCTGCAACCCGCAGGGACGGCCGGCCGGCCGCTGCGCAGGTGAGCAGCGGGGCCGAGACGCTTGCGGCGGGCGGCGGCAGGTCCATGGGCTCAGTCACCGAAGGCGTCGGCACGGGCAGCCGCATACCAGCCACGGGCGTGCCCGGCTTCCGCCCTCCGCTCTGCGTCTGATGCGTCGGCGGGGCTGTTGCCGGTGGTGCCAGGCAGGGGCTCGATGCCCTGGGCGGTGGCCCGGTAGCTGCCCGTCACGGCGATGGCCGTCTCGGGTGTGAGCAGGCTGTAGCAGGTATTCGTGAGCAGCGCCTGCGGCGGCGCCTTCCCCTCCAGGGCCGTGGCGATGGCTGCGGCACAGACGCGGGCCTGGCTGGCTGCGGCGAAGGCCGACTTCGGCATGGGGTTCGCGATGGCCGCATCACCGATCACATGCACCTCGGGATGGATGCGGGACGCGAACGTGACGGGATCGATGGCGCACCAGCCCCGTCCCTCGTCGAGCCCCGCCCGGCGGGCGATGGCCGCAGCACGCTGGGGCGGAATCACGCAGGCGAGATCAGTGGCCCAGTCATCGAAGTCGGTGTGCAGGCTGCCGCGGCGTGGATCCACCCGCCTGAGGCTGCCGCCGTCGGCGCGGCCGATCCACTGCAGCTGATCGCCGTGGGCGGCCTGCCAGTGGGCCTGGAACAGGTCGTCCTTGGTGAAGCGGTCGTTGGCGTCGAGGATCACCAGCCTGGCCCGGGGTCGATGCTGGGCGAGCCACCATGCGAACAGGCTGGCGCGCTCATAGGGACCAGGCGGACAGCGATAGGGCGCTTCCGGAACGCTGATGGCTACGAGTCCGCCATCCGGTACTGCTTGCAGGCGGCGGGCCAGATGGGAGGTGGCCTGTCCGCCCAGCCAGGCATGGGGAAAGCGTTCCACGCTGTCCACGCCATGGCCCTCGATGGCTTCGGGCATGACCTCGATGCCAGGCGCTAGCACCAGCCGATCCCACGCGAGTTCGCTGCCGTCGTCCAGGTCGAGGCGCCGGTGGTGAGGATCGAAATCCACGGCCGTCCGCCGCAGGACCTCGATGCCCTCCGCCTCGAGTCGTGCATGGGAGACCTCGAGGCTTGCGAGCTGGCGCTCACCTATGAGGACCAGGTTGCTGAACGGGCAGGTCCAGTAGCGCTCGCGGCCGACGATCAGGGAGATGCGCAGCTGCGGAGACCAGCGGGCCAGGTAGCGCGCCGCGGTGGCGCCACCGAACCCTCCACCTACGATGACGACCCGCGGCCCGCCGTTGCTCGAAGTGGCGCGTGCGGCTGCAGGGAGAGCCAGTGCCGGCAATGCCAGCCCGGCGGCGAGCAGGTCGCGCCGCCGCCAGCCCCTCATGGTACGCCTTCTTCCGAGGCGTAGTGGGCGGCAAGGGCCGCCGTGTCCGCGGCATCGAGCGCACGCGCGAAGCGGATCATGATGTGGGCGCGCCCCTTCGCCTCCGGCGCTTCGCGCCAGCCTTCGAGCAGCACGTGGAGATCATCCCGACCGCGCAGGGCCGGAACGGGCGGGCTGCCCTTCCCGTCGGGGCCATGGCAGGCGTTGCAGCCGGCAGCGAGCAGTTCCGTCGCAAGCGTATCGGACTGCTTCGCGCCGGCTTCGGCAACCACGAGGAGCAGCAGCACCAGAGCAGCGCGCATGGGCCGGAGATCCCTGCCGATCAGGACCAGCTCAGGTCCTGATCCGCCAGCGGCAGGTCACGGATTCGCTTGCCGGTGGCGGCAAAAATGGCGTTGCACACTGCCGGAACCACCGGCGGTACGGCCGGTTCGCCGACGCCGCCCCACTTGTCGCCACCTGCGAGGACGAGATGGGTGTCCATGCGCGGTGTCTCCGCCATCTTGAGCACCCGGTGACGATCGAAGTTGCCGTGCCGGGCACGGCCGCCTTGGATCTCGACCTTGCCCCACAGCGCCGCCGAGAGGCCATAGACGATGGAGCTCTGCACCTGCTCTTCGATGGTCTGGGGATTGACCGTATTGCCGCAGTCGAGAGCGGTCACGACCCGATTCACCGTCACCTTGCCGTCCCGGGAGACGGACACGTCCGCAACCTGGGCACAGATGGAACCGAAGCCTTCGACCAGGGCGATCCCGTGGCCCCGGCCGGCCGGCAGTGACCTGTCCCAACCGGCGTGCTGCGCCGCGGCGTCCAGCACCGGAATCATGTCGGGCCGCGACCCGAGCAACTGACGACGGAATTGCCAGGGGCACATGTCGGCAGCCAGTGCCAGCTCATCGATGAAGCTCTCGATGGCGAACGCGTTCTGGGTCGCCCCCACGGCGCGCCAGAACCAGACCGGAACGTGGGTGCGTTGCAGGTGATGTTCGACACTGAGGTTGGGGATCGTATAGGGGCTGTCCGCGAGCCAGGACAGGCTGCTCTGGTCCAGTCCGTCAGCCACGGCTTCCGGGCGCAGTCCGGCCAGGATGGAGTGGGAGGACGAGCGATTGACGAGGGCGACGGGCGTACCTTCTGCGTCCAGCCCGGCCTGGAAGCGGAATGCCGCCAGCGGCCGGTAGTGACCGGTCCGCGTGTCTTCCTCCCGTGTCCAGATGACTTGGACCGGGCGGTCGACACGCGCCGCCACGGCCACCGCACGGGCCACGAAGTCGGGGCGGCTGCGGCGGCCGAAGCCGCCACCGAGGAAACAGCTGTGGACGTGAACCTGCTCCGCGGGTCGGCCGCTGACTTCTGCGGCGACACTCAGGACGCTCTCGGGGTTCTGGCTGCCGGTCCAGACATCGACCCGATCCTCCTGGATGTGCACCGTGCAATTCACCGGTTCCAGCGCCAGATGGGCCAGATAGGGCGCGCTGTAGTCGGCCTCGACGACCGTGGCGGCACCCTCGAGGGCGCCGTAGGCGTCCCCGTTCTCCTTGGCCACCACGCCTTTGTCATCGAGCGCCTTGCGGAAGCGCTCGAGGAAAGCTTCTGTGCTGGCGTCGGCATGCTCGCCGAGATCCCATTGCGGATCGAGCGCGTCGAGCCCCTGTTTGGCGCGCCAGAAACTGTCTGCGACGACCACCACGGCATTTTCGAATTCGAGGACGTCGATGACGCCACGCAGTTTGCGCGCGGGTTCCGCATCAACTGAACTGAGGCGCCCCTCCCATACCGGGCAGGTGGCCACCGTGGCGTAGACCATGTCGGGAACGCGCACGTCGATGCCGTAGACGGCACTGCCGTCCACCTTGGCAGGCACGTCGAGCTTGGGGACCGAGGTGCCGAGCAGCTTGTACTCGCCTGGTTTGCGGATGGCGGGTTCCGCTTCGAGTTCCACCGCTGCTGCCGCCGCGGCCAGCTCGCCGTAGCGCTTGCTGCGGCCGCTGGGCGCATGGACGACGCGGCTGGCGCTGGCGCTGCAGGTCTCGGGCGCAACGCCCCATTCCTGCGCTGCGGCTGCGATCAGGCGCTCACGGGCACTGGCACCGGCCTGCTGCAGATAAGGCCGCGAGATGCGTACCGCGTTGCTGCCGCCTGTGCCCATGCGCTGATAGACGCGATCTTCCCGCAGACTGCGGTTGGCGCTGGCGAATTCGGCGCGCACATGCTGCCAATCGCACTCGAGTTCCTCGGCGACGATCATGGGCATGCTGGTGAACACGCCCTGGCCCATGTCCGATTGGGCAACCCTGATCGTGACGGTGTCGTCCGCTGCGATGACAAGCCAGGCGTTGATCTCGGCGCCGTCTGCAGCGCCTGCCCAGGGGCCGTCGGCCGCGGCCAGCGCGGGCAGATGGAAGCCGAGGGCGAGGCCACCACCGGCGCTGAGCGTGGCCTTGACGAAGCCACGGCGGGACAGGCCTGTCGACAGGGCGTTCATCAGGACACCTCCCGGGCAAGTTCGGCCGCGCGCTTGATGGCCGTGCGCATGGGCTGATAGGTGCCGCAGCGGCAGATATTGGTCATGGCCTCGTCGATGTCCGCATCCGTGGGCGAGGGCTTGGCTTTGATCAGTGCCGCCGCGGCCATGATCTGGCCGGACTGGCAGTAGCCGCACTGGGCGACGTCGTTCTCGATCCATGCCTGCTGGACGGGATGCGAGCGGTCTGGTGACAGGCCCTCGATGGTGGTCACCTGCCGCCCGGCCGCCGCGGCCACCGGAATGACGCAGGATCGGATCGGCTCCCCGTCGAGCTGCACGGTACAGGCTCCGCATTGGGCTACCCCGCACCCGAACTTGGTTCCGGTGAGGTCGAGGAGGTCGCGCAGGACCCAGAGCAGGGGCATGTCGGCTTCGACGTCCAGTTCGTGCTGAGTGCCGTTGACGGTCAGCGTGATCATTCCGGTCTCCGTCGGGTACGATGACGGGGCATTATCGGCACGGCTTCGGACCGGCCGCAACCTCGCTCCTCAGCGCGCAACGGGTACGGTTTGTGAATATGTCCGGGCAGCACGACACCCCGATCCTGGTTCTTGATGCGGATGCGGCGGAGATCGTCGCCGAACTCGAGGCACGTCGACCTGGCCGGTACGTCGCCGTCGGCGCCCCGGAACAACTCGATGACTCCGACGCCACCATCTGTCTGGGCTCGCCCGGGTTCGTGCTCGCGGCCGCGGATCGACTCACGGGCCTGCGCTGGATCCAGTCCACCTGGGCTGGCGTGCAGCCGCTGCTGCCGCTGCTGCAGCAGCGCGAGGACCTCATCCTCACTGGCGTCAAAGGCATCTTCGGGCCGCTGATGGCCGAGTACGTGTTCGGTTGGATCGCGGCACTCGAACGGCGCCTGTTCGATTATCGACGACAACAGACCGAGGGGGTCTGGCAGCCGCAACGGGAGCGTTCCAGCGCCGGTCGTCGCATGGTCGTGCTCGGCATCGGCAGCATCGGCCGCCATCTGGCGGCCGTGGCGCAGGCCTTCGGCCTGGAGGTGGTGGGGGTCAGCCGCAGTGGTGAGCCGGTGGCAGGCATCGACCGTATCTATCCAGTCAGCGCAGTGCTGGAGGCGGTGGCGGATGCGGACTATCTCGTATGTGTGCTCCCGGATACGCCAGCCACGCGCGACCTCATCGACGGGCGCATGCTCGCGGCGCTGGCACCCGGCGCGATGCTGCTGAACGTGGGCCGCGGCACCGCGGTGGTGGATGCAGATCTCGTCGCCGCGCTCGAATCAGGATCGCTCGGCGCGGCAGTGCTCGACGTGTTCCGGGAGGAACCGCTGCCGCCATTGCATCCATTCTGGACGACTTCGAATCTCTACATCACGCCCCACATGGCTGCCGTGACGCCGGCGTCTGCCCTCGTCGACGTGTTCCTCGACAACCTCGCACGCTGGGAGGCGGGACAACCGCTCCGGTATCAGGTGGATCCGGCGCGCGGATACTGATCGGCCTCTGGCAGCTGCGGGTTTCAGGCCTCAGTCGGGAAGCCCGAGCACGCGTTTGGCAACGATGTTGAGCTGGACTTCCGACGTGCCGCCCTCGATGGAATTGGCCTTTGAGCGCAGCCACTGCCGGGTGATGTCCAGCTCCCGGTCCTCGAAGCCGGGACCCTCCCAGCCAAGGGCCTGGGTTCCCATGATCTCCAGCATGACCTCGAATTTGCGTTTGTTCTGTTCACTGCCGTAGTACTTGAACATGGCTGAGAGGTTGCCGTCGGATTTGCCGGCCTTGGCCTCCTCGAATGCCCGTGCTGTGGTGAGGCGGAACGCATGATCGTTCATGCGATGGGCGGCCACCTTGTCGCGCAGCACCGGGTCGCTGATGCGCCCGTCGCTTTCCCCGACGTAGTGCTTGGCTAGATTCTCCAGCGCGCGCGGGGATCCGCCGAGGGCGGAGTTGCCGCCGATGCCCGAGATCATCTGCCGTTCGTGCTGCAGCAAACGTTTGGCGATGGTCCAGCCTTTGCCACGTTGTCCGACGAGGTTCTCCTTGGGCACCTTCACATCGTCGAAGAACGTCTGGCAGAACGGTGATGCGCCGCTGATCAGGCGGATCGGCGAAGTGGAGACGCCGTCGCTCGCCATGTCGAACAGCAGGAAGCTGATGCCTTCGTGCTTTGGCGCATCCGGCTCGGTGCGCACAAGGCAGAAGATCCAGTCCGCCTGGTCGGCGTAGCTGGTCCAGATTTTGGAGCCGTTGACCAACCAGTGGTCGCCCTTGTCCTCGGCCTTGGTCGCAAGGCCTGCGAGGTCGGATCCGGCACCCGGCTCGGAGTAGCCCTGGCACCAGCGGATCTCGCCGCGAACGATGGGTGGCAGGAACTGCTGCTTCTGCTGCTCGTTGGCGAACTCCAGCAGGGCCGGGCCGAGCATCCAGATGCCGAAGCTGTTCAGCGGTGGTCGCGCGCTGATGCGGCCGAGCTCCTGCTGCAGGACCCGGTTTTCGTCCGGGCCGAGGCCGCCACCGCCGTATTCCTGTGGCCAGGTGGGTGCGGTCCAGCCGCGCTCGGCCATACGCTCCAGCCAGAGCTTGGATTCAGGGTTCTTGAACGTGGCCTTGCGTCCGCCCCAGACCACTTCGTCCTCGGGCATGGGTGTGCGCATCGACGGCGGGCAGTTGGCTTCGAGCCACTCGCGGACGTCGTCTCGGAAGGCTTCGAGTTCCTTGGCCACGTTGTTCTCCGGTCAATCAAACGGGATTGGGGATTGTACGGATCTGTATGGGCAGAGGAAATGCAGCTACAAGCAGTCTGCGAACCTCGCCCGGGGACGGGTCGATTGCTATAGTCCTGCGCCGAAGAGGAAAGTGGGGACATCATGACGGCAATCGACCCGGCAGCGTTCCGCGCCACCCTTGGCCAGTTCTGTACCGGAATCGTGATCGCAACCGGTGCGGTGGACGGTGAGCCGGCTGGTTTCGCGGCGCAGTCCTTCGTGTCCCTGTCCCTGGACCCGCCGCTGGTGGCGCTTTGCCCGGCGAAGACGTCCAGCAGCTGGCCGCGGATCCGCGCCGCCGGCAGTTTCTGCATCAATATGCTCGGTGCGGACCAGCAGGGCGTGTGCAGTGTCTTCGCGCGCAGCGGTGGCGACAAGTTCGCCCGCATCCCCTGGCGCGCCGGCGCCACCGGTGCGCCCATTCTCGAGGGCATCATCGCCTATGTGGAGTGCGAACTTCAGGCGGAACACGATGCGGGTGACCACACCATTGCCGTGGGCAGAGTGAAGGATCTGGCGATTCTCGACGACAGCCGGGGTCCGCTGCTGTTCTTCCGCGGCCAGTACGGTGACTTCGCAGCCGCCTGAGGGTCAGAACGTGCCGACGCTCCGCAGCGATCCGCTGCGGGGGTCCTGACGGTAAAAGGCGCTCAGCTGGGCGAACACCTCTGGCAGGCTGGTCGCCAGCCGCTCGGGAGCTTCGAAGAAGCATTCGCTGAGGACGGCGAAGAACTCGCCGCTGTCCTCCAGGGCATAGGGATCCACCGGCAGCGGACGATTCTGCTCCGCTGCCTGATGAAGCCGGTCCCAGGCCGCGGTGAACGTGCGTCGCCAGTGCGCCGGGCTCATGTCGCGATGAAGGGGTGGTGCGCCGTTCGGGCCGTCCGCCAGCATGTCCAGCTTGTGGGCCATTTCGTGGATGACCACGTTGTAGCCTTCCTGGCCACCGGCCGCGAGTATGTCGGCCCATGACAGGATCACTGGACCCTGGGGCCAGGCTTCTCCGCTCAGCGGTTCATGTGCCGCGTGTACGATTCCGAACTCGTCTTCCCACTCCCCGTCGGGTACGAATGCAGTTTCGTAGATCACCACCGAGCTCCAGCCCCGGTACCAGTCGAGATCGAGCCCGAGCACCGGCACTGCAGCCATCGTCGCGACCAGCATGCGCATGCGGTCGTTCAACTCCAGGTCCGCACCCGGGACGAACTGTTTGCGGAGCAGGAAGCGCAGCGCCGTGTCACGCAGGCGGGCGCGGGCGGCACCACGATAGCGAGCCGCCGGAGGCCATGAAGCTGCGATGGCATCCCAGTGTTCCTCGAGGTGCAATCGAGCCAGCGCGCGATCCTCGCGCCAGCGCCACAGGCGCCTCAGCATGGCCTCATCCCGTGCACACCCGGGCCGCCACTCAGCCGGGACACGTTGCGCTGCGCTGGAGGCAGGGCGGCGGCAAGGGAACCCATGCCGGTCCGAAGGGGTCTACCCGAAGGCCGCTGCTGCGGTAAAGTGTGTGCTTCCGTCGCACTACGCTCCTCCAACTGCCGGATCACTGCCATTTTGAAACCGTTCATTCGTGCCGTCGCGTCGCGAGCGCTGAATTTTGGCCGCTGCGCGCCGTTCATTGTCCTGCTCTGGCCCATGTTCGCCCATGGCGTCCGGGAGTACCCGCTGCCCGAGGATGGCTCCGACATCGTCGGTGATGTCTTCACCGTACGGGCCCAGCACGAGGACACGCTCGTGCGGCTGGCCCGCGAGCATGGCCTGGGCGTGCAGGAGTTGAGTCGTGCCAATCCGGGGGTGGACCCATGGCTGCCGGGCGAGGGTACGGAGATCCGGTTGCCGATCGCGTTCGTGCTGCCGCCAGGACCGCGGGAAGGCGTCATCGTCAATCTTGCCGAGTACCGGCTCTATTACTTCCCGCCCGGGGAGGACCGGGTGCTCACGGCGCCGGTCGGTATCGGTCGCGCCGCCTTTCGCACGCCTGTCCTCGAGACGCGGGTCACCGATCGTATCGAACAGCCTAACTGGACGCCGCCTGCTTCGGTGCGCGAAGAGTACGCGCGACGGGGCGTCGAACTGATGCGGGTCGTGCCTCCCGGGCCCGACAATCCGCTGGGTGAATACGCCCTGCTGCTGTCCGCGCCGGGTTATCTCATTCACGGGACCAATCAGCCTTTCGGCGTCGGGACACGGGTCAGCCACGGCTGTCTGCGACTCTACCCGGAGGACATCGAGCGACTCGTGTGGGAGATTCCGGTCGGCACGACGGTTCGCATCGTCCATGCACCCTACAAGATCGGATGGAACGGTGACGAGCTCGTCATGGAGGCCCATCGGCCGCTGGAGGAGTTCGAACACGAAGGGTTGACCGTCATGGTCAGGGAGTTGACCCGAGCCGGCGCAGGCGCTGACGAGGTCGTGGACTGGGATCTGGCTGAACAGGTTGCACGCGAAGCTCGCGGTGTGCCGGTCGTGGTGGGCACCCGCCGCAAGTTGGCATCGGCAGACTGATTTGAAACCCAGCCGGGTAGTTCCCGGCCGGGCTGACCGTTTCGAAGAGTCTTACTTGGGTCCGCAGCAGGTATCGGCCATGCGCCGAATCCGCTCGTTCGCTTCCTGGGCTTCGGTGAGAGCGCGCTGGGCAAGGCGCCGTGCCTCGGCATCTTCACTGCGACGTGATGCCGCCATGGCCTCATTCGCCGTGCTCTCGATCCGACTCATTGACCCTTCGAGGGTCGAGATCCGGGACTCGAGTTCTGCAACCGAACCGGTGGTCGCGCAGCCGGACAGTACAACCCCCGCAGCGACGGCCGCCAGTGTCCCTTTCCACATGGATTTCATGAATCTCTTCCTCCTGAGCATGACGCTCCTCTATATGATCGGAGCACGATTGTGCGCGACGACGATGCCGTGAAGGGGAGCGGTCGTCAAGCCGTGCGCTGTGAACCAGGTCGCGCTGGCCGGCCTCTAGGCCTCCCAGCCGCCG